>JAZQXX010000077.1:0-2262 GCA_045633085.1 Negativibacillus sp. | reverse complement strand
GTGTATGCAGCGAATACACTGGCGCAGAGAGGCTTTTCTGTCACCGCACTTGGTTTTTCGGGAAAAGAACCCTTTGAACGTGTCACAGTTGCAGAGGAACCTTCCGTTTTGGAACAGGCAGAGCTTGTGCTGTTACCTTTGTCGATGAGCAAAGGTGGGAAGTTGAATGCTCCCTTTGCTGACCGAGAGATTGATTTGACCGATTGCTTCGAAAAAATCCCGACGACTGCAGAAATTTTTGCCGGAAATCTCACGGAGGAAGAAATTCGGCTGGCAGAACAGCATGATTTGGCGGTGCGGGATTTCTTCAAGGTGGAGGAGCTGACTGTGGCCAATGCGGTGCTGACAGCAGAAGCCGCCATTGAACTGGCCATGGAGCAGCTGCCGATTTCCCTGTGGAAGAGCAGAGTGCTGATTTGCGGCGGTGGTCGCATTGCACGGGCATTGATTCCGCGATTGAAGGCCTTTGGTGTGGAGCTGACTTTGGCAGCACGCAGACCGGAGCAACGTATTTGGGCAGCGGCTGAAGGTGTAGAAACCATCAGCTTGTCTGCATTGTCGAGCATTTTACCTGAGCAGCAGCTGATTTTCAATACTGTTCCACAGCGAGTACTTGGTGAAAATGAGTTGGCTCTGTGTAATGAAAAAAGCCTGTTGTTGGAACTGGCATCGAAACCCTACGGCATTGATTTTGACGCAGCAGAGAAGCAGAAGCGTCGCGTTCTGCTGGCAGCTGCCTTGCCAGGAAAACACAGTCCTCAGTCGGCAGGTGAGTTGATTGCAGACACTGTTCTGAACATGAGAAAGGGGTAACAGCATGGAAAAAGTACGCATTGGCTTTGCGATGACCGGTTCGTTTTGTACATTTGCCGCCGCATTGGAGCAGCTGAAACAGCTGGCTTCCGACGAAAGATGGGATATTCTACCGATCCTCAGCGAGAATGCTTATACCTTGGATACCCGTTTTGGTACAGCGGAAAGCACCATTGCAGCCATGGAAACACTGTGCGGAAAAGAAGTGGTACATACGATCCCACAGGCAGAACCGATCGGTCCGAAGAAACTGCTGGATGTGCTTGTGGTAGCTCCCTGCACCAGCAATACGCTGGCGAAAATCGCCAACGGTATCAATGATACGCCGGTGACCATGGCGGTGAAATCTCACATCCGCAACGATAAGCCGGTGGTTTTGGCGGTCAGCACCAACGATGCTCTTGCAGCTGCCGGAAGAAACATCGGTCAGCTGATGAGCCAGCGAAATCTGTACTTTGTACCGATGAGGCAGGATGATCCGGCAGGAAAGCCTCGTTCGGTCGTCGCTGATTTGTCGCAGTTGATCCCAACGGTTGAAGCTGCACTGGACGGACGGCAGATTCAGCCGATGTTGATTTAGCGTAGCGCGGAGGAACTTGGAAAAGTTCCTCCGAATTCATAATTTAGTACTGTTTTCTCGCGAGATTTGTGGTATAATCAAAGGGTTAAAGACATAAATCACCGTTGACAGAAAGGCGGTAAGCATATATGAACGTTGAAACCAAAATTTCCATCCATCAAATCGTTGATGTGCTGGAAAAAGAAGGTCTGCTGGCAGACTTCCGCTGCCCGCGAGAACAGTACGACCACGAATTTACTTATCTTTCCTATAACTCTGCCGATGTGCAGGAGAACACCTTCTTCATTTGCAAGGGTGTGACCTTCAAAGAACAGTACCTGCAGGATGCTATCAGCAAAGGTGCAGCGGCATACTTGGCACAGAGCCGTTACGAAAACGTTGATGTGCCTTTCGTACAGGTTACTGACATCCGCAAAGCAATGTCCCTGGTTGCTATGATTTTCTATGGACATGCCTGGAAAGACATGAATGTTGTTGGTTTGACCGGTACAAAAGGTAAAACTACCACCACTTACTTTATCAAAAGCATTCTGGACAAATACTGCGGCAAACGCAGCGGTGTTCTGTCCACTGTTGAAGTATACACCGGTGTGGAGGACCACGAAGCACATCTGACCACTCCGGAATCCATCGATTTGCAGAAACATTTTGCTCAGTGCAAACAGAGCGATATCCCATACCTGACCATGGAAGTATCCTCTCAGGCATACAAAATGGACCGTGTTTACGGTATGGAATTTGATGTTGGTCTGTTCCTCAACCTCGGCGTTGACCATGTTGGTCCAATGGAACACGAGAGCGAAGAAGACTATCGCAACTGCAAACTGCAGCTGATGAAGCACTGCAAACACGCTGTTCTGAACAAAAAT
>JAZQXX010000076.1:0-17179 GCA_045633085.1 Negativibacillus sp. | reverse complement strand
GATGATGATCACTGTTTGTTTTTGTCTTCTTTTTTTGGCAGAGTCAGACGTTTCTCTGTGCCGTTGAGCAGGCGTTTGATGTTGCTGCGGTGCATCCAAATAACCGTTACTGCAAATACTGCGGATAAGCAGCTATCGATCAGTGCAGGTTTGCCCTGATAGCTGAGCAGCAGGTATGTAGCAAATGGGTACAATGCCGCACCGATGATCGATGCCAAAGATACAAGGCGAACGATGAACACAAACGGAAGCATGATCACCAGCATCAAGCTGATCACCAATGGATTGATGGCAAACATGATACCCATACTGGTCGCAACACCCTTGCCTCCACGGAAACCAAACCACAGTGGGAACAAATGACCCATCAGTGCGCCATAACCGGCAATATATCCGGCGTCAAAACCAGTGATGCCCAATGCCTGGAAAATCATTCGACCAAGCATAACGGAAATGATACCTTTTGCAAAATCCCCCAGCAGAGTAAAGAATGCAGGTTTTACTCCGTACACACGCAAAACATTGGTCATTCCGGCGTTATGGCTGCCATGATTTCTTACATCATCTTTTGCGTAAATGCGGCTGACGATAACTGCAAAGCTGAAGCTACCCAACAGGTAGCCCAGCAAAGCAATGGCAGGTACAGCCCAAATAGTTGCTTCCATATCAAATCTCCTTTGAAAATACTACACTATAATAGTAATATGCGCTTCAAGGAATCGCAACTATTTCTTTTCTTTCTCTCTGGTCAGCATACGGATCGGAGTGTGATCCAAACCGAAAGTTTCACGAATCTGGTTTTCCAGATAACGCTGATAAGAGAAGTGATACAGGTCCGCACGGTTTACAAAGCTTGCAAATGTTGGTGGGCGGGTAGAAACCTGAGTCATGTAGTAAATTTTCAGACGTTTACCTTTATCAGAAGGTGGCTGAACACGGGCAGTTGCATATGCCAGCATTTCGTTCAGCATACCTGTGGTTACGCGGCGACCATTCTGTTCGTAAACCATGTTGATGGTTTCAAACAGTTTTGGAATACGCTGACCGGTCTTTGCAGAAATGAAGAGAATTGGAGCGTAAGACATGAAGGAGAAGTCGATTTCCAGGTTTTTCAGGAATTCATTCATGGTCTTATCGGTTTTGTTCTCAACAGCATCCCATTTGTTGATGCAAACAACGCAGCCTTTGCCCTGTTCATGAGCGTAACCTGCGATTTTGGAGTCCTGTTCAGAGAAGCCTTCCAGTGCATCGATCATGATAACGCAAACGTCAGCACGGTCAACTGCCATGTAAGAACGGAGAACACTGTATTTTTCGATCGCTTCTTCTACTTTACTCTTGCGGCGGATACCTGCGGTATCGATCATAACGTATTTACCGTACTGATTTTCTACCAGAGTATCGGTCGCATCGCGGGTAGTACCAGCAATGTTGGAAACGATTACTTTTTCTTCGCCGGCAATTGCATTGACCAGAGAAGATTTACCTGCGTTTGGACGACCAACAACTGCAACCTTGATTGCACCTTCCATTTCGTCTTCCATATCGTCGAAGTTCAGATGGTCGTAAACCGCATCCAGCAGGTCGCCGGTGCCATGACCGTGAACAGAAGACACAGGGATTGGATCACCCAGACCCAGGTTATAGAATTCGTAGAATTCTGGTGGAACGTCACCGATGTTATCTACTTTGTTTACACAGAGTACTACCGGTTTTTTGCTCTTCAGCAGCATTGCAGCAACATCAGAGTCGGTTGCGGTAACGCCGGTTTTCATATCGGTTACCAGTACGATAACGTCGGCGCTGTCGATTGCCAACTGAGCCTGACGGCGCATCTGGGACAGGATAACGTCATCGGAATATGGCTCGATACCGCCGGTATCAGCCAGCATAACTTCCTTGTTTCTCCATTCACATGGAGCATAGATACGGTCACGAGTAACACCAGGAGTGTCTTCTACAATAGACAATCTCTGACCGATCAGTTTGTTGAACAGTGTGGACTTACCAACGTTTGGACGTCCTACGATTGCAACCACTGGTTTATGGGACATGGTTTACGCCTCCTCTTTATATTTATTATTCCCAAATAGATGGGGAAAGAATCTTCTCAAGTAAATCAAAACCATCATTTTCGGTGGTGCACAGAGATACAGACAGTGCCTGTTCCACTTCTTCGCGAGTTACATCATCCAGGAAACGGTCCTGTTCATGGCGAAGCATGGTAGATGGGATCAACAGTTCGGAACCAAGCTCTTTGCCTTTCAACTGTGCGATCAGGTCCTGACCGGTCACCAAACCGGCAACGGTAACAGTATGGCCAAAGAAGTCGTTGACGATCTTCTCCACGCCGATTTTCACTGTTGGGAACTTTTCCATAATGCGCTGTGCAAAACCGCACATCATTGGATAAGCCAGTTCACCAGTAGCGATGGCAATGTGTTTTTCTTCGGTAAATTCCCCTGCCTGCATCATTGCAGCACGGAATTCCTGTTCCAGCAGGGCCAGCAGACCCACGCCGTTATCCAGCTGATCAAAGTCACCGTAGAACTCCGGTTCCGGAATCGGCAATCCTGCCAGCAGATAGAATTCGTCCGATGCATAAACAATGCGGCTTTCCTGTTCCGCACCCAGTTTATCGCCCCAACGCTCGGTCACTTCTACAACTTTTCTTGCTTCTTCTGCATTAAAAGTTCGCAGAGGATACAGACCGTTGCGATGTTTGGTAAGACCTACCGGAACCACTGCAATGCTCTGCAGATTTGGACAGAGAGCAGACAGCTCACGGATGCTGCGTTCCAGTTCTTCGCCGTCATTGATACCCGGACAAAGCACCAACTGGGAATTTACCTTAATGCCACCATCGGTCAGCATTTTGATGTAACGCAGTTTTTCGCCGGCAGATGGATTGCCCATCATTTCCACGCGAAGCTCTGGATTGGTGGTGTGAACAGAAATATTGATCGGACTGATGTGCATCTTAATGATGCGTTCGATGTCGCCATCCTTCAGGTTGGTCAGAGTGGTATAGTTACCAAACAGGAAGGACATACGGGTATCGTCATCCTTGAAGTACAGGGATGGACGCATTCCCTTCGGAGTCTGATCCACAAAGCAGAAGATACACTTGTTGCGGCAGCCCATCTGTTTATCCATCAGATAGGTTTCAAATTCCAAACCTAAATCGTCGTATTCGCCTTTACGCACAGAAACTGTGCGCAGCTCCTTCGCCTCATTGTGGAGAAGCAGCTCCAGATGGATGTCAGTCATGTAGAAACGGTAGTCAAGAACATCGATGATCGGGTTCTTATTGATACTGATCAGTACATCTCCCGGCTGAATGCCTGCTTTCTCTGCAGGACTTCCAGGAATGATACCGGTAATTTTTACTGCCATTCAACTCTCTCCTTTCGCCGTGGTTTCCCCTATAACAAAAAAGCAGAGGAAGATTGCTCCCCCTCTACTCCGTAATCTTTAGACTAAGATTATGCTTTTTTGATTACTTCTACGCCTTTGTAGAAGCCGCAGTGTGCGCATACGCGATGTGGAACTTTCAGTTCGCCGCACTGTGGGCAAGTGGAGAATGCTGGTGCTTCCAGTTTCCATACGGAAGATCTTCTTTTATCTCTGCGAGCTCTGGATACTTTTCTCTTTGGTACTGCCATTGTTTAAGCACTCCTTACAAAATTATTATAATAAGTCTTCAAAAGGATTTCTGTGACCTACTGTCCATTTTGGCATTTCGCAGTCACAGGTTTCTTTGTTTAAATTTACACCACAAACAGGGCAAAGGCCTTTGCAATCTTCAGAACATACAACTCGGATTGGTAGTTCCAAACTGATGTCATCGGTTGCGAGTTCGTCCATATCCAGCAAACCGTTTGGAACAACGATGTAATCATCGTCAGATTCCTGGTTCAGCTGCCGTACGACTGTGTGTGTAAATTCCATGTGCATTTCGTCCTGGAGTGATTCCAGACAACGAGCACATTTGGTGGAGTAAGCCACATCCGCACTATAAGTCAGTGTGACAATACCAGCTCGGTTCACCACACGTCCTTTCAGGGCAACTGGAGTACCGAACGGTTTTTCTCCCCACTGTTCCAAATCAGTCAGATCTAAGTCATACTGGAATACCAGCGGCTGATCTCCCGATTCAAACAGTTTTTTCAGGTCAAGCTGCATAACGACTTTCCTTTCAGCCATTGTGAGGCTGCTGCTGCAAATGGCCAGTTATAATCACTTCGCAATCAGCGCCTTCGAATCTATGGGCTTCGGACCCTGATGTGAAAAGCTTTTTCGGACAGACTTTCCCCATCACTCGATTCATCACGAAGATTATTATAGTAAACCTTTTCGCCTTTGTCAACCGAAAATTCCGCATTTTTTCCCTTAACAATCACTTTTTTCAGGGCTTACAATTTTCCGTTTTTCCGTGTCGTTTCCTTATGAAAATTGACTATATAAAAAAATCTCCGGCTCAGTGAGCCGGAGATGAAAACCTCTGAAAATCAGATTATTTTGCAAAGTGCTGCAGGGAAGATGGCAGATCTTCAGCTGCGCAGGAAACGGAGAATACGATTTCGGTTTCCTGTGGAGCGATTTTAGCCAGGTGCAGGATCATGTTAGCCAGACCTTCGTAGTTTTTCTCTTTGGAACCGATTTTGAAGGTACCATCTACGAACAGATGGGTAATGTCGTAGTTGCTTGCCAGAATACCGCTCAGGAAGCCGGTGAATTTGTCGAAGCCATGGATATCGAATTCTTCGGTATCAACCAGACGGATGTTGTTGGACAGTTCGTGACGAACGCCCATGCCTTTTTCTACGAATACAACGTTGCCTTTAGAAGTTTCTACAGCAGCGTTAGCCTGTTCTACCATGGTTTTGGTTTTACCGGTACCTTTTGTACCAACGATGAGTTTAATCATAAAAAATGCCTCCCTTTATGTGTCCTTGTGTTTTGAACACCAAAAATACTATTTAAGTTTTTCTTCCAAAGCTGCTTTTTCGTTTTCGTAACCTGGTTTGCCAAGCAGTGCAAACATATTGCGTTTGTAGCTTTCAACACCTGGCTGGTCGAACGGATTCACACCCAGCATGTAGCCGGATACTGCGCAAGCTTTCTCGAAGAAGTAAATCATCTGGCCCAGTTCATATTCGTTGATTTCTGGAACCTCGAGGATCATATTTGGAGTACCGCCTTCGGTATGAGCGAGGATGGTACCCTGCATTGCCTTCTGGTTTACAACGGACATGTTCTGGTTTGCGAGGAAGTTCAGACCGTCGAAGTTTTCTTCATCTTCCGCAATGTACAGATCGTACTTCGGTTTCTGAATATCAACTACGGTTTCGAACATGATGCGGGAACCTTCCTGAATGAACTGACCCATGGAATGAAGATCCGTGGAGAAAATTACAGAAGAAGGATACAGGCCCTTGCCATCTTTACCTTCGCTTTCGCCAAACAACTGTTTATACCACTCTGCCATCATGGCAAAGGCTGGTTCATAGCTGACCATCAATTCGATGGATTTGCCTTTTCTGTTAAGGATATTGCGGTAAGCCGCATAACGGTAACAGTCATTGGTGGTCAGGTCGCAGACACTGTACGCTTCGCGAGCAGCAGCTGCACCTTCCATCAGTTTGCTGATATCTGCGCCGGATACTGCGATCGGCAGCAGACCAACAGCGGTAAGAACGGAAAAACGTCCGCCGATATCATCTGGAACAACGAAGGTTTCATAACCTTCGCGGTCAGCCAAGGTTTTCAGCGTACCGCGTGCTTTATCAGTAGTACAGAAGATGCGGTCTTTTGCACCTTCTACGCCGTACTTCTTGATCAGCAGGTCACGGAATACACGGAATGCCAAAGCTGGTTCTGTGGTGGTACCGGACTTAGAAATAACATTGACAGAGAAATCTTTGCCTTCGCACAGACGGATGATCTCATTGAGATAAGCCGGGCTGATGCTGCAGCCAGCAAAGTATATCTCAGGAGTTTCCTTTGGCAGGGAGTTGTACATTGGAGAGTGGAGCAGTTCAATGGCTGCGCGAGCACCCAGATAAGAACCACCGATACCAATGACGATCAGCACCTGAGAATTAGATTGAACCTTCTTCGCAGCGGCCTGAATGCGTGCAAACTCTTCTTTGTCATAGTTCACAGGCAGATCCAACCAACCGAGGAAGTCATTGCCAAGACCATTTCTGTTGTGCAGCAGGTCATGAGCAGACTGTACCTGAGAAGCGATAGCAGTCAATTCATGCTCTTTTACGAATGTGCTGAGGTGTTTTGTATTCAATGTTACTGCCATTTTTCATTCCTCCAAAGATGGATATAGTGTTATTCTACACGATTTATGCACTTATTTCAAGTTTCCTTTGAAATTTTTTCAAAAAATCATGCACAATATCCGTAAAAAATCTTCAAAAAGATCCTTTATCTCCTAATTTTATCCATCGAAACACATTCTCTCATTAGCAGACTAAAGCATTTTCCAAAATTCAGTTCCTCGATCTGCTCTTTTATTTTAATTGGATAGGACGTAATTTCTTTCTCACCGGACAACAATCGAACTCTTCCAACTTCTTCTCCAGCTTCCAAAGGAGCTTCTCTCGCTTCCAGTTCCGGTACTTCAGCCAGGATCGACTGCGCTTCTTCACGAAGCACGACCAGCTGCTGCGGAACATCAGCATACAGCTCCACCTTCTCCTCAGTTCCATGGATCACATCCAACGGTTCCAATTCCAGAATTTCCGGTGTGTAGATGCAGTAATTCCCGAAACCATGATCCAGCAGTGCTTTCGCTGTCTCAAAGCGACCGTCACTGCTTTTGCAGCCCAGCACCACCGCACAAAGTTTCAAGTCATTTCGCTCTGCCGTTGCACACAGACACTGCCCTGCTGCGTCGGTGGTTCCTGTTTTTAAACCTGTTGTACCCTGATAAAAACGTACCAACCGGTTGGTATTGACCAGCATGGTTTCACCATTTCTCAAACTATCCATCCACACTCTTGCGTAGGACAACATTTCCGGATATTTCTGCAGCTCCTGCGCCATTTTCGCTACATCTCTTGCACAGGTGTAGTGGTTTTCTTCGTCAAAACCCGTGGCGTTGACAAAATGTGTATTGGTTAGCCCCAATTCTTCCGCACGTTGATTCATCATGTGAACAAAACCTTCCTCCGTCGAACCCAACTGCTCTGCAAAAACCACGATGGCATCGTTAGCGCTGGCGATCAATACTGCTTTCAGTAGATCTTCCACTGACATTTGCTCTCCTGCTTTCAGCCAAATTTCCGAACCTCCCATGGATTTTGCGTAATCTGAACAGGTCAGCATTTGATCCATGGACAGTTCCCCGGCTTCCAATGCTTCGCCAATAAGGATCAACCCCATCAGCTTTGTAATTGAAGCCATAGGCAAACGCTCATCGGCGTTATGTTCCAACAGCACTGCTCCACTGTTCATTTCAATTAAGATCTGTGCTTTGGGTTCATCCTCACCGACTTCCACGGCAGTCACTGGGATCACCAACATCCCAAAAGCCAAGACACTTGCAAGCATACGCAGCATAAATTGTTTCATTCTCCATCCTCCTTTCCCAACAGTGTATGAGGACGGAAAAAGAAAAAAGACCGGAAGAATCATCTTCCGGTCCGTTTTTTCATAGATTAGCCAACCATGTATGGTTTCAGCTGAGCAATGAATTCTGCACATTCTGCATCGTCATCGCAGTGAATAAGAACATTCAGTGGTTTGGATTTATCCAAGCTTGCAACACCCATGATGGATTTGCCGTTTACAGTGTAGCGTGCGGATGCCAGATCGACATCGAAAGAGCAACGGGATGCGAGGTCTACAAAGTTACGGATATCGTTAATGGTATTGATATGGATTTCTACGCTTTTCATAAATAATCTCCTCCTGATACACACTGTATCAAATTACCTATATTTACACTATATCAGCAGGAGCTTTTTTCGTCAACCGTCAGTTGTATTCCCCTGCACAATCCATTATAATATTTATATTATAATGAAATAATCAGATTTGTAAACCTGTTTTTTCGCTGAAAAATACGGTATTTTCTACCGAGTTTTCGCCTATTTTCATCATTATCTCTTGAAAGGATGGCTTTATGCGCGCTGCTTTTTATACCTTGGGCTGCAAGGTCAATCAATATGAAACCCAAATCATGATCCAGCAGTTTTCTGCTGACGGTTATGACATCGTTGAAGCACACGAAGATGCCGATGTTTATGTAGTTAATTCCTGTACTGTTACCTCCACCGGTGACAAAAAGACCCGTCAGGTGATCCACCGCTTCCACCGCCAAAATCCAAACGCTGTTATCGCCTTGACCGGCTGCTATTCTCAGGCTTATCCTGCTGAAGTAGCTGCTATGCCGGAGGTAAACGTACTCACCGGTACCGGCAACAAAACCTCTATTCTCTGTCACGTTAATACCTTCCTAAAAACTCGCGAACGTATTGTGGACATCCCTGCTCATGACCGCAGAGAGTCCTTCGAACCGATGAAAGCAGACAGCTTCCTGGAACGCACCCGTGCTTTTGTAAAAATCCAGGATGGCTGCGAACACTACTGCTCCTACTGCATCATCCCATATGCACGCGGCTTTGTTCGTTCCAAGCCATTGGATGACTTGAAAATGGAACTTTACAATTTGAGCATGGCAGGTTTCCGTGAAATCGTACTGGTAGGCATCGACCTGTCCAGCTACGGCAAAGATCTCGGTCTGCGCCTGATCGATGCAATTCTGGCTGCCTGCACCACCGATGGCATTGAACGTGTACGTCTTGGCTCTTTGGAACCAGACCTCTTCAGCGATGAAGATTATCAGCTGCTGGCGACCCTGCCGCAGTTCTGCCCACAGTTCCACCTGTCCCTGCAGAGCGGCTGTGATACTACTCTCAAACGCATGAACCGTCATTACGATTCCGCACGTTTCCGTGAGATCGTTGCAAAGATTCGCCGTTATTTTGATAACCCATCCATCACCACCGACGTTATGGTCGGCTTTGCCGGTGAAACTGAAGAAGAATTCCAGCAGAGCTTGGACTTCTGCAAAGAAATCGCCTTCGCAAAAACTCATATCTTTGCTTACTCTATCCGCAAAGGCACCCGCGCTGCTACCATGCCAAATCAGGTGACCAAAGCTGACAAAGAGCAGCGCAGCCACATCCTTTCCGACGCTATGGAAATCTGCCGCAAAAACTTCATGAAACAGCAGATCGGTCTGACCGAGGAAGTTCTTTTCGAAACCGATTTGGTTCGCGGAGGTTACGTTGGCTATACCAAAAATTATACCCCTGTTTGGGTACAGAGTGAAGACAATCTCTGCGGTCAGCTCCGAACTGTAAAAATCACTGACTGCAACGAGGAATATTGCCTCGGTGAACTGAACTAATTTACAAAATCAGAAGAATTCATTGCATGTTTTCTTCTGATTTTTATTTTTCCTGACAAATTATGCACTTTTTTAGAAATAATCGTTTCTTATCTACCTTTAATATGGTATAATTGAATGTGGGAACACCCATCTATAATATAACAACAATTTATTATTATATTACATAGGAGTGTGAATTATGTCTGTTTACAGAATTTATGTCGAAAAGAAAACTCCATTTGCAGTAGAAGCTGCAGGTGTTCTTTCCGACATCCGCAACACCCTCGGCATCGAAAGCGTTGAAAATGTTCGCGTGATCAACCGCTACGATGTAGAAGACATCTCTGCAGAAGACTTCGATATGGCAAAACTGAGCATCTTCTCTGAGCCACAGGTTGACGACATCTACGACAACCTCCCTGAATTCGCTGCAAATGACCGCGTATTCGCAGTACAGTTCCTGCCAGGTCAGTTCGACCAGCGCGCAGACTCCGCTGCACAGTGCATCCAGCTGGCTGCACAGAACCAGCGTCCAACTGTTGCTTCCGCAAAAGTTTACGTTGTTTCCGGTAATGTCAGCGAAGAAGATTTCCTGAAGATCAAGAAAAACCTGATCAACCCAGTGGAATCCTGCGAAACTACTCTCGATACACTCACCACCCTGCACACTCCTTTCGATGTACCTGCTGACGTAGCTGTACTGGAAGGCTTCCTCGATCTGGATGAAGCAGGTCTGAAAGCATTCATCAAAGATTACGGTCTGGCTATGGACCTGGCTGACATCACCTTCTGCCAGAAATACTTCCGCGAAGATGAAAAACGCTGCCCATCCATCACCGAGATCCGCATGATCGATACTTACTGGTCTGACCACTGCCGTCATACCACTTTCTCCACCATCGTTGAAAACGTAAGCATTGACTGCGACTACATCAAAGATACTTACAATGAATATCTCCAGCTCCGTGAAAAACTCTACGTTGGCAGAAACAAACCAATCTGCCTCATGGACCTGGCTACCATCGGCGCAAAAGCTCTGAAAGCAAACGGCAAACTGACTGACCTGGACGAATCCGAAGAAATCAACGCTTGCTCTGTAAAAATCACTGTTGACGTTGACGGCGAAGATCAGGATTGGCTGCTGATGTTCAAAAACGAAACTCACAACCATCCAACCGAGATTGAACCATTCGGCGGTGCTGCTACCTGTCTGGGCGGTGCAATCCGTGACCCACTGTCCGGTCGTTCCTACGTTTACCAGGCAATGCGCGTTACCGGTGCTGCTGATCCTCTGACTCCATTCAGCGAAACCATCCCTGGCAAACTGCCACAGAAAAAAATCGTTACTACCGCAGCTGCTGGTTACAGCTCCTACGGTAACCAGATCGGTCTTGCTACCGGTCAGGTAAGCGAAGTATACCACCCAGGCTACGTTGCAAAACGTATGGAAGTTGGTGCTGTTATCGGTGCTGCTCCTGCAAGCCACGTTGTACGCGAAGTTCCTGCTGACGGCGATGTTATCATCCTCCTCGGCGGTAAAACCGGTCGTGACGGCTGCGGCGGTGCTACCGGTTCCTCCAAATCCCACACCACCGAATCTCTGACTTCCTGCGGCGCAGAAGTACAGAAAGGTAACGCTCCAGAAGAACGTAAAATTCAGCGTCTGTTCCGTAACCCAGAAGTTACCCGCATGATCAAACGCTGCAACGACTTCGGTGCAGGCGGTGTATCCGTAGCGATCGGTGAGCTGGCTGACGGTCTGCAGATCGATCTGGACATGGTTCCAAAGAAATACGACGGTCTGGACGGTACCGAGCTGGCAATCTCCGAATCTCAGGAACGTATGGCTTGCGTTGTACGTGCTGAAGATGCTGAGAAATTCCTCGTTCTGGCTGATAAGGAAAACCTGATGGCTACCAAAGTAGCTGTTGTAACTGAAGACCCACGTCTGGTAATGTACTGGAGAAAGAACAAAATCGTTGACCTGTCCCGTGCATTCCTGAACTCCAACGGTGCTTCCAAATACATCGACGTAAATGTTGCAGCTCCTGCAGAAGCTGGCTGCTGCGCTATGCGCGAACTGCCAATCAAAGAACGTTTCATGAAAACTCTGTCCTCTCTGAATGTTTGCTCTCAGAAAGGTCTGATGGAACGCTTCGACTGCACCATCGGTTCCGGCACCATTCTGATGCCTCACGGTGGTAAAAATCAGCTGACTCCTTCTCAGGTTATGGCAGCTAAAGTTTCCCTGGAAAAAGGCAACACCAACACTGTTTCCCTGATGTCCTGGGGCTTCAACCCTAACCTGTCTGAACAGAGCCCATACCATGGCGCAATGTGCGCTGTGATCGAATCTGTTGCGAAAATCATCGCAGCAGGCGGCAGCAGAAGCAAATGCTGGCTGTCCTTCCAGGAATACTTCGAAAAAGTTGGCAATGACCCAAGCAAATGGGGTAAACCATTCTCCGCACTGCTGGGCGGTCTGAAAGCTCAGCTGGAACTGGGTGTCGGCGCAATCGGCGGTAAAGACTCCATGTCCGGTAACTTCGAAGATCTCCACGTTCCACCAACTCTGATTTCCTTCGCAGCTGCTGTTACTAAACTGCAGAACGTTGTTTCCAATGAGTTCAAAGCTGCTGGCCACAATGTTTACCTGCTGCTCCCAGAATACGATGAAAACGGTCTGCCAAACTTCGACAGCGTTCGCAAAGTATTCGATGAAATGGAAGCTCTCGTAAAATCCGGCAAACTGCTGTCCACCTACACTCTGGGTATGGGCGGTATCGCAGAAGCTGTATGTAAAATGGGCTTCGGCAACGGCATCGGCTTCTCCTTCGACAACGCTTGCAACTGCCCAATGTTCAAAGCGATCTACGGCGGCTTCCTCTTCGAAACTGCTGAAGCTATCGAAACTTCTGCACAGCTCCTCGGTCATACCACCGAAGAATACAGCATCAAAGTTGATGGCGAAACCATCTGCATGAACGAAATCCAGACTGCTTGGGAAGAAAAACTGGAACCAGTTTACCCACGTAAATCTGCTACTCCAAAACTCTTCATCCCAACCTTCAACTACGAAGCTAAATCTGTTGCTAAATCCGGCCTGAAACTGGCTCAGCCTAAAGTTCTGATCCCAGTATTCCCAGGTACCAACTGTGAATACGACACTGCTCGTGCATTCGAACGTGCAGGCGCTCAGGCTAACATCGTTGTTATCCGCAACCAGAACAGCGAACAGATCAAAGAATCCGTTGAACTGATCAAGAAGATGATCGCCGAAACCAACATCATCGCTCTGCCAGGCGGCTTCTCCGGCGGTGACGAACCTGACGGTTCCGCTAAATTCATCACCTCCTTCTTCCGCAACCCTGGCATCACCGACGCTGTTCATGAATTCCTGAACAACAAAGACGGTCTTATGTGCGGTATCTGCAACGGCTTCCAGGCTCTCGTAAAACTCGGTCTGGTTCCATTCGGCGAAATCCGCAAACCAACTGCTGATTCCCCAACTCTGACCTACAACCTGATCAACCGTCATCAGTCTTCTCTGGTTCGTACCAGAATCGCTTCCAACAAATCTCCATGGCTGATGCACAATAACGTTGGCGATATTCACACCATCGCAATCTCCCACGGTGAAGGCCGCTTCGTTATCAGCGACGAGCTGCTGGAACAGCTGGTTGCTAACGGCCAGATCGCTACCCAGTACGTGGACAACGACGGTAACCCAACTCTGGATTACCGCTTCAATCCAAACGGTTCCGTTGCTGCAATCGAAGGTATCACCTCCGCAGACGGCCGTGTATTCGGTAAAATGGGCCACAGCGAACGCTTCGATGGCGACCTGTACCTCAACATTGATGGTAACAAAGACCAGAAAATGTTCCTTGGCGCTGTTGATTACTTCCGCGACTAATCTTAATCAAAAAAGCCTCCCTTTCGGGAGGCTTTTTCTTTTCAGGATTTGCAATTTGTCGCAAAACAAGGTATGATGTAGAGGTAGCGACAGTTTTGTCGCCAAGGAGGTAACTTATGAAAAAATTCGCATCCCTGCTGCTGGCACTTTGCCTGATGGCAGGTTGTTCTTCTCAACCTGTGGAGGAAACTCCAGAGGTGCCGGTAACTGATACCCCATCCGTAGAAGCACCTGCAGAAACACCTGTTGAAGAAACCATCGACTATCCAGCACTGGAAGTTTCTGATTTGAGTTCCATGAACTTGGTAAGCGCTGAAAACGAAACTCTCCGCATTTCCTATCCGGAAGAATTGTTCACTTACTCCGCTGACAGTGAGCTGTTTACCTTGCTTCTCAACGAGGATCCATCTGTAAACATTCAGGTCATCAAGGATATCCCGCTTCCTGGCGATCTGGACTTGGCTTCCTTTGAAAACTTATTTGCTTCTGCATTGGAAAGTGTAAAAAACACAGAGCTTCTGACTGTCGAAACAGCTGATCTCTATCAGCTGAATGAGCAGCCGATTTTCTATATTGAATACAGCATTGTCATTGATGACGCTGCCATTGATGCTCTCCTTGCGAACGGTACCTTCACACAAGAAATGATCGATCAGGCAGGTGGGCGTGAAGCAGTCAAAGATATGCTTCCACCGATTCGCACTGCACAGATCGGTGCTATTGTTGACGACTACCTTATGGTTTATACCGGCGGCTATTCTGATGAAGCTCACCAACAGACCCTCATCGATGCTATGGCTGTTCTCTTTGCTAACACCGAAGTTCTGAACTAACAAAAACCTCCCTTTCGGGAGGTTTTTCTATTTCTGTTCATTCACACGTTTGGCTACTTCCAAAGCCAAGGAGAAGAATTTCATCCTCTTACTGATTTCATAGTTTCCCAAGATTCTCGCGTTCCATTTTGAACCGCTGAGGGAATCCGCGCCATAGAAGAACTGATACAGCTCCATGGCTCTGAAATCGCAAACCGCCTGTAAGGCAGAACATTCCATATCCACCGCAATACAGCCCTCTGCGACCCTCTTATCGCGGTTTCCTGTGGTTTCCCGATACATGGCATCGGTGGTCCAAGTTTTGCCTTTCTGATGACCTACTCCCAGCTCATCGAAAATGTTTGCCAGTGTTTCGCAGTTTCGGATCGGGATATAATCTTGTGCCGGACAGTAATGGTAGCTGGTACCCTCATCTCGGTAAGCGGCGGTTGGAATAATGCACTTGCCTTCTTCGATGTCGGTCAGAACCCCACAAATACCGAAGGCAACCACCTTTTTGATTCCCAGCGCAGCACGGACATTTTCCAGCATACCGACTGTCATCGGTGCACCAACGGGAGATTCATATACAGCAATCTCTGTTCCTTTGACACGGTAAATCGATTTTGGGCCGTTACCAGAGCGAATCTGTGTGATTTCCTCGACCAAGCCAAGCTCCAAAAGCTCCTGGCTGATTTTATGCTGCCACATGATGATACAGGTATCCAGCTGCATTTCACAAGGGTTTACCACATCTTCCGGGCTGATCATTGCCTTGGTTCGATCATCAAATGAAGTCAAAATACTCATTGCACTTTCTCCCTTCTGCGAAATCATTTTCTTCAGTATACTATGTTTTCCACGGAGTCGCAAGGAAAAGGTGGAAAGTACAAAAAGAGCCGTCCATTTGGACAGCTCTTTTTAATTTAGATTAGCCTACCAGTTTTGCCATTACAACAAAGCGGTACTGGTCTGTATTGCCTTTCATACGGGTACAGGTGGACAGAGAAATGATCTTGTCACTGGTGCTTACATTTACACCAAAGTTATGCAGACTGCTGTTTTTCGCAGTGGAAATGATGTTCTGCATACGGGTCGCATTTGGATAGGTGTAGAGGTAGTCAGTCCAGTTTACATGGGTATAGAAGGCTGCAAATACCTGATATTTGTAATCTTTGCTGGTGGTGGAGAAGTAAATGTACGGATGATTTTTTGCAAAGGTTGCATCCGCATATTTATGAACCTCGTCAAACATTTTATCTTTTGGGTTGTTGTCAGTGAGAGGTTCCAGATAGTTGTTCCAGTTGTGACCATAAATAACAGTATTGGTTGGCAGACCAGTATTGAAGTTACATTCGTAGTCAGCCAGCAGAGCACCGTTACGGTCAGACTGTTTGTAGATATTGTGGTTCATGTAGTAGCTGTTATTGCCGGTATGGGTAACTGGGTAGTCAATGCCGGTACCAGGAATGTTCAGCCAACCAATGATATCACCATTGATATTGGTTTTGTACTGTTTTGCTTTTGCAGCCATACCTTTTACGCTTGCCTGGATTTCAGCTTCGGTCATAGTAGGCTGGCTTGGGGTAGTAGTTTCTGGGGTTGTGGTAGTTGTAGTAGACTGTGCTGGGGTTTCAGTAGTTGTGCCAGTTTGAGTCTGAGTCTGGGTTGTGGTATTATTAGGAGTAGTAGTACCTTCTGCTGGAGTAGTAGTTTCAGTTGGAGTGGTGGTTGCTTCACCCTCTGTGCTTTCTTCTTCAACTTCTACTGCTTCCGGACCAGACCATGCAGTCTGAGGAACATACAGCATACCGCCCTTACGGCTTACGCTGCTGGAAAATGCTGCGGTAGAAATGTAGGAAGCTTCTTCTGCTTCACCCTGCATATAGCTAACTTCTACGGATTTAGAAACTGCTTCCTCGTTGTTCTCGAACAGATTCACCTGCAGGAATGCAGTATCGGAAATCAGCTCTTTGATCACAGAGTCAAGTTCTTCCACATCTTCTGCACTTGCTTCTTCATTCAGTACAACAGACAGAGTCATGCCTTCTTCGTTTGCCGCAAATTCAGCGCTTTCAGCACCTGCTTCAACGATTTCGCCAACAACTTCATCCAAGGATTTTGCAGTAACTTCTTCCTGCTGTTCCTGGTTTTCTTTGTTTTCTTCTGTGTTGTTTTTTACTTCTTCTACGATTGCAGAATCAGCACCGTTATCAAGGACGATTTCGTCTTCATTGCCGCCCAGTGCACCCATTGCAGTCACACCAATGCCGCCAACCAGTACCAGACCAGCCAGAATTGCTGCACCTGGATATGCTTTCATGAAGCCTTTCAAGCCTTTTACTTTAGGCTTTCTGCTCTTTTCACCGATTTTAGTTTTCATTTTTCGTAACACTCCACGATTTGAAATTAATGACATCTGCGGATCAATTTCTTTTCCATTTCTTCCGCCTTAACTTTACCAGTATAGCATATCTTTCTTCATTTGTGAAATGGAAAATCTAACAAATATTCTTTGAAAAGAAAGGATTCTTTCGCAAAATGACACAGTGTTTTCTTCATTCTATTACATTACCCATCGGTTCATTCCTTCTTGTGGAAAACAATGGTTTTCTCTGCTCACTGACAACAAACACGGGACTCGACGCACTCAAAAAACAACTGCGACGGTTTCTTTCTGATGATGTTGAGTTTGTTCAGCAAACAACGTCTCTTTTGCTGCAGGCAGAACGGGAATTAAATGAATACTTTGCTCAACAGCGCCGTGACTTTACTCTTCCAATCAAGCTATACGGTACCGATTTTCAGCAGGGTGTGTGGCAGCAGCTTCTGCAAATCCCATATGGAAGTACTGCGAGTTATGGTTCCATTGCCAAGCAGCTACAGCAAAAAGGTTCCCGTGCAGTGGGTACTGCTGTCGGTAAGAATCCTCTGCCTATCATAGTACCGTGTCATCGCGTACTTCCTTCCAACGGCACTTTAGGAAACTTTAGTATGTCCGGTGGCCCTGCGGTAAAAGCCTTTCTATTGAACTTG
>JAZQXX010000075.1:0-2974 GCA_045633085.1 Negativibacillus sp. | reverse complement strand
CATAAACTGGAAGAGCAGACTGCCGGCAACAAAGGTATCACGGTGAACATCGCACTGAACTACGGCGGCCGTGACGAGCTGGTTCACGGCTTTAAAAAACTTGCTCAGCAGATCAAAGAGGGAAGCCTTGCTCCGGAAGATGTGACAGAAGAGCTGATCTCTTCTGCGCTTTATACTGCCGAGCAGCCTGAACCGGACTTGATCATCCGACCAAGCGGAGAGCTGCGTCTGTCCAACTTTATGATTTGGCAGGCTGCTTACTCGGAGTTTGTGTTCATGGATGTACTTTGGCCTGATTTCGGTGCCAAAGAACTGGATGCTGCATTGGAGCAGTATGCAGGCAGAAGCCGCCGCTTCGGCGACATTACCGCGAAGTAACACAGATATTTCCATTGAAAAGAATAGATTTGAATAGAAAGTTGGAGTGATCGTTGTGAAACAGAGAGTAATCTCTGCTATCGTTGCACTGGTTCTTTTGGCCATTGTACTCAGCTTGTTCCATACCATGGTACTCAACGTTGCTATTGCTGCAGTTGCAGTGATCGGCGTGTATGAATTTTTCAAAGCAACAAAAGTCAGCAGCAACAAAGCCCTCAGCCTTATCGGCTATGCAGTTGCTGCAGTGATCCCGTTTATTCCTCGTGCACAGGGCGTGGACCTGCTGCCTATGGTAGTTCTGCCATATATCGGTGTCCTGTTCTGCGTACTGCTGGCAAGCCACCGCACGACAAAGGTGGAACATATTGCCATGACCTTTATGATCAGCTTGGCGATTCCGCTGTCCCTGTCCTCCGCTGTATATATGCGTGATACATACGGTATGGCTGTTGGTATGCTTTATTTGGGCATGTCCCTTGGTGGCGCATGGTTCAGTGATACCGGCGCTTACTTTGTAGGCTGTGCCATCGGCAAGCACAAACTTGCCCCTGTGATCTCCCCGAAAAAAACTTGGGAAGGCGTCATCGGCGGTATCGTTGTATGTATCCTGGGCATGCTTCTGCTGGGCAAAGTATTTGAGCTGCTGGTACCGGGCGCAGATGTAAACTATTTGGCACTGGCTATTTTGGCACCGTTTGCCTCTGTGATCAGTATCATCGGTGACCTGTCTGCATCTCTGGTAAAACGTCAGTTTGGCATCAAAGACTTCGGCAACATTATGCCTGGTCACGGTGGTGTATTGGATCGTTTCGATTCCGTGCTGTTCGTTTTGCCGCTGATTTGGGGCATCGTACAGAATGCTCCGATCGTTACCATTCTGTAAGTAAGTATTGTAGACAGGAGGTCATTGCGGTGACCTCCTGTCTTTCGTTAGAAAGGAAATCATTATGAAACAGGTTTCGATTCTTGGCTGTACCGGTTCCATCGGTACACAGAGCTTGGATGTTTGTGAAAAAGCTGGCTACGCTGTGCATACTCTCTGTGCTCATCGGAATATAAGCTTACTGGAACAGCAGGCAAGAAAGTTTGCTCCAAAGCAGGTCATCGTCACCGACGAAGCTGCTGCTGCTCAGCTGAAAGTAAGCCTTTCGGATACCGACATTCCGGTTCTCAGCGGCTTCGACGCTTTGCTGGAAGCAGTACAGGATCCATCTCAGGATGTGATCATCAACTCCTTGATGGGTGTACTGGGTCTGCTGCCGACTGTAAAAGCTCTGCAGGTGGGCAACATGGTCGCTTTGGCAAACAAGGAAACTCTCGTTGCCGGTGGTAAACTGGTGACCGGTTTGGCTAAAGAAAAAAATATGACCCTTGTTCCTATCGACAGCGAACATTCCGCAATATTCCAGTGCCTGCAGGGAAATCATAGAGAACAGGTGGAGAAGCTGATCATCACTGCATCCGGCGGTCCGTTCTTCGGTAAAACAAGAGAAGAACTTGCCGGTATCAAAAAAGAGCAGGCGCTCAAGCATCCGAACTGGTCTATGGGTGCGAAGATCACCATCGACTCTTCCACTTTGGCAAACAAAGCGCTGGAGTTTATCGAAGCCATGTGGCTCTTTGATATGCCGCCGGAACAGATCGATGTGGTGGTTCACCGTCAGAGCATCATCCACTCTTTGGTGGAATATGTAGACGGCTCTGTTATGGCGCAGCTTGGTGCACCGGATATGCGTGTGCCAATTCAGTATGCGCTGACCTGGCCGGAGCGTATGCCATCTCCTGCAAAGAAACTGGATCTGCTGTCCTGTCAGCCGCTGACCTTCCATCGTCCGGACATGGAAACCTTCACCTGTTTGAAAGACGGTATTGCAGCAGCAAAAATGGGCGGTTTGTACCCTTGTATTTTCAACGCTGCCAACGAGCAAGCGGTGGAATTGTTCTTGCAGGATAAAATCGGCTATTTGGACATCTTCAAGGCAGTTCACGAGTCCTTGAACCACTTCCCAAATGCCAGCGATTATTCTTCTGTGGAAGAAGTGCTGGAACAGGACAGAGAAACCAGAGCCTTTGTACGTTCTCTGTTTGCAATCTAATTTATTGATTGGATGTGAGTCATCGCCATGAGTATTTTAGTGACGATCCTTTGTGTCATTTTTGTTTTTGGCTTTATTATTTTTATTCATGAGCTGGGGCATTTCAGTGTTGCGAAAGCCTGCGGTGCGCTGGTTCATGAATTTTCCCTGGGCATGGGTCCTGCTTTGCTGAAAAAAACGGTGGGAGAAACCACCTACGCTCTGCGTCTGCTGCCCATCGGTGGTTTTGTGGCCGTAGAAGGCGAAGATGCAGACAGCGACAACGACCGTGCCATCAACAAGAAGCCGGTTTGGCAGCGAATCCTGTTTGTTGGAGCCGGAGCTTTTATGAATGTGCTTTTCGGCTTTATTCTGATGGTGATCATCGTGGCAGGGCAGGAGCTGGTATCCACCACCGTGGTGGCACAGTTCAATGAAAATGCCCTCAGTGCGGAAGTTCTGCAGGTGGGGGATGAAATCCTGGAAGTCAACGGCAACCCTGTCACCATCGGCAACGATAT
>JAZQXX010000074.1:0-6499 GCA_045633085.1 Negativibacillus sp. | reverse complement strand
TCTTAAGCGAAAAATAAGAGTGGAACCGCGAGCATGATCCCGCCTCTTGTACCAATGGTACAGGAGGCGTTTTATTTTTGATTGGAGGACAATAGTATGTATTTGTATAACTCTGCGACCCACAAAAAGGAACTTTTCGTTCCAAACAATCCTGAACTGGTTAAAATGTACACCTGCGGCCCAACCGTATACCACTATGCCCACATCGGTAACCTGCGTTCCTACATCATGGAAGATGTTCTGGAAAAAGCACTGCGCTATGTTGGTTACAACGTAAAACGCGTTATGAACATCACCGACGTTGGTCATTTGGCATCTGACGCTGATACCGGCGAAGATAAAATGCTCAAAGGTGCAAAACGCGAAAATAAAACCGTTATGGATATTGCAAAATTCTACACCGATGCCTTTTTCGCAGACTGCGATAAGCTGAACATCAAACGTCCTGAAGTAGTAGAACCTGCTACAAACTGCATCAGTGAGTACATCCACATGGTAGAAACCCTGATCGCAAAAGGCTCTGCTTATGTTGCAGGCGGCAACGTATACTTCGACACTTCCACACTGGAAAAATACTACGTATTCAACGACCATGACGAAGAAGATCTGGCAGTTGGCGTTCGTGACGGCGTAGAAGAAGACACCAATAAGAAAAACAAAAACGACTTCGTTCTTTGGTTCACCAAATCCAAATTCGAAGATCAGGCTCTGAAATGGGATTCTCCATGGGGTGTTGGTTACCCAGGTTGGCACATTGAATGCTCCTGCATCTCCATGAAACATCTGGGCGAAGACCTGGATATCCACGCAGGCGGTATCGACAATGCTTTCCCACACCACACCAACGAAATCGCACAGTCTGAAAGCTACCTCGGCCACAAATGGTGCAACTACTGGTTCCACGTTCACCATCTGAACACTGATGGCGGTAAAATGTCCAAATCCAAAGGCGAGTTCCTGACCGTATCTCTGCTGGAGGAAAAAGGCTATGATCCAATGGTTTACCGTATGTTCTGCCTGCAGAGCCACTACCGTCGTAATCTCGTATTCTCCTGGGAGAACCTGGACAATGCTGTTGCAGCGTACGACAAGCTGATCGCGAAAATCGCTACCTTTAAAAATGACGGCGACATCGACGAAGCAGCTCTGACTCAGCTGAAAGAACGTTTCACCAAAGCTCTTGATGCTGACCTGAACACTTCTCTAGCTGTTACCGCAGTTTACGATGTTCTGAAAGCAAAATGCAACGACGCTACCAAATTGGCTGCACTTGCTGACTTCGATAAAGTTCTCTCTCTGAACCTGCTGGAAGCTGCGGAAAAAGTTCGCAAAAAACTGGCAGAGGAAGAAGCTGCTCAGGAATCTGATCCAGTGATCGACGCACTGCTTGCACAGCGTCAGGAAGCGAAGAAAAATAAAGACTTCGCGTTGGCAGATAAAATCCGTGACGATCTGAAAGCACAGGGTATCACCATTATCGACACCCCACAGGGCGCAAAATGGAAAAGAGATTAGAAGAATAGCGAATACACAGGAAACCCGCTGAAAAGCGGGTTTCTTTTTGCGTGAAATCGTGATATAATTTTTACATTAATTGTTGAAACCTTGAATTTTATGGAGATATAGGGGGATTCCCATGAAAGTTCGTAAAGCGGTTATTCCGGCTGCAGGTTTGGGTACACGTGTTCTGCCTGCATCCAAAGCAATGCCAAAAGAAATGCTTCCGATCGTGGATAAGCCTGCGATCCAGTATATTGTAGAAGAAGCTGTTGCCAGCGGTATTACTGATATTCTTATCATCACATCCCGTGGTAAGACCACCGTTGAAGACCACTTTGACCGTGCACCGGAGCTGGAAGCTCGTCTTCTTGCCAGCGGTAAACAGAGCGTGTACGATGAGATTGTACAGATCTCTAAACTGGCGAACATCACCTACATCCGACAGAAAGAAACCAAAGGCTTGGGCCATGCGGTACTTTGTGCAAAAACCTTCGTTGGAGATGACCCTTTTGCTGTTCTCTACGGCGATGACGTCATCATCGGCGGAGGAAAACCGGCCTGCAAAGAACTTTGCGAAGCCTATGAAAAATATGGCCTTGGTGTTGCCGGAGTCAAACAGGTACCAATGGACCAGATCAGCAAATACTGCAGCTTAAAAGTGGAAGATATGCAGGACGAGCAGGGTATCTTGAAAGTCACCGACATGGTTGAAAAACCGATGCCAACACAGGTAATGTCCAACTACTCCATTCTCGGACGCGTTGTTCTTCCACCGGAGATTTTCCCGATTCTCGAAAAAACCGCACCGGGTGCCAACGGTGAGATCCAGCTGACCGATGCGATGAAAGTCCTTGCTCAGTCCAAAGGAATGGTTGCCCGTCAGTTCAGCGGTGACCGTTACGATATGGGTAACAAATTCGGTATTCTTCAGGCTATCGTGCAGGTGGCTTTGGAACATCCGGAAGTCAAAGATCAGTTCCGTGACTACTTGAAACAGGTAGCAAGTGAGCTGTAGAGTGAAAAATTAGCAGCTTTCCAAACAGCACTTGAACCAAGGTGAAAGCTGTGCTAAACTATAATTGTAAACTCGCGTTCTGCGAGAAAAATACGAGAAAACGAAGGATGTGTTTTTCCCATGCTGACCAATGCGAAAAAAGAATTTATTGAATTTATGATGAGCGCTGACGTACTCCGCTTCGGCGAATTCAAAACCAAAAGCGGCCGTCTGTCCCCATACTTTGTAAACACCGGTAACTACCGCACCGGCGAACAGATCTCCAAACTGGGTGAGTTCTATGCAGCTTGCATCAAAGAAACCCTGGGTGAAGAGTTCGACGCAATGTTCGGTCCTGCATACAAAGGTATTCCGCTGGTTACCTCCGCAGCAGGTGCTTTGGCAAGAGAATTTGGCATCAACAAACCATACTTCTTCAACCGTAAAGAAGCAAAAGACCACGGCGAAGGCGGCTCTCTGGTTGGCTACCAGCCAAAAGACGGCGACCGCGTGATCATCATCGAAGACGTTATCACCGCTGGTACTGCAGTTCGTGAAACCGTTCCTGTACTGAAAGCTGCTGCTGAAGTTGGCGTTACCGATATGTTCATCTCTGTAAACCGCTGCGAAGTTGGCCAGAACCCAGGCAAAACCGCAGTTATGGAAGTAAAAGATGAATTCGGCATCACTGTTCATGCAATCGTTACCGCACAGGACATCCATGAGTACCTCCAGACCAAACCAGAATATGAAAATGTTCTGAAACTGATGGAAGACTACATGGCTAAATACTGCGTATTCTAATTTATAACATTAAAAAGCCACCTCGTATGAGGTGGCTTTTTTGTAAGTATGTGCTATGATGAGTAAAAGGAGAGTGAGGAGCATGGAGAAAAAACAGAGTGAAATACTTGTAGTAATACTTGTAGTAATACTATGCTTAATTATCCTGTCACAAATTTGGTTTCCAATAAATTTCTTTGAAACTCACTGGAAAAAGCAAAAAGTGTTCGTCAATGAATTGCTGTGGGATATAGGACAAATCATTCAATTGAGTGAGAACTTACAAACAGCACCGACGGAAGAAACGGCAGAAAAACTGCAATTTTATCTGGAGCAGTTTATTTATCACGATACATGGCGTAGAGATGCCATGCACTTTGACTGGTTCAAAGAGGGTGCTGCTTATAGAATGGATCAAGAGGATTTAAAACTCAGGGTACTCTACCAACGGTTTTATTTTCCCATGCTGAACAGTGCTTCTGATGGTGCTTTGACAGAGGACGAGTTTACTGTTTTGGAGAATCTGCATGAGGCATTTCAGGAGTGCTACAATTTGCTTGCTGATGAGAATGGTAAAGCCAAACCTCAGGTTAGGGATGAACATTATCTTGCCGAGCGCCTTGATAGGTTGACAATAACCCTTGGTTTAAGGTAAATCAAAAGCCACCTCGTATGAGGTGGCTTTTTTCTTAGTTTTTTTTCTTTTTACTGGAAGGTTTTGCGGGCTTTTTCTGCTGCGATTTCCGCAGATTCGCAGCGGATTTGCCCGCCAAAATCGCCGAGCCGAAGGCCCAGTGCAGGTTATAGCCACCGCAGAAACCGGCACAATCAGTGCTTTCGCCGATGAAGTACAAACCCTCACAGCCACGGAGCTGGAAATCGTTCTCCAACTGAGAAAGTGCAATGCCGCCGCCGGTGGTTTGGGCGTTTTTCCATTCGGTAGGTGAGAGTTCACTGAAACGCCAATGCTTAAAACTGTATACAAGTTTTCCCCAGTCTTCTCGGTTCAGTGTGGAAAGCTTCCGCTCTTCTTTGCCGATACTGGCAGCTTTCCAAATGGCGGTGCCTATACGCTGATGAACCAAACCGCACATCAAAGCGTACACATCACCCTGCGGGAAGAGCTTGGCTTTTTCCATGAGCACTCGGCTCAATTCTTCCTCATTCCACTGCGGGAAAAGATCAAGAACGATGGAAGCCTGTTTCACGCGATTGAGGAAGCCGGACAGCTGAAAAACGGCAATGCCGGAAATTCCGTAGTCAGTGAATTGGATCTCGCCGCTTTCTTTGTGGATGAAGCGTTCTCCGTCGTAGAGGCTGGCGTCCGCTTTTGCACGAATACCGGACAAGCCGCTGACCTGTTTTTTGCTGCAATTCAGCGGAACCAAGCAAGGGTACAGTGGCTGGATTTTGCAACCGCACATCTGAGCAAAGTCCAATGCAAAACCGTCAGTGCCGAACTGAGGTCCTGCCTTACCTCCCATCGCGCAGATGACAGCATCCCCATAAAGCCACTGTCCGTCTGCACAAACCACATAACCTCGGCTTTTGCGGTCGATGTCGCTGACCGTGCAGTCGCAGCGTACTTCGACACCACTTTGCTCTAGCCAATGCAGCAGAAGATTCAATACATCGCTGGCCTGATTGGAGTAAGGATAGACACGGCCGGCTTCATCTTCTCGGCACAGCAGACCGTGAGCTTTGAACCAATCCAAAGGTTCTCCCATGGAAGCAAGCAGTCGCTTTACGCCGTCTTTGTCGGAGGAGAAGAAGCAATCGGGACTCATGTTGCTGTTGTCCAAATTGCAGCGTCCGTTGCCGGTAGCAAGGAGTTTTTTGCCGATGCGGGGATTTTTCTCCAGCAAAAGTACATGAGCTTGCGGATCGGCTTCTGCCGCCGCAATCGCTGCCACGATACCTGCTGCACCGCCGCCAAGCACGAGAATTTCTTTCACACTGCCACCATCCTTTGAATCATTGATGGGTCTATTGTAACACAAAAGCACGGGAAAGGAAAGGCTGGTATTTTTCCGAAAAAAGGAGTAACATGAAGAAAACGAGAAAAAGGAGAGAACGATATGATGACGTGTTTTTTGACCAGTAGTCCTTGCAGAGAAGTGGATTCCGTGTGGAGAATCGACCCAATCAACGGTTTGGAAGAGAATTTACTGCGTGTACTGAAAAATCCATGCAAGGCCTTGTTTATTGCGTCCAGTCCCGATGATGTATACATGACGGAAAAGCACGCTTATGAGATGAAAGAAACCTATGAGCACAGCGGTATTGTGTTCGAGGAATACACCCTTCTCGACCGCAGAAATCAACAGTATGCGAAAAAACTGGTGGAAAATGCGGACTTCATCATTCTTGCAGGTGGTCATGTACCGACTCAGCTGGACTTCTTCCAGGAGCTGAATCTGCGTCAATTGCTGACTGGCATTGACGCTGTTGTCATGGGCATCAGTGCCGGTACCATGAACTCTGCGGACACAGTTTATGTTCATCCGGAGAGGGAAGGAGAAACCACCTTTACCGACGATCGGCGTTACCGACAGGGCTTGGGTCTGTGCAAGACCATGGTACTTCCGCACTATCAAATGATAAAAAACGACGTGCTGGATGGTTTGCGGCTCTTTGAAGATGTAGCCTATACCGACAGTGCGAAAAGTGGCTATGATTTCTACTGTTTGCCGGATGGGTCCTATATCCATGTTCATGACGGTATGGAAGAACTGCGCGGAGAAGCCTATCGAATCCACGACGGAAAACTGACACAAATCAGTAGCACAGGAGATTGTTTGCTTCTGTAAGCGGATTTACATTGACATTTCAGCGGCTTTGTTTTACAATGGAACAAGACTCAAAGGAGGTGCTGCAGATGCGTTATTCTGAACTGAAGGACAGTCTGGAGCGCTGTCCTGTGATTGCTGCTGTCCATGCCAATCAGTGGGAGCAGGCTTTGGAAGCTCCGCCGGAACTTCTTTTTCTACTGGATGCCAGCTTGCTGACCATCAAACAGCATTGTGAAGAAGCTCATGCTGCGGGTAAACATCTTTTTGTCCATATGGACCTTGCAGAGGGAATCGGCAGGGACCGTACCGGTATCCGCTATTTGGCAGACATCGGTGTGGACGGAATCTTGAGTACCAAAGCTCAGCTGATCCGCTGGGCAAAGGAACAGAATCTGCTGGCAGTTCAGCGCTTTTTCCTGCTGGACTCCCA
>JAZQXX010000073.1:0-10992 GCA_045633085.1 Negativibacillus sp. | reverse complement strand
GGTGCAGTAACCGCCGCCGGCTTTACCCGGTTTGCTCACCAGGTCAAGCAGTTCGCCGTTGACCATGACGTCGATGAATTCTGCGGTTTCCGGGGACATTTCGTGGTACATGTTCTGTGCCGCAGCCACCAGTTCTTCCGGAGTACCCTTTGGAGTTGGGTTGCCGCTGAGGAACTCGATTTTCTCGTCGAAGTAGCGCAGTCTGTCCTCGCCGAGGCGTTCCTGCTGTTCTTTATACAGACGGCTTGCCACCGGAACGATGTGCTTGAGCACTTCTTCGCGGTAGGTCGCCACGTCGTTTTCGTCGTAATCGTAACGGCTCATGCGGATGTAACCCAGCTCCACGAAGTTCTTGAAGCCCAGTTTTTTCGCGATGGCGTCACGGAGTTTTACCATTTTATCGTAAATCTCGTCGATTTTCGCTTCGTTCTCCACGAAGAAGCCCATGCGTGCCTGATAAGCACGTTCACGGAGAGCACGGTCGCTGCTCTGAGTGAGAGCCGCCAGTTTTGGCAGGTTGTAGACCTGACCCTCGAACTCGATCTCCGCACCGGCGATGAGTTTTTCGTACTCGGTGGACAGTTTATTTTCTTCCTGCAGGTCAGGAATGATGTCCTCACGGAAGGATTTTTCGGAGAATTCCGCTTCTTTGAAGTAGGTCTGAGGGATGCGTTCTCTCAGCTCCTGCTGGAATTTGCTGTGGAGCACCAGCTTGAAGAGCTTGCTCTCCAGATTCTGATACAGAGGACCGTATTCGTCCCAGTATTCGGTTTCTTTGTCGTAGAATTCGTCTTTGGTGTTGATGCTGTGGCGGATGCTGCACAGGGTGCTTGCGGTGGAGTAGTGGTTGCGCAGCTCGTTGACTTTGCCAAAGAGCTCCATGAACTCGTCAGCGGAAGCTGCTGCTTCCATCTGCGCCATGAGGGCTTCCATTTCGGTTTTTACCTGTTCAAAATCCGGTCTTTCATAAGGGAATTCGCTGAATTTCATAATATTATATCCTCCCATCGAAATTACTTTCTCCATAAACTCTACCAAAAAACTCCGCAAAAATCAAGCCTTATTTGTTTTTCTTGTGCAAAGGCTGCTGCCCCTGTTCGGCTGCCCACACTCAGCGTATCGTTCACTTTCCTTTCTGCCGCCAATGTCTTTGGCTGGTCAAAGACATTGGATAGAAACCCACAAAGGGAAGGACACTTTCGATTGTGTCCCTCCCTTTGGAACCCACCTCGCAACGACCAATAGGGGGCTGCTGCCCCCTTCTTGGGTCAACCCCCGCCTTTTCTCAAACAAAAAAGCGACCCTTTCGAGCCGCCTTGTTTGTCTTATTCTTTGTTGCCCAGTTCTTTGATATCCTCATTATCAGCAAAGGCAACGAAGCTGAAGCCCTGTGCTTCCAGGGTGCCCAGCTGTTTGCCCAGCTTTTTCGCCTGTGGCAGGATGGACACGGTGTAGTTTTCGCGGAGAGCTGCCGCTTTCTGCATCACTGCGCCGAAATCGTCCTCTTTGCGGTACAGCAGAGCCATTTTGCCCTTTTCTTCCGGTACTTTGAAGCCCTGATCCATGAGGATGTCACAGATGCGTTCGAAGCCGATGGAGAAGGCAACCGCTGGAAGCTGCTGACCGATGAATTTGCGGATCATGTTGTCGTAGCGTCCGCCGCCGCCAACTGCGCCTTTGAAGGCTGCGCAGGTCACTTCAAATACCATGCCGGTGTAGTAACCCTGACCGCGTACCAGGCTTGGGCAGTACTCGATGTTATAGGAACCGCCAGCGATCGCAGTTACGGTGTCGATAACTTTCTTCAGGTTTTCGCCGAGAGTTGCGTCGTCGCAGAGGGAAGCAACTTTCTCCAGAGTGAATTCACCCTGATTGAGGAAGTCTTCCAGAGCTTTTACCGCTTCAGCAGGACATTCTTTTTCGCTCAGCTCTTTGCAAACGCCTTCCACGCCGATTTTGTCCAGCTTATCGAAGCTGATGCATACGCTGTCCAGAGATTCCGGCAGGAAGCCCATGGAGGTCAGCATGCCGCGGAGCAGACGGCGGTCGTTGATGTTTACGGTGAAGTCGTTGAAACCGATGGACAGCAGCGCACGAGCGGTGGTGTCGATGAGTTCGATTTCCGCGTTGCAGCTTTCGTCGCCCAGCACGTCGATATCGCACTGTACGAACTCGCGCATACGGCCTTTCTGTGGACGTTCCGCACGGAACACGCGGTCGGTCTGGATCACTTTGAATGGGCTTGGCAGCTTGTCTTTGTTTGCTGCGTAGTAACGGCTCAGAGGCAGGGTCAGGTCGTAGCGCAGACCCATATCAGCCAGGTCGCCGCCGTTTTCCAGAGCAGCGGTGAGTTTTTCGCCGCGTTTGAGCACCTTGAAGATGAGGTTCAGGTTGTCGCCGCCTTCGGATTTATCCAGATTTTCCATATCCTCCAGCATTGGAGTGGAAATGCGCTCGAAGCCGTTGCCTCTATAAACAGACAGGATCTTGCCCTGAACGTAGTCACGCAGACGCTGTTCCTGAGGCAGGTAGTCTTTCATACCCTTCAGTGGATTGATTTTCATGTGGGGTTTCCTCCTCTATGTCAAATGAGATTTCTCGTAGAAATATATATGTTCATTTTAACATAGAACGCCCTGCTGTGCAAGACCCGATGAGTGCGTAAAAAAGCCACCCTTTCGGGTGGCTGATTTTCCTTATCCCATGTGTATGGTTCTGCTCTGAACACTCGTATCAGTATCGCTGCGTCCACAGGAACCGCAAGTCATAACGATAGTAACTGTACGCTCCTGAACTTTATCCTGCATTGGAGCATGACCGCCTTCGCATTGGCATGAAATGTAGTCCACAGTGACCCAACTTGTGCTGTAAGACTCTGTCTTAACCATGGTGCCCACATCACAGTACACGCAGTGAACAGCACGAGGCTGCACTTCTTCCTGCTGTACCTCTGCATCCGGCAGATTTGGCTGGCTACCGCCTGCAAAAACAGGGATGCTAAGCAAAGTCGTCATCGCCATGATGAGAGCAACGCTTTTCAAGATTTTTTTCATTTTAACACATCCTTGCTTACAAATTTGGAAATCTTTGTGATTTCCTATTCTTAGTATAGCACGTTAACCTTTATTTGTAAATATATGTTACACATGAAAAATTCTGTTTATCTATATTTTTTGATTCAAATTCGCCCCCTACACAAATTCCTCTCACTGTGCTATACTTAGCCTGTACCCAAAAATTTTCTTATGGGAGGCAAAACTATGACTGTCAATGAAAAAATCGCATTGGTGCGCGAGAAAATGGCCGCTGCAGGCATTTCCGCCATCGTGATTCCCGGCGCAGACCCACATCTGAGCGAATACTTCTCTCACCATTGGGGCACTGTGACCTACATTTCCGGCTTCACCGGTGAGGCTGGCACCTTCTGCATCACCAAAGACGTGGCAGGTCTGTGGACCGACGGCCGCTTCTATACACAGGCTAACATCGAGCTTGCCGGCTCCGAAGCAGTGCTCTTCCGCGCGGCTGAGCCGGAAACTCCTACCATTCCGCAGTACCTCTGCGACAACCTGCCGGAAGGCTCCGTGGTAGGTCTCAACGGCACCCTCTTCTCCGCTGCTGCTGTGAAGAAAATGCAGGCGCAGTTCGCTGCAAAAGGCATCTCCCTCAACACCCACATCGACTTCGCCAACGAGATCTGGGAAGAGCGCCCTGTGGAAGATCACACCGAAATCTTCCACCTCGATGTGAAATTCTCCGGTAAATCCGCTGCGGACAAACTCTGCGAACTCCGCGCAAAACTGAAAGAAGAAGGCGCTGATGCTCTCATCGTCAGCCGTCTGGACAACATCGCTTGGCTCTACAACATCCGTGCCAACGATGTCCTCAACAACCCTGTTGTGATCTCCTACGCCTTCGTTTCCCAGACCGAAGCGAAGCTCTACACCGATATGAGCCGTCTGCCAGCTTCCGTGGCTGACATCCTCAAAGAAAACGGCATCACCGTCTGCGACTACGACGCTGTCTTTGGCGAGCTGGCTTCCCTCTCCGAGAAGCTGTGCGTCCTCTGCGACGAAAGCGAAGCAAACTTCAACCTCTACGAAGCTGCTGCCGGCAACGCAAACCTCACCGTTGTGGACAAGACCTCCCCTATTCCGCTGATGAAAGCCCTGAAAAACGAGGTGGAAACCGAAAATACCTACCGTGCTTACCTGCTGGACGGCTGCGCTGAAGCGGAATTCTACGCTTGGCTGGAAGACGAAATGGAAGCCGGCACCGAGCTGACCGAATGGGACCTGTCTGAAAAGATCCACGAGTTCCGTCTGGCTCAGGCGGACAATCTGGGCGATTCCTTCACCGCCATCATCGGCTACAAGGAAAACGCTGCTATGATGCACTACGCACCAACCCCTGACAAGTCCAAGAAGCTGGAAAAAGAAGGTCTGCTGCTGAACGACTCCGGCGGTCAGTACCTGTGGGGCACCACCGACACCACCCGCACCATCGCTCTCGGCGACATCACCGACGAAGAACGCCGCGACTTCACCCTGGTTCTCCGTTCCGTTATCGACCTGTCCAACGCACATTGGCTGGAAGGCACCACCGGCAAAGAGCTGGACATCCTCTCCCGCAACGCTTTCTGGCAGATCGGCCTCAACTACCGCTGCGGCACCGGTCACGGCGTAGGCTACCTGCTCAACGTACACGAAGGCCCACAGAGCTTCAAATCTCTGGTTCCGCTGCAGGAAGGCATGGTGCTCACCATTGAGCCTGGCGTTTACACCGAAGGCTCCCACGGCGTCCGCACCGAGAACACCGTTGTGGTTCGCAAAGGCGAAAAAACCGAATACGGCCAGTTCTACCACTTCGACACCTTCACCGTTGTTCCGATCGACACCAACTGTCTGGACATGAACCTGCTCAACGACGAGCACATTGACTGGATCAACTCCTACCACGCACACGTTCTGGCAACTGTGGCACCACACGTTTCCGAGCGTGCACAGGAATGGCTGATGAAAGCCTGCCTGCCGATCAAATAGTTCTCCGAACATAAGAAAAGACCTCCCGTTTGGGAGGTCTTTTTTATTGCTTTCGCAAGCTTCTACATAGAGAGAGCTTTTTTAGGACAAGCACTTACGCATGCACCGCATTTGATGCATTCTTCGTGTTTGATGGTCCAGGATTTTTCCTCGCGGTTTACTTCGATGGCACCGACTGGGCATTTTTTAGCGCAGAGAGTGCAGTATACGCAGCCTTCGCCGAGGGTTACCTGCTCTTCAGCAGCTGGTGCTGCTGGTGCAGCTTCTTCCACAGGAGCTGGAGCTTCAGATTTAGCCGCTTCCATGGAGAGAGCTTTCTTAGGACAAGCAGTCACGCATGCACCGCATTTGATGCATTCTTCGTGTTTGATGCTCCAGGATTTTTCAGCGCGGTCTACTTCGATCGCATTCACTGGGCATTTTTTCGCGCAGAGAGTGCAGTATACGCAGCCTTCGCCGAGGGTTACCTGCTCTTCAGCAACTGGTGCTGCTGGAGCTGGAGCTGCTTCTTCAACAGGAGCTGCTGCTTCTGCTTTGCAAGCAGATTTTGGAGCCATGGACAGTGCTTTCTTAGGACAACCGGTGATGCAAGCGCCGCATTTGATGCAGTCTTCTTCTTTCAGAGTCCAGGTTTTGTTTGCACGGTCTACTTCGATCGCGCCAACTGGGCACTTCTTAGCACACAGGGTGCAGTATACGCAGCCTTCGCCCAGAGTAACCACTTCTTCAGCAGGTTCTTCGAAGCTGAGGCATTTTTTAGGACATTTGCCGATACACAGACCGCACTGTACGCACTTGGATTCGTCGAGAGTCCAGGTTTTGCTTGCACGGTCAACAGTGATCGCACCGGCTGGACAGGTGCGTACGCACAGACCGCAGAATACACAGCTGTCGCCGCAAACCAGTTTGCCTTTTACTTTTTCTTTGATTCTGCTGCCAACGGAAACCAGGTCTTTTTTGTCCAGTTCTACCATGTGGTAGTCTTCGGTCAGACGGATCGCTTTTTCGCTGCAGAAGTCCTGACACATACCGCAGAAGGTACAGGAAGTCAGGTCAAAGGTGTAGGTGATTTTTTCGCCGCCTTCCACGTCCTCGGTGGTGCGAGTGATAGCCTCTGGGCCGCAAACTTTCAGACACATGCCGCAGTTCACGCATTTTTCTGCGTCATAAGCGATACGGCCGCGGTAGTTTGGTTTCGCATCCACATTCACCTTTGGAAATTCAACGGTGCTTGGTTTGGAGAACAGGTTGGTAAGAGCTTCTTTCAAGAAAGGAAGTTTCATTATTTCATAGCCTCCCTTTTCTTTTTCAGGATCTCAGTTGCTTTGTAGAGACCCTCGATGATTGCTTCCGGTTTTGGAGAGCAGCCTGCTACGGTAACGTCAACATGGCAGTATTTGTCCAGAGGACCTTCTACAGAGTAGCTGCCGCGGAATACGTTGCAGGAGCCTGGGCAGGAACCGCAGGATACAACAACTTTTGGTTCCGGTACCTGTTCCAGAGTACGGATCAGTCGTTCTTTGGACTGGCTGGTAACTGGGCCGGTAACAACAACGATGTCAGCGTGACGAGGAGTACCTGCCAGTTTGAAGCCGAAGCGTTCTGCGTCGTAACGTGGGGTCAGAACAGCAACCAGCTCGATGTCACAACCGTTGCAGGAGCCGGTGTTGATATGGTAGATCCATGGGGATTTCGCCATACTGTTCGCGATCATATTTTTAAACATAATGGTTCCTCCTTACAGACCAAACCATACCAGGATCAGGCTCAGAGAAGCCAGACCTGCAACAACGGTCCAGTAGAATTTAAAGAGATGTTCGATTTTCAGACGTGCGGTGATCGCATGGATCAGAGTCATGCACAGCAGAGTCAGAACGATGCAGATAGCAACCAGGATCACAGCGTTGAGAGCTACGATGCCGGTGTCGATGCCGCCCAGGAACAGTGCGGTGAACAGAGAGGTCATGATGAACATCTTCATAGCGGTGTTCAGTTTGAACACACCCAGAGGTGCGCCGGAGTATTCTACCAGCGGACCTTCACAAATTTCGGTTTCAGCTTCTGCTACGTCGAATGGCTGGGTACCTACTTCTGCAGGGATAACCAGCAGCATAGCCAGAGCAGCTGGGATCAGGCTCCAGTGGAGGAGAGCAGAGCCGTTGTTAGCCTGCCATTCCACGATCTGCTGCAGAGAGAAGCAGAGGCTGTCGCCGCCTACTTTTTTCGCAACAGACAGGAGAACGATAACCAGTGGCAGTTCGTAAGCCATCATTGCTACCATTTCACGGGAAATACCGATACCCGCGAATGGAGAACCGGATGCGGAACCACCGATGATCAGAGCTACGGAAGCCATGGTCAGCAGGTAGAGAATAACGATCAGGTCAGCGTTGCCGCTGAATGCGCTGAAGCTGAACACTGGGATAAAGGTTGCCAGTACAACAAGGCTTACCAGACCGATGACTGGAGCTGCCAGGTATACACGGCGGTTTGCTGCGTGAGGAACGATGGTTTCCTTACCCAGCAGTTTGAAGAAGTCGTAGAATGGCTGAACGATCGGTGGGCCGATACGTTTCTGCATACGAGCCAGAACTTTACGGTCGATACCGGCGAGCAAAAGGCCGATCACTGCGACAAACAGGAAACCTGGAAAGACCAGAATATGGAACAAACTCATCAGAATATCCACTTTTACTCACCTCCTAATGAATGAATACGAACATGAATGCGATCACAACAGCAGCGCCGGTGATTACCCACAGAGCGTAATCGTTGACTTTACCGCTGTGCTGACCCTGCAGTACGTTGAAGTAGCCGCGCAGGTCATGTTTGAAGCCCCAGAACAGGTCGGAACCACCAACGTGGGAATGGGTGCTCTTTTCGCCGCCGAAGAAGGTAGCGTATTTGCCGTCGCATTCGTCTTCATCGTCGTTGATGTGGAGAACTGCACCGAAGGCAGATTTCTCGGTCAGAATTACGATGAATACTGCGAAGAGAACAACAACGAAGAGCAGCAGCCACAGCATTGGGTCCCAGTAGCTGAACTGAGCAGCAGCAACGTCGATGTTCTGAACACCGGCAGCAGCTGCATAGCCTTCACCCATCATGCTGTCGATGTAGTTGCTGATATTCAGCGCTGCATTAACAGCTGGACGGAGGATGTATTCTTCCAGTGGTTTGTAGAACACACCGGTCAGCACGCAGAGTGCGGACATGATGTACATAGGAACCAGCATGGAGGTTGGAGCTTCTTTCACGTTTTTGCAGCTTGGGGTCAGCTGATCGAAGAAGATCGCCTGAGCTACTTTGATGAAGGAAGCCAGAGTCATAACGGATACCAGCAGAGCGATAACAGTTACGAATGCGTAAGCGAAGTTGCCGCTTTCCACTGCTTTGCCGTAGATAGCCTGATAGATGGTCCATTTGGAAGCGAAGCCGTTGAATGGTGGCAGACCGGAAATGGAGAAGGCACCGATCAGGAAGCAAACGGTGGTTTTTGGCATTTTCTTGGACAGACCGCCCAGTTCATCCAGGTCGGTGCTGCCTGCTGCGTACAGAACGGAACCTGCGCAGAGGAAGAGCAGACCTTTAAACAGGGTGTGGTTCATTGCGTGGAAGAGAGCGCCGGTCAGACCGAGAGCGGTACCCAGACCAGCAGCGGTCATAACGTAACCGATCTGAGAGATGGAGTGGAACGCCAGCAGACGTTTGAAGTCGTGCTGTGCCAGCGCCATGGTAACACCGATGAACATGGTCACGGTGCCAAGACCGGTGAGCAGCAGCTGCATAGCTGGCAGATCCATTGCCTGGAAGATCACGTAAATCAGTCGGATCATGCCGTAAACGCCCGCTTTGTTTACCATACCGGAGAATACCATGGAGATGGAAGTTGGAGCGGAGGTGTATGCGTCAGCAGCAGGTGCGTGGAATGGAACGATGTAGGATTTTACACCCAGACCAGCGAACATGAGAGCGAATGCCATAACAGTGCCAGGGTTCAGACCGGTGGACAGTACGGAAGACAGCTGTGCCATGTTCAGAGTGTGGCACTGTGCGTAGAGCATTACGATACCCAGCAGAGTGAAGGAAGAACCGATGGAGCCGATTACAAGGTATTTGAAAGCAGCTTCAGCGGAGGTTTTCTTCTCGCTGCGGAAGGAAGTCAGTGCTACGGATGCGAAGGTCATGATCTCGATCATAACGAACATGTTGAACACGTCGCCGGTGAAGACCAGACCCAGTACGGAACCGGACAGCATCAGGAACAGAGTGTAGTAGTGGCCCAGATGGTGGTCGCGTTCCATGTAACGAACGGAGTAGATGCAGCCCAGCAGGAAGGTACCTACGACCATGATCGCGAAGAACAGGTTCAGCTGGTCTACTTCGTAGCCGATACCGATGGCATAGCCGCCCACTGGGGACCAGTTACCCATCCAGTAATCGATGATCTCGCCGCCGAAGAACACCGGTTTGATCAGTGCCAGGGTCAGCAGTGCAGAGATGGAAGTTGCCGCAAGAGCAATGCCGTTGCGAACGATTTTATTTTTTGCGCCGAAGATCTCAATGAGGAAGGCGCCAAGGAACAGCAGCATAACTGCCATTACCGGAAAGTGAATGTAAGAAATCATTATCCGTGCAGCCCCCTAACTTCGTCAGCATTTCTGGTTTTGTACTGTTTGTAGATCTTGATGACCAGGGACAGCGCCATGGCGTCAACACAGGCGCCGATAACGATGGAGGTCAGAGTCAGAGCCTGTGGAACAGGGTCTACAAAGTATGCGCCGCTCAGCAGCTCGGACAGGGTGAAGATTGGAGCAGTACCGCCATCGTTGAAGCCGACGCTTACGATGAACAGGTTGATGCCGTAGTCCACGATACCCATGCCCAGTACGATTTTAATGAGGTCTTTCTTGGTGAGAATGCAGTACAGACCCATTACGATCAGCAGCACAGCAGCGATATAGTTAAACATCATCATCTTGTTGTGCCTCCTTAGTCTTCATCATCCGGGGACAGCAGGCCCAGCAGCAGCAGGAGCAGGAAGCCCACGCCGGTGAGAACCTTGTAACCAACGGAATAGCTCATGAAAGTAATGGTACCGGCGGAGATCATGTCGCCTACCTGACCATTGTTGAAGAATACGTTCTGGCAGAAACGTGCGCCCAGGAACAGACCGCAAGCAGCCAGAATGGTGTACAGGATCGCACCAACTGCTTCACCGATACGGAGAGATTCGCCGTTGATCGCTTTTGCAGTTACTTTGAAACCGTAACCGAGGTACAGCAGCAGAACTGCTGCTGCTACGATAACGCCGCCCTGGAAGCCACCGCCCGGGCTGACAGTACCGAAGAGGATGATGTAAATACCGAAGACCAGTGCGAATGGAAGCATCAGGTCAGCAGCACATTTGAGAATTACATTACGTTCTTTCAAACCTTTTCTGTATTTCATTAGTGCTTGCCTCCCTTCTTGCCTTTTTTGCCTTCGGAGTGGCTGCTGCTCAGAATTACATAAGAACCTGCGATAGCAGTCAGCAGAATGAAGGATTCACCGATGGTGTCGAAGCCTCGGAAGTCGAATACAACCGCTGCAACGTTGTTGACAGCCATGGTTTTTTCCAGGTTGGTGCTGACGATAACGTCTGCGATGCCGTTTACTTCGCTCACGTCGTAGGAAGATGGGTCAGCCAGCAGCTGGGTCACGTCAGTGTTGGAGCCGTCATAAGTCAGCTCTGCGTTGTGGAAGGTGTAGATCATGGAGTAAATACCTGCTACCAGGATCACAGCCAGAGCAAGCAGGCCGATCAGTCGTTTGGTATTCATTATTTCTCCTCATCCTCCTTCTTGGTGGTTTTACGGATGGCGATCAGGAAGAGCACGGTGCCCAGCACTGCGCCTACTGCAGCTTCGGAGATCGCAACGTCCGGAGCGTGCAGAATGATGAATTCCAG
>JAZQXX010000072.1:0-2416 GCA_045633085.1 Negativibacillus sp. | reverse complement strand
GACAGTATTGCAGATGATATGGTGGCAATCCGCAGTATGGAGTATGCGGATGAGATCCTTGTGGAATATAAACAGGATTATATCCTGGCATCTGCCATTGCGAGAGTGACAGCAAGGCATAAGGCGATCGAAGCGGAAAAGGCGGCAGAAGCGGAAAGACTGGAAAAAGAGGCGGCTCGTCAGAGAACAGCGGAAGCGGTGCAGAAGGTGCAGCAGGAGGAAGCGGTAGTGGCTCCCCCTATGAGCGTACCCGCTGCGACCGAAGTGGCGACGCTAACAAAACGATATAGAACAGGCTTCTATGTCTATGGCACATTGGAAGACCTGAAGAAACTGAAAGCATTTTTGACTGAAGGAGGATATGAATATGAGCAGCTCTGATACAAAGAAACCTAAATTTTCTGTGGCGATCACTACACAGGGATACCAGAAACTTATCAATAACACTTTAGGTGACCCGCTGCGAGCGCAGAGGTTTGTTGCCAGCATTACATCTGCGGTAGCGGTGAACCCTGCCCTGCAGGAGTGTGAAGCTCCAAGTATTCTGGCAGGGGCGTTGCTGGGTGAAAGCATGAACCTGCAGCCCTCTCCTCAGTTAGGACAGTATTATCTGGTACCCTTCAAGATGAAGGAGAAGCGTGACAGAAACGGCAATATCATTCAGCCTGCATGTACCAAGGCGCAGTTCGTTCTTGGGTATAAGGGCTATATCCAGCTTGCATTGCGTACTGGCCAGTACAGAAAACTGAATGTTATCGAGATCAAAGAGGGCGAATTGTTAGGATTTGATTTTCTGAATGAAGAGATTCAGTGCCAGCCAATCACAGATTTTGTAGAAAGGGAAAACGCACCTACCATCGGTTACTATGCTATGTTTGAATACATGAACGGTTTCCGCAAAACCATGTACTGGACGAAGGAGCAGATGATGAGCCATGCAGACAGATATAGCCCTGCATTCTCTGCAGAGGCTTATTGTCGCCTGCAGGACGGACAGATTCCCGAAAAAGAAATGTGGAAGTATAGTTCCTTCTGGTACAAAAACTTCGATGATATGGCGAAAAAGACTTTGCTGCGTCAGATCATCAGCAAATGGGGCATCATGTCTACAGAACTGGTAATGGCACAGGAAAACGACCATAAATTCATGAAGAGCAGCGGAAAAGATATTGTCAGTGAAGAAATGGAAGAACCTGCATTTGATCAGAACTTCGGTACTCCCGCTGCGATTACAGAAGCGGAGTCTGTAGCGGCAGAGAGTATGGAAGTCATTGCTGCGGAGAATATCAGTATCGATGACCTGTAAGGAGTTGCTGTGTTATGGATTTTGACTATCAGATCATCCGGAGCGGAAGCAAAGGAAATGCCGTGATCCTGGGCGGTTCTGTGATGGTAGACTGTGGCGTGCCATGGAAAACTATCAAGGATACATACAAGAATATCGTTCTGGTACTGCTGACGCACATCCATGGAGATCATTTCAATCCTGTAACGATACATAAACTGGCGGCGGAGCGTCCTTTGCTCCGCTTTGCCTGTGGGCGTTGGCTTGTGGTACCGCTGTTAAACTGCGGCGTGGAGGCACACAGGATTGACATTTTGGAAGCGGACAAAACCTATTGTTATCAGGGACTTTGTGAGGTGACACTTGTTTTGTTGGTGCATGATGTAGAGAATATCGGTTTCAAACTGCAGATGCAGGAGAAGAAGATATTCTATGCTACAGATACGGCGAATCTGAACGGTATCACTGCGCCTGATTTTGACCTGTATTTGCTAGAGGCAAACTACGGAGAGGAAGAATTGCAGAAACGGATTTCTGAGAAGAAATGCAGCGGCAAATATGCCTATGAGCATCGTGTGCAGAAAACACATCTTTCTCTGGAACAGTGCAATGATTTTATTTATTCCAACATCGGGCCGAATGGGGAATATGTATATCTCCATCAGCATGAGTCGGTGGATGAAATAGGAGGGTGAACCATGTGAAGCAGAAATGGATCAGCACGAAGGACAGGTTACCTACGGAAGAAGATGCAAATGAGGGTGGCTATGTTTTGGCGGTTTTTAGTATTGCAGATTATGCGAATTGTTGGAACTGGAGTGATGTTGCTCGCCATCCGGAAATATTTCCTTACTGGATGTCTGTGCCTGAATCACCGAAAACAGAATGGCATGAAAGGAGGAGGTCCTTTGACAAATAGTAGAGCAAAAGGGGCGAAGGGTGAGCGTGAACTTGCCCGAAAACTCCGGGAATATGGATATGACTGCCGTCGCGGTCAGCAGTACAGCGGAGCCAATGGGGATGCAGATGTGGTTGGTTTGGACGGTATTCATATCGAATGTAAACGTGTGGAACGGCTGAACATTGACGACGCCGTGGCACAGTCGAAGCGGGATGCCAGAGAAGGCGAAC
>JAZQXX010000071.1:0-6356 GCA_045633085.1 Negativibacillus sp. | reverse complement strand
AAAGAAAAAGGTTATAAATTGATTTGTGGTGTAGATGAAGCCGGCAGAGGACCACTCGCCGGTCCGGTATGCGCTGCAGCTGTGATTTTACCCGACCACATTGATATCCCTGGACTGAATGACAGCAAAAAGCTTTCTGATAAAAAACGCAGAGAACTTTTTCCTATAATCAAAGAAAATGCTATTGCTTATGGAATCGCCCTCGTTGATGAGAAGGAAATTGATCGCATAAACATTCTGCAGGCAACTTTCCTTGCTATGAGAAGAGCGGTGGAGGCCATGGGAATGACACCGGATATGGTGTTGGTAGACGGCAATCAGAATCCGAAGCTGGAGCTTCCGACCCGTACAGTGGTCAAAGGCGATGCTACTTCTGCATCCATTGCAGCGGCATCGATTTTGGCGAAGGTGACCCGAGATCATATGCTCATCGAAATTGATAAAGAGTATCCGCAGTATCACTTTGCAAAACATAAGGGCTACGGTACTAAGGACCATTACGCACAGCTGATGGAATACGGTATGTGCCCATATCATCGACGTACATTTTTGAAAAAACTGAAAGGTGTGTTGCCGGATGCTGCAGCTGCCAATCTGGAAGAAAAATAAAAATACCGGAGCTTGGGGTGAGGAACAGGCGGCACTGTACTTACAGCAGCAGGGTTACAACCTGCTTTGCCGCAATTTCCACAGCCGTTACGGAGAGATCGATCTGATCGTTCAGAAAGATGATATCATCGCCTTTGTGGAGGTAAAGACCCGAGCTAAAAATTCATTGTATTCTCCGGCAGAAGCGGTGACTCCTGCAAAACAGCAGAAGATCATTCTGACTGCCTTCCATTACATGGAAGAATACAATGCAGATCTGCAGCCTCGCTTTGATGTCTGCGAGGTCTATCCGGTGGAAAACAAACGTAAAAGAACAGCGGAGATCAATTATCTGGAAAATGCTTTCCAGGTGTCCGCGTACGAATAAAGGAGGCTAATCTTATGCAATTATTTGACCTGCACTGCGACACTATCATGAAACTTCAGAGAGAAAATGCTGACTTCTTCTGCAAGGATACCATGGTGTCCATCAACGAACTGGAAAAGTTCAAACGTTACTGCCAGGCGATCGCTGTATTTGTTCCTGACCGCTTCCGTGGCGATGAAGCTGAAAAATTCTTCATCGACAGAAATGAATACTTCAAACACCTGATGGAAGTCAACAAAGACCACGTTGAACAGGTTTGGAACTACGAAGACATCGACCGTATCACCAAACAGGGTAAACTGGCTGCAATGCTGACTGTTGAAGGCGCAGCTTGTCTCAACGGTAAAATCGAAAACGTGAAATTCCTCCACGACTGCGGCGTTAAAATCATGACTCTGACCTGGAATGGCGAAAATGAGCTGGCTTCCGGTCACGATACTCAGAAAGGCTTCACCGAATTCGGCCGTGCAGCTGTAAAAGAAATGGAGAAAGTTGGCATCATCGTTGACAACTCCCATCTGAATGACGTTTGCTTCTGGGAACTCTGTGAATTCGCAGAAAAACCATTCATTGAAACTCATTCCAACATTCGCACCGCTTGCGGTCATCGCAGAAACGTAACCGAAGAACGCTTTGCTGAATACGTAAAACGCGGCGGTATCATCGGTCTGAACCTCTGTGATGCCTTTATCGTAGACGATCCAAAAGCTGAGGCTGCAAATTACGATGCACTCTTCCGTCATGTTGATCGCATGCTGGAACTGGGCGGCGAAAATGTTGTATGCTGCGGTTCTGACTTCGACGGTGCTTCCGTACACGAAAGCCTGAACACTCCTGTAAAATTTGCAGGTTTTGCAGACTACATGCTTTCTCACGGTATCAGCGATACTGTTGTGAAAAAGATCATGTGGGAAAACGCTGCTGACTTCATGAAAAAATATATGAAATAGTCAATCAGGGAAGGAGAGGGCAACCTTTCCTTCCTGATTTTTATGATATTTCAAGAAAGGACTGGAACATGGCACTGTTTGTGATCGCAGATACCCATCTGTCTTTGTCAACGGACAAGCCGATGGACATATTTAACGGCTGGGACAATTACATGGAACGGCTGGAAAAGAACTGGCGTGCTCTGGTCAGTGAAAAGGATACGGTAGTTATTCCGGGCGATGTATCCTGGGCAATGGATCTGAAGGACTGCGAAAAGGACTTCGCTTTCCTGCAGGCTTTGCCGGGACGGAAGATCCTGATGAAGGGCAACCATGACTACTGGTGGACTACCAAAAAGAAGATGGACGCTTATCTGGAAGAGAAAGGCTTTGACAGTCTTCATATTCTGTCCAACAACAGTTTTGAATATGAGAATGTCGCTATTTGCGGAACCCGCGGCTGGATTTTTGAAGGCGGACAGCCGCAGGATCAGAAGATCGTAGCAAGAGAAGCGGGACGCTTGAAAATGTCTCTGGAAGATGCGGAAAAGCGATTCCCAGACAAAGAGAAACTGGTATTTCTGCACTATCCGCCGGTCTATGGCAATGAGACCAACGAGAGTATTCTGCAGGTACTGAGAGACTTCGGTATCAAGCGCTGCTGGTATGGACATATCCATTCTGCCGGCTGTCGTTTTGCGCTGAATGGGGAATACGAAGGGGTGGAATACCGCCTGATTTCTGCAGATTATCTGAAATTTACACCGAAAATCATTCACATTTAAGATATTTTTCTATGGATTTTCGTCACTTCTCATAAGAAGAGTGTGCAATAACGGTTGAAAACTCCGTTTACAGAAAATTTTCACTAAAATTGTAGCATTATTTTGCGAGTTATGTTATAATACTTGCGTTTAGGATTGCTTGTCCGCGTTTTCCCGTGTTTTGGAAAGAGACGGAGCATCACTTCACTCCGCATCGGCGGACAAATGAAAGGAATGGAAACATTACAATGAGTCTGATTTCTAGCAAAAAAATTGAAAACAACGTTGTAGAACTGCTGATCGCTGTATCTGAAGAACAGCTGCAGGCTGCTGCTCTGGCTGCTTACAAAAAGAACGTAGGCAAAATCCAGATCCCTGGCTTCCGTAAAGGTAAAGCTCCAAAAGGTATGATCGAAAAAATGTACGGCAAAGAATTCTTCTATGAAGATGCTGTAAACGAAATCTACCCAGAAGCTTACGAAGCTGCTGTTGCAGAAGCTGCAATCGAACCAGTTGACCAGGCTGCAGTTGACAATCTGGAATTCAAAGACGGCGAAGGCTTCACCTTCCGTGCTGTTGTTACTGTAAAACCAGAAGTTACCATCGGTGACTACAAAGGCATCAAAATCGAGAAAAACGTAGACCAGATCATGGCTGCTGAAGTTAATGCTGAGCTGGACAAACTCCGCGACAGAAACGGCCGTCTGGTATCCGTTGAACGTGCAGCTAAAAAAGATGACACCGTAACCATCGACTTCGAAGGTTTCATGGACGGCGTTGCATTTGAAGGCGGCAAAGGCGAAGACTACCCACTGGTTATCGGTTCCGGTACCTTCATCCCAGGCTTCGAAGAACAGATCATCGGCCACAAAGCAGGTGAATCCTTCGACGTTAACGTTACTTTCCCAGATGACTACCATGTAGCTGATCTGATGGACAAACCAGCAGTATTCAAAGTAACCGTTAAAGGCATCCAGAAAAAAGAACTGCCAGCTCTGGATGATGAATTCGCAAAAGACGTTTCCGAATTCGACACTCTGGCTGATCTGAAAAAAGATCTGAAAGAAAAACTCCAGTCCAAAGCTGAAGAAGCTGCTCAGAACGAATTCGAAAACAAACTGATCGACGCTGTTATCGAAAAAATGGAAGCTGACATCCCAGCTTGCATGATCGCTAACAAAGCAAACGAACTGCTGAACGACTTCGCATACCGTCTGCAGTCCCAGGGCATGAGCCTGGACGTTTACAGCCAGTACACCGGTATGGATATCGACACCCTGCGTGGCAACTTCAAAGACACCGCAGAACGTCAGGTTAAAATCCGTCTGGCAATGGAAAAAATCGCTGAACTCGAAGGCGTAACCGTTACCGTTGACGAACTGGACGCTGAATACGATCGTCTGGCTGGCATGTACGGTCTCGACGCTGCTAAAGTGAAAGAACTGATCCCTGCTTCCGACGTTGAACAGGATCTGTACATCACCAAAGCTATCGACCTGGTTCGTGCTTCCGCAGATGTAACTGTAAACAAAATCAAAAAATCTGCTAAAAAAGCAGAAGAATCTGAAGAAAAATAATCCTTCGTAACGAAACGTTTACGAATCTGACATTTTTCTACAATAACAATCGGGTATGATATACCTGTGGCAGAGCCGGTGGATCACAGCTGTTCCACCGGCTTTCTGTAACGTATGGACAAATTTTCATTTCTGTGCTATCGTTTGAATATTGAGAGTAAAAATATGACCATACTGAAGACATCTTATGATTACCCATTGAAGAAACGGAGGCTTTTACTATGAGTTTAGTCCCAACCGTCATCGAGCAGACCGGACGCGGTGAACGTGCTTACGATATTTACTCCCGTCTGCTGAACGACAGAATTATTATGCTTTGCGATGAAGTAAACGATGTAACTGCAAGCCTTGTAGTTGCTCAGTTGCTGTACCTGGAAGGTCAGGATAAAGAGAAAGACATCTCCCTGTATATCAACAGCCCAGGCGGTTCCATCAGCGCGGGTATGGCGATTCATGATACCATGAAATACATCAAATGCGATGTTTCCACCATTTGCATGGGTATGGCAGCATCCATGGGTGCATTCCTGCTGGCATCCGGTACTCCAGGCAAACGTTTTGCTCTGCCAAACAGTGAGATTATGATCCACCAGCCACTGATGGGCGGTCTGCAGGGTCAGGCAAGCGATATCAAGATTCACGCTGACCACATCATTCGCACCAAAGAAAAACTGAACAGAATGCTGGCTGAATATACCGGTCAGAGTCTGGAAACCATTCAGAAAGATACCGACCGCGATAACTATCTGACTGCAGAAGAAGCTTGTGCTTACGGTCTGATCGATAAAGTGATCACCAACCGATAGGCACGGAGGAGGAAGAAGCAAGATGCCAAGAAATAATGAAAAAGACATCCGCTGTTCTTTCTGCGGCAAAGACTCCAATGAAGTGGAGAGAATGATCGCAGGTCCGGGCGTATACATCTGTAACGAGTGCATCGAGCTTTGTAACGATGTTCTCTGTGATGAACCTTCCATGCCTCACAGCCATCGACACTCTCACAGCGGCTCCCGCAAGGCAGCTGTTGCAGCTCCACAGCAGGAGATTCCAAAACCTGCGGACATTAAAAAGGTTTTGGATGATTATGTCATTGGTCAAGAACGTGCAAAGAAGATCCTGTCTGTTGCTATCTACAACCACTACAAACGTAACTTCCTGCAGGAACAGCCTGAATGGAACGACGATGTTGAACTGGTGAAGAGCAATGTGTTGCTCATCGGTCCTACCGGTGTGGGCAAAACCATGCTGGCTCAGACTCTGGCAAAAACTCTGAACGTACCATTTGCTATCGCAGATGCAACTACTTTGACTGAAGCAGGTTACGTTGGTGAGGACGTAGAAAACATTCTTCTGCGTCTGATTCAGTGCGCAGATTGGGATGTGGAACGTGCTCAGACCGGTATCATCTACGTAGATGAGATCGATAAAATCGGCCGTAAGAGCGAAAATACTTCCATTACCCGCGATGTCAGCGGTGAAGGTGTACAGCAGGCTCTGCTGAAAATCATTGAAGGTACCGTAGCAAACGTACCACCAACCGGCGGCAGAAAACATCCAAACCAGGAATTCATTCAGATCGATACTTCCAAGATCCTGTTTATCTGTGGCGGCGCATTTGACGGCATCCAGAAGAAGATCGAACAGCGCGTAGCGAAATCCAGCCTTGGTTTTGGTTCTACACTGGCAGATAAATCTGATCTGGATTACGATAAGCTGATGAGCCAGGTAACTCCACAGGATCTGGTGAAATTCGGTCTGATCCCTGAATTGATCGGTCGTCTGCCTGTTATCGCAACTCTTACTGAGCTGGATGAAAACGGATTGATCCGCATTCTGACTGAACCAAAGAACGCTTTAGTGAAACAGTATCAGAAACTCTTTGCGATGGAAGGAATCCAGCTGGACTTCAGCCAGGAAGCACTGCAGGCAATCGCTCGTAAAGCGGTTGAACGCAAAACAGGTGCCCGTGGTCTGCGTCTGCATCACGCTGGATCTGCTGTGCCTGTACGTGGGCACCACCCGGCAGCAGATTTCCCTGGATAAGCTGACGCAGGTGAACAACCGGCAGAACCTGATCTCCTTTATGAAATACAAGCTGGCCGCCCACGGA
>JAZQXX010000070.1:0-4621 GCA_045633085.1 Negativibacillus sp. | reverse complement strand
CTTTGTCGGTAGCCTCACGGCCAAGACCGCCTTCCATAACGCCGGAGATGTCACCAACAGTTTCTACTGCGGTAACAACGAACATGATCATTACAGGGATGATAGCACGCATGTCAAAGATAGGTTTAACAGGCATGATCTTAGGAATTTCGAACCAGGCTGCGTTTGCAACTTTGTCCCAGTTCAGAACCCAAGCTTTGGTGAATTCCACGCCGTCAGCGGTAACGCCGGTAGTAGGGAGAACAAAGCCCATTACGAATGCTGCGATATAACCGCAAACGATACCGAGCAGAATGGAAGAAGAGCTGGTGAAACCTTTGGTGCAATGTTTGAAGAACAGGATCATTGCCAGTACAAAGATAGCCAGAAGCAGGTTTTCCATGGAACCGAAGTCTTTTGCGGAGTTGCCGCCGCCGAAGGAGTTGATACCAACGGAAATCAGGCTAAGACCGATGGAAAGAACAACAGTACCGGTAACAACAGCAGGGAAGAATTTACGCAGAGGTTTCAGGAAGAAACCGAGGATGCCTTCGAAGAGACCGCCGATGATGGATGCGCCCATGATGGCACCGTAAGCGATAACGCCGCCGCCCATAGTTGCAGCTACGGAGTTGAAAACGCCAAGGAAGCCGGAGGAAGTACCCATTACGATAGGAACTTTACCGCCGATAGGGCCGATGGAGAACAGCTGAACCAGGGTAACGATACCAGCTACCAGCATTGCATTCTGAAGCAGATGCAGCTGAAGCTCAGCAAATTCGCCGCTTGCGATACCGCAAGTACCGGTGATGATCAGCAGTGGGGTCAGGTTGCCAACGAACATAGCCAGAACATGCTGCAGACCCAGAGGGATCGCCTGGGAAAGAGGCATTTTTCCGTCAAGCTGGAAGGCTTTTTCAGACAGAGTGTTAGTCTTCTTCATGGAGAGTGACCTTCTTTCTTTGTTAATAGTTTATTAAAAATATTATAACATGGCTGTTACAATAAGTCCATAACAATGATATGAATTGTATGTATTTAGTCAGTGCTTTTCAGGGAAAGAGGGTGAAAAGTGTCGCTCTACCTGCTATAATGATGCTGAGGTGAGATGCAGATGAGCTTTAAAATCGACAGGATCGGCGTTGAGAACTACGCAATGTTTGATGATATGGTATTTTGGCGTCAAAACGGCGTTGAAAGAGAACCGTCAAAAGCATCTGTTTCGGAACAGATGAAAAAGGAATTGGCGAATCCCAATCTGTATGTTTACGCTGTCATGGTGGAACAGCGATACGTAGGGTGGATCTCATTGGTCTATATCCCGAAGATCGGCAGCAGATGGCAAGGACATGGCCATGTATACGTGGATGAACTGTGGGTGGAACCGAACTTCCGTGGTCAGGGATATGCCAAAGCTTTGATGGCAAAAGCTGACGAGCTGAAGCTGCAATTGGAAGCTAACGGCATTCGCTTATATGTGAACGTGAACAACCCGATGGCGCAGAATCTCTACGAATATTGCGGCTATCATGGAGAAGGCCAAGCACATTTTATGGAAAAATAACAGCAAAACAAACGGCAGGGAAAATACCCTGCCGTTTTTACATATTCTTTAGTTGATGCAGACAGTTCCATCCTCTTTGACAGTGATGGACATTCCGTCCTTCACATAATCGAGGAAGTCGTCGCCAAGACAGTCAACAACAGGCATGGACACGCCGTCCAGCCAAACAGAAGCCAGAATGGAGCCGGCTGCAGCCAGAGAGTCGATCGGTTTGGAGAACAGCATGCAGGCTGGCTGACGCTCCATAGCGCAGGCACAGTAAAGCACCAAGCCGCCGGTGGTAGAACCGATGGTCTGAGGCAGGCAGAGAGCTTTTCCTGCCATAACTTTGCCGTGGAGGTCTTTGTTGTTCTGATCGCCGCAGGTGGCTTTCTTATCGCCAAACTGCAGTGCGCTCTGGAAAGATGCTAAGGTATTGAATCCACCGTGGGAAACGACAGCTTCTGCGGTGACACTGCCAGGAGCAACGACACGGCCTTTAAACTCTTTCATATTACTTTCCTCCCTTGGTGGTGATCATGCCCAAAATTTCTTCTTCGGTGTAGAAACGGGCAGTGGTGTAAGTACGCAGCTTGTTGGAGCAGGTAATAACAGGCATGGATTTGCACAGAGGGTTGTTCATGTACATCAGCGGACAGATGTAGGACAGAACAACGCCGGTCGCTTTCAGTCGAGCTGCAAATTCGGTTTTCTCAAACTCTTTCTTCACAGCAGGAGCAGTGGTGAAAACAGTCGGAATGGAAACCTTTTTGGTGCCGCTGCGTTTCAGTCCTTCTTCCACGCGGACAGTCCAATCCTTCAGCTGCTGCATGGACATATGAGGACAACCGATGAAGCACAGTTTTGGAGCTGCGTCCAGCTTTTTCCACATAACAGGGTAGTTGTTTTTCACACGTTCAAGCTCTTCGTCGTCAATGATGTATACATTGGCATTTTCTGCAATGAGGTCGGAACCCAGTGCTTTGGCTTCCGGGGTCAGGTTTTCGATGTGATACAAACCAACAGCGCCGTTGGATGCGGTAGCAGCGCCGAAATCTTTCAGATAAGCGCAGTTGTCGTCGTTCAATTCGGTACCCAGCCATTTCTCCATGCCGGTGATGTAAGGAACATCCTCCACCACTTTCATGCCGATGGCACTGCCAAGAAGCTGAGCTTCCGGTTTGTTTTTGCATTCCACTTTGACGATCCAGGTCGCTTTACGGCCTTCGTCGGTCAGCAGACCAAAGTGAGGAACACAGCCGGCAATGGAACCCATGATGTCCATGATACCGGAGTTACGGTTGCAGCGAGCACCTAAAACGGAGTTGGCATAAACAACAGCAGAAGATTCTGCCCAGCTGAGCACATCGCCCATTTTTGGCTTATTACCCACCTGATCCAGGTAGCAGGCACAGGTGAAAGCGTCTTCATTCATGAGGCCCAGTTCTTTCAGCTGTTTTTCGTAGCTGTCCTGAGTGGAGTACATGAACTTGTTGAACACCAGATTCTGCAGGAAATTGGATGGCACATTGCTGTCCACCGGACGAGGGTCAACAGAGAACTGCTGCTGAGAGATCGCGCCGGCGTCGATGAGCTGCTGCATCAGATCGAAAACTGGTTTCATCATCTTCAGACCGAAAGAGGTAACCAGATGGTTGTATTGGGAAGTAACAGGAACAAGCTTATCAGCACCGAAGGTTTCGCCGTACATAACCAAGGTTTTCATAACCTTCGCCATGGTTTCGCCCTTAGCACCATTGAGAACGGCCTGTTGTTCAGGGGTCAAAATCATACTTATCTCTCCTTAAAAAATCACAGCTTCATACATACATCCCAGGTACCCCAGATAACGGTACGCAGGTTGCCCACTTTGTCGGCATCGCCGATGATATGAACGTGTTTTGCTTTTTTCGCCATCGGTGCAGGACGGTAACCGGTGGACATGATAACGGAATCTGCTTCGATCTTGAAGGACTGACCGTTGCTGCTGCAAACCATTACACCGTCTTCCAGAACCTGTTCCAGTTTGGTTTCCAGATGAACAGGAACCTTGTTTGCCTGGAAGAAGTCACGGAGGAAGGACGTATTAGCAAGGCAGATGCCTTTGGTGGTGATCAGGTCGTCCTGCATTTCTACGATTACAGGTTTCTTGCCCTGGAGGTACAGCTCGTATGCGATCTCGCAGCCGGTCAGACCGCCGCCGATGATGGCAACACGTTCGCCGACTTCTTTTTTGCCCAGCAGATAATCCACAGCTTCAATGCTGCGTTCCACGCCCGGAACAGGAATACGGTTAGCAACAGAGCCGGTAGCGATGATCACTTCGTCGGCATCCAGAGAAGCGATGTCGGTAACTTCTGTGTTCAGTTTTACTTCAATTGGGTATTTGGTCATTTCACGGCGATACCATGCGATGAGCTCGCGGTCTTTTTCTTTGAAGGACAGCGCCGCAGCGGCAATGAATACGCCGCCAAGTTCAGCAGATTTTTCGTACAGGGTGACCTTGTGTCCGCGCTTTGTCAGCAGCAAAGCGGCTTCCATACCGCCGATACCGCCGCCGATAACAGCGATCTTCTTCGCTTTTTTCGCAGGTTTGATATAATGTTTTTTGCTCTGCATGGTTTCTGCGTTCAGAGCACAACGAGCCAAGCCCATGGTGTCAGTCAGATCCTGAGTATTGTAATGACCTTTGGAAGAGGAGAAGTTGAAGCAGCCGCTGTGACAGCAGATGCAAGGTTTTATGTCTTCCAGTCGATCTTCGATGAGTTTGGTGATCCATTCTGCGTCAACAAGGAACTGACGGGCTACACCCATGCCATCGATTTTGCCGGCGGCAATGGCTTCAGCAGCAACATCAGGCTCCATACGTCCTGCACAAACTACCGGGATATCCACGAACTGTTTGATGTGGGAAACATCGTCCAGATTGCAGTTCTGAGGCATATACATCGGCGGATGTGCCCAGTACCAGGAGTCGTAGGTACCGTTGTCAGCGTTGAGCATATCATAGCCGGCATCCTGCAGATATTTTGCAGCACGCTCGGATTCGGTCATATTACGGCCAAGCTCCTCTGCGGTTTCACCAGGAACGATGCCCTG
>JAZQXX010000069.1:0-1975 GCA_045633085.1 Negativibacillus sp. | reverse complement strand
GTGCCGACGTTGCAGAAGAAAAAAGCACTTTGGCTGTATGGTGCGCAGTTGTTAGCGAATTTTGTGTGGCCGCTGCTGTTCTTTGGGGGCAAGATGTATCTGACGGCGCTGGTATGGCTGGTGGCACTGTGGATTTTGATTTTTTTAACGATCCGCGCATTTGAGAAAATCCGGGAACTGGCATCCAATCTGCTGATTCCTTATATTTTGTGGGTCAGTTTCGCGGCATATCTGAATTTGGGAATTTTTCTGCTGAACTAAAAAAACACTAGCCATAGACAAATGTCCGTGTTATAATCATTTTATCACAAAAGAAAATAAGGAGGAACATTCAATGGCAAACAAATATGCAGGCACGCAGACCGAGAAGAACCTGGAAGCTGCTTTCGCTGGCGAATCCATGGCAAGAAACAAGTACACCTACTTCGCATCTAAGGCTAAGAAGGAAGGCTATGAGCAGATCTCTGCTCTGTTCCTGAAGACCGCAGATAACGAGAAGGAACATGCCAAGCTGTGGCTCAAGGAACTGAGCGGCATCGGCGATACCGCTGAGAACCTTCTGCACGCTGCTGAGGGCGAGAACTACGAGTGGACCGATATGTATGAAGGTTTCGCTAAGACCGCAGAGGAAGAAGGCTTCCCTGAGCTGGCAGCCAAGTTCCGCCTGGTGGCAGCTATCGAAAAGCATCATGAGGAGCGCTACCGCGCTCTGCTGAAGAATGTGGAGACTGCAGAGGTCTTTGCTAAGGCAGGTATTCAGATCTGGGAGTGCCGCAACTGCGGTCACCTGGTCGTTGGCACTGAAGCTCCTGAGCTGTGCCCCACCTGCGCACATCCCAAGGCTTACTTCGAAATCCACGCTACCAATTACTAAGATATCAAAAATGATGTACCCAACCGGGTACAGCATTTTCTCTTATATGACTTTTTTGTGCAACCATTTGCCGCTGCGGAAGCGACGCATGTTCATTATGGAGCGGAACAGCCAATCCAAACCCATGCCGATGTACACGCACATGAGTCCCAACTGGGGTAACAAAGCGTTGATCAGATAGCACGAAGCCACACGAAAGGCGAACATGGATGTAATGGAAAGGGTCACCGCGTAACGCACATCACCGGCGGCGCGGAAGGCATTCATGGGAACGAAGGAGAAAGAATACAGCGCGATGATGGAGAAGAAAGCGCTGACACCGGTGTAGTAGGCGCAGGTGTCCAATGCTTCCGGACCGAAGTCAAACAGAAGCACCAGCTGGTGCCGCAGGAGGAACACACTGCCGAAAAGTATGACAGAGGCCGTGGTAGCGGCAATCAAAAGCTTCTTTGTATAGGCTTTAGCCTGCTCAGCTTCGTCCGCACCGATGCACTGACCCACGACGGTCAAAAGCACTGTGCCGAAAGAACCTACGATGGTCCAGCCGATATTGTTGATGGTGAAGGAAACGGAGTTCGCGGCAATGAAAACAGTGCCGAAGGAAGAAACCAAGCTGGAAATCAGGATCTTTCCCACATGGAAGAGAGCGCTCTCTGTGCCGTTTGTCAGACCAATGCGAAGGACGCGCTTCATAATGTTGAAGTTCAGTCGGAATTTTAAAAGCTTTTCAAAATGTACCGGCAGGGACTTCTTGTGGGTCATGATCATGCCCATGGTAAAAAATACAATACGGCTGAAGGTGGTGGAGATGGCGGCACCGGCTACACCCATATGGAAACCATAGATCAAAATCGCATTGCCGATGACATTGACGACGTTGAAAGCAATGGTGGCGGTGACGGCCTGGCGGTTTTTGCCCATGGAGCGCAGTACAGCGGTGCAGGAATTGCCCATGGCAGAGAAAGGGTAACCCAACAGCGTGATGGAAAAATAGGTGACAGCGTTCTCGAAAACATCCGCTTCAATACTGCCGTAGATTAAATGCAGTATGGGTTTGCGCAAACACAGCATCACTACCATCAGGACGGATGAAACGGTGGT
>JAZQXX010000068.1:0-1552 GCA_045633085.1 Negativibacillus sp. | reverse complement strand
CTACGATCCGACTTGAGGACGAGGAAGACAAGCCCCGTCACAACACCTTCGTTGTTATTCTGCTGACCATCCTGATCGCAGCACTGCTGGTGGCTGCCGGCTTTATTTTCGTCCGTTACTTCCTGCCCAATATGGGCAGTGAAGAGGAGACCACTCCTGCTACCACGGTTGCCGTTGTGGAGGAAACCGCTCCTGTTGAGACTGAGCAGCGCATTGCCTGTGAGACCCTGATCCTGAACAGCACTCCCAAGGCTGAGCTGACTGAGGTTGGATTCTCTCATCTGATCAATATCATGCCCAGCCCCAAGGACACCACTGACAAGCTGATCTTTGTGTCTGCTGATCAGAGTGTGGCAACGGTTTCTGAGGACGGTAAGATCACTGCCGTTGGCGAAGGCGAGACCATCGTTACCATCACCTGCGGTGATGTGCAGATGTTCGTCAATGTCAGCTGCAACTTCACTCCCGTAACCGAGCCTGCCACCGAAGAAACCGCAGCCGCTACCGAGGAAGCAGCTGCTCCCGATGAAACTGCTTCCGCTGAGGAAACTACCGGTGAGTCCACTGAGGAAACCGTGGCCGAGACAGAGGCAAAAAAGGATGTGGATTCCAGCATCACTCTGAAGCTGAAGAAGACTGACATCAGCCTGGGTGTTTACTATCAGTTCCGTCTGGAACTGGACTGCGACCTGGATCCCAAGGATGTGGAATGGTCCGTTGAGCACGCATACGTTGCTTCCGTTGATGAGGAAGGCGTTGTTACCGCTCTGAAGAAGGGCGCTACCACCGACATCATTGTTAAGTACGGTGATCAGGAAGTTCGCTGCAAGGTTCGCGTGGTTTGATGAAAAGAATAAAAAACAGCAGTTCCGGTTTGGAACTGCTGTTTTTTTACTCTCCATCGGTAACGGAGTTTCTCCGGAAAAGAAAGGAAATGCTCCACAGACCCGCAAGGCCTACGATGGTATAGACCAGTCTGCTGAACAGGGAGCCGGTGCCGCCAAAAAGCCAGGCAACCAGGTCAAACTGAAAAATGCCAACAAGCCCCCAGTTCAGGCAGCCGATGATAGAGAGAATCAGGGCGATCATGTCCATAATTTGTACCTCCATTTCAAATTCGGGTGACCTTAGGATGCACAGTTTTTTTATTTTTATCAGGATAGGATTGCAAAAGTACAGTTTCTTCGCTATAATGAATTTCAAACATGCATAAGGAAGGTAACGCTATGACAACATTATACGAAGGCGCATATGCAAAACTGAATCTGACTCTGGATGTCCAGGGTAAGCGGGAAGACGGTTATCACGATATTCAAAGTGTGATGCAGACGATTTCCATTCGTGACGATATTGAGATTGATGTTGGAACAGGTAAGCCCTGGAAGCTTCTGTGTTCTGTTGAGGGTATTCCTACAGATGAATCCAACCTGGCATGGAAAGCAGCTAAGGTATACTGTGATACCATGAAGAAGGATCCGGACGGCCTGGAGATCCGTATTTTAAAGCGTATTCCTTCCGGTGCCGGTATGGGCGGTGGCAGTGCTGACGCAGC
>JAZQXX010000067.1:0-6585 GCA_045633085.1 Negativibacillus sp. | reverse complement strand
GGTTGCTTTGGTACTGCGCTTTGTGCTGTACTTCCTCAGCGACCCACCGGCGCTGTTCAATGAGAGTATGATCATGGATACCTTGATTTGGAGTCGTGTTTACGAGTTCAATCCGTTTGAGTTTCTGAAATAGGAAAGATTTCTTCACAGAGTGTTCATGAATCTGTGATACAATGACAGTGCAAACAATTAAATTTACAATAGATATTTTAACTTAGGAGAGCAATATGAATCCAAATATGATGTGTTCCCGCTGCAAACAACGAATGGCAGTGGTATTTATCGGCCGCGAGGAAAACGGCAAGGTGATCAATGAGGGTCTGTGCATCCAGTGTGCCAAAGAGCTGGGTATCCCACAGGTCAGCAAAATGCTGGACCAGCTGGGTATCGGAGATGAAGAACTGGAAAGCATGAACCAGCAGATGATGTCCTTTGCGGAAGCAATGGACGCGGATTTTGAGGAAATGGGCGAGGATTTTGAAATGGGAGGTGCTCAGGAACTGCCTGCTCTGCAGAATTTCTTCCAGAATCTTATGAATCCACAGGCAAAAAACAGCGCTGACAATGAGCAGGAATCTCCTGCTGACAACAGCGAAAAAGAAGCCTTCCAGAACAAAAAAGCAAAAGATAAAGACAAGAAAAAATTCAAATTCCTTGATGCGCACTGCGAAAATCTCTGCCTGAAAGCAAGAGAAGGCCGCATCGACAACATCATTGGACGTGAGCGTGAAATCGAGCGTGTGATGCAGATCCTCAACCGCCGCAGCAAAAATAACCCATGCCTCATCGGTGAGCCTGGCGTTGGTAAAACTGCTGTTGCAGAAGGTATCGCGCTGAAACTGGCTTCCGGCGATGTTCCGGCAATGCTGCTGGGCAAAGAGCTGTTCCTCCTCGATTTGACTTCTCTGGTGGCAGGAACCCAGTTCCGCGGTCAGTTCGAAAGCCGTGTAAAAGGCTTGCTGGAAGATATCAAACGCCGCGGCAACGTGATCCTCTTCATTGACGAGGTGCACTCTCTGGTAGGTGCCGGCGATGCGGAAGGCAGCATGAATGCAGCGAATATTCTGAAACCTGCACTGTCCCGCGGTGAGGTACAGGTCATCGGTGCAACCACCTTTGACGAGTACCGCAAACACATCGAAAAAAACGCCGCTCTGGAACGCCGTTTCCAGCCAGTCACTGTGGAAGAGCCAACCATCGCAGATTCCATCGACATTATGCTGGGTATCAAAAAATACTACGAAGACTTCCATCGCGTACAGGTCAGCGACAACATTGCAAGAAAATCCGTTCTGTTGGCGCAGCGTTACATCAACGACCGCTTCCTGCCAGACAAAGCCATCGACCTGCTGGACGAAGCTTGTTCCTGTGCTTCTCTGCGCAACGTGGAACTGAATGAATATGAAAAACTCAGCGAAGAGCTGGAATTCTGCCAGCTGCTGGTTGAGGAAGAAGAACAGAAAACTGAAAATATCGATTACGAAACCCTGGCTGAGAGCAAATCCAAGATCATGCAGCTGACTTCCAAGCTGGCTGAGCTGGAACCAAAAGCTCTGGGTATGGTGGTGACCGAAGAAGACCTGGCAAAAGTCATCGAACTGTGGACCGGTATTCCTGCAAGCAAGATCCGTGAAAACGAACTGCAGCGTGTAGCTGGTTTGGAAAATGCACTGAAACGCCGTGTCATCGGTCAGGACGAAGCAGTAGCGCTGGTTGCAAAAGCGGTAAAACGCTCCCGTGTTCAGATCAGCAAAAAACGCCGCCCGGCATCCTTTATCTTTGTTGGTCCGACCGGTGTAGGTAAAACTGAGCTGGTAAAAGTTCTCTCTGAGGAGCTGTTCGATGCGACCAACCCTCTGATTCGTTTGGACATGAGCGAATACATGGAGAAACACTCCGTGGCACGTATCATCGGTGCGCCTCCAGGCTATGTGGGTTACGATGAAGCAGGTCAGCTGACCGAAAAAGTACGCCGCAGACCATACTCTGTAGTTCTCTTCGATGAAATCGAAAAAGCACATCCGGATGTAATGAACATCCTGCTGCAGATTCTGGACGAGGGCAAGATCGCTGATGCACAGGGCAGAAATGTGTCCTTTGAAAGCTGTGTTATCATCATGACTTCCAATGCAGGCAGTGAAGTTGGTTCCGCATCTCTGGGCTTCGGTAAAACCGAAGGCGACATCGCAAGAGATAAAGCAATGAAATCTCTGAGCCAGTTCCTGCGTCCTGAATTCCTGGGTCGTGTGGATGAGATCGTGGTCTTTGATCCGCTGAGCAAAGCATCCTTCGAGAAGATCGCAGCTCTGATGCTGGACGAACTGAAAGAACCTCTGGCAGATAAGGGTATCCGCTTCGATTACGAAGAAGCTGCTTTGGCTCTTATCGCAGACAAAGCCTACGGTAACAAAGGCGGTGCTCGCGACCTGCGCAAGGTGATTCGTCAGAACGTGGAAGATCCACTGTGTACTCTGCTGGTAGAACAGCTGGATTCTGCTCCTACTGTGATCCGTGTCAGCGGTGCAGAAGGTGAAATCAAACTTTTGACCATGTAAAAGGGGACGACAGAATGCTTCTGATCAATGCAAAAATTTTCACCATGGAAGATGCTGTCATCGACTGTGGTTATATTCAGATCAAGGACGATAAAATCGTTGCAGTGGGCGAGATGAAAGACGCACCGCAGGATACAGAGATCCTTGATTTGCAGGGAAAGACCATCTATCCGGGCTTTATCGACGCCCATTGCCACATGGGTATGGCGGAAGAGGGCTTAGATTTTGAAGGCGATGACTTGAACGAAATGACCGATCCGGTCAGCCCTCAGCTTCGTGGATTGGATGCTATCAATCCGGTCAATCAGAGCTTCCCGGAAGCAGTAGATGCCGGTATCACCACCGTTGTCACCGGTCCGGGTTCTGCGAATCCGATCTCCGGTCAGTTCTGTGCCATCAAAACTTACGGCAAACGTGTGGATAAAATGGTTCTCCGAGAGCCGGTTGCAATGAAATTTGCACTGGGTGAGAATCCGAAGAAGGTTTACAATGATAAATCCGAAACTCCAATGACCCGCATGGCGACCGCTGCGTTGATCCGCGAGGAATTGAACAAAGCGAAACGCTATCTGGAAGATGTGGAGAAGGCAGAGGAAGATCCGGAAGAAAACGATCCGCCGGAATTTGATGCGAAAAAAGAAGCTCTGATCCCTGTACTGAAAAAGGAAATCAAAGCGCACATCCACTGTCATCGCAGCGACGATATCTTTACTGCGGTTCGTATCGCAGAAGAATTTGACTTGGATTACGTGCTGATCCACTGCACAGAAGGTCATCTCATCGTCGAAGATTTGCAGGAGATCGGTGCTCCTGTGGTCAACGGTCCATTGATGTGCACCCGCAGTAAACCGGAGCTGCTTCATGCCAGTGATAAAACTCCGGGCATCCTCAGCAAAGCAGGTCTGCAGGTGGCTATCTGTACAGACTACAATGTAATGCCGATTTGGATGCTGCCGATCGCAGCAGGCTATGCGGTTCGTGAAGGCATGGATTATATGGATGCGCTGAAAGCGATCACGATCAATGCTGCTCATATTTGCGGCATCGAGGATCGCGTCGGTTCCATCAAGGCAGGCAAAGATGCTGATTTGCTGGTTTACTCTCAGGATCCGCTGACATTGGCTGCAAAACCGGAGATGGTGTTCATCAACGGCAGAAAAGTAAAATAGATAGAATCAGACCCGCAGGTTCATCCTGCGGGTTTTTCTTTGAGCTGAAAGGAATAATTCGTAAAATATTTTCCATAGAAGCCTGTAATCAGAACTTCGAAATCGAAATCCATACACTCTAAAAAGAGAGGACGGACAGCTGCTCACAAACGGGTGTGAGAAAATAAGCTTACAATTAAGCCGAAAACGCAGAAAAACACATGGGAATATGCTATGTAATAAATTTTACACATTTCGACGGAATAATGGTAAATAATTTTCTGCTGTAAAAAATATGACAAAAAGAGTCAAAAATAAGTATAGCATTCAAGACTTTTGTAAGGTAAATTATAATTGTTAACCTTATAAACACTAAAGGAGGATAAAACTATGAATGCAATGCAAATTGCGAACAGTATGCCTATGTGGATCGCTTGCGGTGTTGCCGTAATTCTGGTAATCGCACAGGCAGCTATTTTTGTTAAGAAAGCCTTTGAAGCAGGACCAAAAGTTGGTCTGACCAAAGAACAGATGCAGAAAGCAGTAAAAAGCTCTGCTCTGACTTCTGTAGGTCCATCTGTCGTAATCCTGTCCGGTATACTCTCTCTGCTGATTTCCGTTGGCGGCCCAATGGCTTGGATGCGTCTGTCCTTCATCGGTTCCGTTATGTTTGAATCCATCGCAGCAGGTATCGGTACCGGTTCCGTTGGTGTAGCACTGGGCGTTGATGAACTGACCCCACTGGCTCTGACCATGGCTGTTTGGACCATGATCCTCGGCTCCATTGGTTGGATCGTATTCTCCACCTTCTCCGCAGATAAAATGGATAAAGTTCAGAAAAAAATGTCCGGCGGCAACTCCGCAGTAATGGGTCTGATCTCCACCGGTGCAATGATCGGTGTATTCGGTTCCATGGTTGCACAGCGTGTTGTTCCAATGAACAAAAATGCGCTGGCTACCGTTCTGGGTGCTATCCTGATGTACATCATGATGCAGGTAAGCAAAAAAGTTCCTGCTCTGAAAGAATGGAACCTGACCGTTGCTATCGTTGTTGCAATGATCATCGTTGCTGTGATTTAAGGAGGTAAGACAATGAGCAATCAGAATTTCTATGAAAACGAATATCTGCCAAAGATGCACAAGATCGGTAAACTGATCGGTGTACTGGCAATTGCTGCAGCTTTCCTCCCAGCAATCGTACTGGGCGTTGTATTCGGTCTGTGGCCAAATCCAAGCGCACTGGCAGTTTGCTTCGTAAGTGCTGCTTCTTCCTTCGCATTCCTGTGGTTCATCGAACCAATTTCCTACTACCCAGTTCTGGGTCCAGTTGGTACTTACATGGCATTCGTATCCGGTAACATCTCCAACATGCGTGTACCTTGCGCTTCCATGGCACAGGTTTCCGCTGGTGTTGAACCAGGTACCAACCAGGGTTCCATCATCGCTACCATCGGTATGGGTGTATCCATCATCATCAACACCACCATTCTGACTGTTGGCGTTATCGGTGGTCAGGCGATCCTGTCTGCACTTCCTGAATCCGTTACCTCCGCTCTGAACTACCTGCTGCCAGCTCTGTTTGGCGCTCTGTTCGTACAGTTCGGTATCAAAAATCTGAAACTGTCCGGTATCGTACTGGTTCTGGCTTGCGTACTGTACGTTGCGATCAACGCAGGTATCTTCAACTTCATCCCAGGTGCAAGCAACTGGCTGGGCACTTTGGTTTGCGTATTCGGTGCCATCGCTCTGAATATGCTGCTGAATGGTAAAAAAGCTGATAAAAAAGAAGCGTAAGATTTTATAAAAAGGAGAGGCTAACATGTCCAAACAGTTTGTCTTTGACAGTGTAAATGAACTGGAAAGCCTTTGTGCAGAAACCTGCCGCACTCTTTGGGAAAATCCGGAACTTGGAGGCCAGGAAAAACAGTCTGCCGATTTGATGAGAAACATTCTGTCTAAAGAAGGCTTTGTCATCGTCAATGAAGAAAAGATGGAGCATGCATTCTACGCAGAATACGGCAGCGGCCGTCCGGTCATTGCCTTCCTGGGTGAATTCGATGCTCTGCCAGGACTTTCCCAGAAAGAAAGCCCGGTAAAAGAAGCTGTAGTAGAAGGTGCAGCGGGTCATGGCTGCGGCCATAACCTGTTGGGTGCAGCTTCCATGACTGCAGCAATTGCGGTAAAACGCCTGCTGGAACAGGGAAAACTCAGCGGCACCGTTCGTTTCTACGGCTGTCCGGAAGAAGAACTCCTCAGCGGCAAAGTGAAAATGGCTTATTACGGAATGTTTAAGGGCAGCGATATCGCACTGACTTGGCATCCGGGCACCAGCAACCTGGTGATCGACGGCGGTGAGCTGGCTTGTGCTTACGAGAAATTTTACTTCAGCGGCGTGACCTCTCACGCAGCGTTTGCTCCTGAACTGGGCAGAAGTGCAATGGATGCGGTTGAACTGATGAACGTCGGTTCCAACTACCTCCGTGAGCACGTGATCTCTTCCGCAAGAATCCACTACTCTTCCGATAACTGCGGTTTCCCACCAAATATCGTACCTTCCAAAGCAGTGGCATGGTACGCAGTTCGTGCACCGCACATGGCAGATGTAAAATCTATTCTCGGCCGTATTGAGAACATCGCAAGAGGTGCTGCTCTCATGACCGACACTCAGGTGGAAATGAAAGTTCAGCACGGTTGCTGCGAGATCCGTCCAAACCATAAGCTTTCTGATTTGACCTGGCAGAATATGAATGAGGCAGAACGTCCGGTTTACACTACGGCAGAATTGGCTTTCGCAAAATCCGTACAGGATTCTTTGGCTCCTGCAGTTGCTGACCGCGACCGTGCTCCATTCAAATGCAGCGAGGTTCTTCATAAGTCGGAGG
>JAZQXX010000066.1:0-1814 GCA_045633085.1 Negativibacillus sp. | reverse complement strand
AGACATGATAGGCAACTCCTTTCTCATTGGCTGTATTCAGCATACCACGGAGAGGATGTACGAGCAATAAAAAAAGGACACCCGATTGGGTGTCCTTTTTATTTATCTAGCTAATTACAGGAAGAGTGCTGATTACAGCAGGTCGTACAGAGAGCCGCCTTCCTTGATTGCGCCGCACTTGGTAGCCAGTTCGGTCAGTTCTGCTTCCAGAGCGTCGGAGAAGTCCATGCCGGTCTTCTTGTTTTCTTCCAGCAGACGAGCTTCGATTTCGCCGGGCATGAAGATTTCCTTAACGCCCTTTGCGGGACGGGAGTACTTCAGCAGCTTTACCAGCAGGTCAGCGTGTGCCTTGAAAGCGTCAACGTCGATGAAGTGAGCGATGTCCAGCAGAATGACTGCGAAACCGGTTTCTTCGGGTTCCATGTTTTCTACGAAGGGAATTTCTGCGGAAACCTTTGCGCCAGCCAGACAGCCGCCGAACAGGTCAACGAAGGTAGCCAGACCGTAGCCCTTGTGGTCGCCCATGGGACGTACTACGTATGCCTTGTGGGGGTCGGTGGTGGGAACGCCATCATAGTCGTTTGCCCAGCCTTCGGGCATTTCCTTGTTTTCACGACGGTATGCCTGAACCTTACCGATAGCAACACCGGAGGTGGAGATGTCGATAACGATGGGACGTTCGGGGTTGGAGGTGGGAGCGCCCATGATGATGGGGTTGGTGCCGATCAGACGGTCAGCGCCCAGGAAGGGAGCCTGGCAGGGGTAGGTGTTGGACATAACGATACCGATAACGTTATCTTCTGCCATACGGTGACCGTAGTAGCCGCCGCAACCGATGTTAGCGGAGTGAGAGCCGGTACCTGCAGCAACGCCGTACTTACGTGCGCGCTTCAGAACTTCGTCGTATACGGTGTTAACAGCAACGATGCCGGAGCCGCCGCCGCAGTCGTAGGAGATAGCAGCGCCTTCGTCCTTGATAACCTTCCATTCGGGACGAGCAACCAGAGCACCTGCCATGTACTGCTTCAGGTAGATGCACAGACGAGACAGACCGTGAGAGTAGGTGCCGGTGAAGTCGGAGTGAGTTACAACCGCAGCCAGAGAAACAGCATCGTCTTCGGGAACGTTGTTAGCCAGCAGCAGGTTCTTAATCAGGGTATTTTCCTGTTCAAAGGACAGATGAATCATGGTAAATTCCTCCTATTTTTCTAAGTTGTTTTTATGTCTTTCCCTTACATAAAACAATGTTTTACAGGCTAAGTTTAGCACATGTTCCACATAAGTGCAAGGAAAAGCTGGTCAGAAGTTTGATATATTAAACACAAGCCTGACAATTATAAAACAATGTGTTGGAGAAAGGGGTGCAACCCGAAGAAGAAAAAACATTTCTGTGCTGTTTTTGATGCATTAGCGGTTTTGTGGGAGTGGAGAGACAAAATTTACATATAAACAGTACATTTGAGGTTGGATTGTGTTATAGTATAATCAGTTGGATAAGCTTGAATTTGGCGAAGGAGTGAAAATGTATGGATAAAGAAACGATTGGAACCGTGCTATCTGTTGCAAAGCAATGGTGGTTAAAAGTGAATACAAAATCTGTACGAATGGGTGCCTTGGACGGAGCAACCTTTCCACATATCATTAAAGTGCAGTATGTTGTGGATGGAAACACCTACACTAAGAGAAAATGGATTGGTGCAGGTAAAGCAGTTCCTGCTGTTGGGAGCAAATTGACAGTTCTTTCTTTTTCCAAACAAGCCAACTGCGTAGGCTTGTTTGGAGCCTATTTCAATCGGCTTCAAGTGAGTTACCCC
>JAZQXX010000065.1:0-9774 GCA_045633085.1 Negativibacillus sp. | reverse complement strand
CCTACTCCTACTATCTATTCATTCTTTACCTCACCTCCGGTCGTTTAGCGGTTGTTTTTCAGACATTCTGTGCCTTTTACTGCACGGTCGATGAGATTCTCCATATCCATAGCCTGCTCTGCCAGCTCCACAAACTTCATTACCGGTTTGGTGCGAGGATGTTTTGGAGTGAAAACAGTGCAGCAGTCTTCGTAAGGGAGAATAGAAGTTTCGAAGGTGTCGATTTTGTGAGCCACCTTAATGATTTCTTCTTTATCCATACCAACAACAGGACGAAGAACTGGCATATCTGCTACAGCATCGGTGCAGCTCATCGCCTGAATGGTCTGGCTTGCTACCTGACCAACGCTTTCGCCGGTCACGAGAGCTTCGCAATCCTGCTGTCTTGCAATGCGGCAGGCAATGCGCATCATATAACGGCGCATGATAACGGTAAAGAGTTCTTCCGGACAATCGTCTTTGATGCGTTCCTGGATTTCGGTGAATGGTACCACAAACAGATTGATACGTCCGCAGTAAGCAGTCATTTTTTCTGCCAGAGTGATAACTTTCTGTTTAGCGCGTTCAGAAGTGTATGGTGGGCTTGCGAAGTGGATCGCGTAAACTTCCAAGCCGCGTTTTGCCATCATAGCACCTGCAACAGGGCTGTCAATACCGCCAGAGAGCAGCAGCAGTGCACGACCGCCGGAGCCAACTGGAATACCACCTGCACCTGGCAGCTGTTTGCCATGAACGTAAGCAGCGTAGTCACGAACCTCAACAACAACGTTTACGTCTGGATTATGTACGTCAACGGTCAGGTGAGGGAAGTTTTCCAGAATGTAGCCACCCAGTTCGCGGCAGATCTCCGGAGATTTCAGTGGGAAGGACTTGTCGCTGCGTTTTGCGTCAACTTTAAAAGTTTTTGCTTCCATCAGTTCATCTTTCAAGTAGCTGATGGCAGTTTCTTTGATTGCTTCAAAGTCTTTTTCCACAACAGCCGCTTTGGTCAGCGCGATGATACCGTAGACTTTCTGCAGAATATCCACTGCTTCGTCCAAATCGATATCTTCGTCTTTTGGTTCTACAAAAATAGTAGACTGGGCTTTGCGGAAGCCGAATTTGCCCAGCTCTTCCAAACGGCGGCGGGCATTGCTGATCAGTTTATCTTCAAAAACGGAACGATTCAGACCTTTCAGTGCGATTTCGCCGTTTTTGAGCAGGATGATCTCTTTCATTGCTCTTCTTCTCCTTTATGATAGATCAATTATATTTCTTTTTCCTTAATTATCGCTTTAAGCGGTCGATGGCACTCTGCAGAGCTTCGAGGAATACCGGAACTTCTTCCAGAGTATTGTAGCGTCCGAAGCTCAGACGCAGTGCACTGTCGCCTTTTTTGCGGTCCACACCCATCGCGGAAAGCACATGGCTCGGTCCGCCTTTTGCACAGGCAGAACCGCTGGACAGATAAATGCCCTTCTCCTCTAAGTAGTGGAGCATGATTTCCGAGCGAATGCCCGGAACAGAGATGTTCAATATATAAGGTGTCGCATTGTCACCGGAAATAATGCATACCTCCGGCATTTTTTTCAAACCTTCCAGCAGAGCGTCCTTGATCTCACGAACATGAGCTTCATTTTCCTTCATCTCGCCGCAGAGCAATTCTGCTGCAAGACCTAAGCCGCAAATACCCGGCAGGTTTTCTGTACCCGGACGGAGGTCTTTTTCCTGTCCGCCGCCGAAGAGAACCGGTTTGATTTTCGCACCCTTTTTCACATAAAGAGCGCCGATGCCTTTTGGTCCGTAAACTTTATGACCGCTGACACTGAGGAAATCCACATCAAGATTTTTTCCGACTTTCAGCGGCTGTTTGCACCAAGCCTGCACACAGTCGGTGTGGATCTGGCAATTTGGATTGTTTCTGCGTACTGCTTTTGCGATCTCGCCGATCGGCAGAACAGAACCCACTTCATTGTTCACTGCCATAATGGAAACCAGGACAGTCTTATCCTCCAGCGCTTCCAGTACCTGTTCCACTGTGATATTGCCTTCACTGTCCGGTTTCAGGTAAGTCACACGCCAGCCCAGCTCCTCCAGATGCTTGCAGGTATGAAGAACCGCATCGTGTTCGATGGCGGTGGTGATGATGTGGTCACCGCGGCGTTTCAGCGCTTCGCTGCCGCCGATGAGCGCCAGTACGTCAGCCTCTGTACCGCCGGAAGTAAAAGTGATACAGGACGGATCACAACCCAAAGATGCTGCCATCTGTTTTCTTGCCTGTTCCATGCGCTGCTGTGCTTCAAAGCCCTTGCGATGCAGAGAAGATGGATTACCGTAGCTGTCGCACATCATGCTCAGCATACACTGCGCTACCTCATCCCGAACACGGGTGGTTGCACTATTATCGTAATAAATTTCCTGCTCCATGTATTTCCTCCATCCACTGTTTGCTTTGTTTTTCTGCAGAAGCGCAGAATAAGCCATTATTCTGTTTTATTATACTGCAAATGCTTACTTATTTCAAATAAAACAGAAAGTATTTACATATTTTTTAAGAAAAGAGAAACACTAAACAGGACAAATCCTAAAGAAAAGGTTGTGATACCGTGAATGAATCCGGAAAAAGCTCCATGGGCCGTGCTTCACAGGTGCTCATCGTCCTTCTCGCCGGACTGATGACCGTTCTTGCCCTGTGGGGAGGCTATCATTATTGGCGCAGCAGTCAGTACCGAAAAGCCGTAGAAAACGGCTATCGCCGTGCAGTACAGGAAACGGCTGTGAAACTCTCAAACATCTCCACCGACCTGGTCAAAGGAATGTACAGTGGCACCCCGGCACAGCTGTCACAGGTTTCTGCAAAACTGTGGAAAGAAGCGGCCAGTGCCAAAAGCGCACTGTCTGTGCTTCCGTTGGCGGAACTGCATTTGGACAAGACCAATCAGTTTCTGTCGCAGGTAGGCGATTACGCCATGTATCTCTCCCGTAAATCACTCAGCGGACAGAGTTTGACCATGGAAGAGCAGGAAAATTTCCGTCGCCTGCGCGAATATGCTGAACGGCTTGCCGAAGCAGTCGATGAATTGGATGATGAGTTAGCTCGGGGAGAAATCACTGTGGAAGAAATTCAGCACCTTCTTGAAAAAGGTGTCGATACCGATGATTTAGACGAAAATGTCCCTACTTTGGTTACCGATACCAGCCTTGATGCGATGGAAGGCGGATTCAGCGGTTACCCAACACTGATTTATGATGGTCCCTTCTCCGACCATATCTTGGATAAGACTCCTAACATCACTAAAACGGCTGCTCTCATTGATGTAGAGGAAGCGAGAACCATCGCTCAGAAGGCGGCAGGAGAGGGAATTTCTCTGCCGTATCAGCGGGAGGAAAATTCCACGCTGCCTTGCTGGGTCTTTTACGGCGATGACTGCTCCGTTGCTATCAGCAAACATGGCGGAAAGGTCTGCTATCTGCTCCGAAGCAAAGCAAGCGACATTGAGGAACGCATGAATCCACAGGATGCTATTCCGATCGCGCAGAAATATTTGCAGCAGCTTGGTTATTCCTCCATGGCAGATACCTACTACGACAAGGACGACGGTATTGTTACCGTCAATTTTGCACAGCAGTATGGCGGAGCTTTGTGCTATACCGATTTGATCAAAGTTTCTATCTCTTTGGAAGATGGTGCGATCTTATCCTGTGATGCCCGAGGTTGGTTGGTCAATCACAAGGAACGCAGCCTTCCTGAGGTTTCTCTATCCGTCGAAGAAGCTGCACGCTCCCTTAGTTCTCAGTTAGAGGTCAACGGAAGCCGTTTGGCCTTGATCCCTACGTCCGGTGAAAACGAAGTCCTTTGCTGGGAATTTGACTGCGAAGGTTCTGCCGGAGATCATGTGCTGGTATATGTCAACGTTCAGAATGGCTGTGAAGAGCAAATCCTTCTGCTCATTGAAGACGAAGACGGAACTCTGACCAAATAGAAAAGCGGACAAGCTGTATTACCAGCTTGTCCGCTTTTGATTTTTCGGTTAGTAGCCCATCTGCTCCATGGAAGCGTCGATGTTGACCCAATTTTCAAAGACGTCGGTGATACGATACTCATTTTTATTATCACGCACAATGACAGTTTTAATGCCTGCGTTGATGATCATGCGCTTGCACATAGCACATGGGTTTGCATTGGCTACATATTCACCGGTGGAGTATTCTTTACCTACTAAGTAGAGGGTACTGCCCAGCATATCGCTGCGGGCTGCGGAAATGATGGCATTGGCTTCCGCATGAACAGAACGGCAGAGTTCATAGCGTTCGCCGCGAGGAACATTCAGCTTCTCACGAGTGCAGTAACCCAAATCGCAGCAGTTCTGACGGCCTCTTGGTGCACCGACATAACCGGTAGAAATGATCTCATCGTTTTTCACGATGATCGCTCCAAAGTTGCGGCGCAGGCAAGTTCCGCGGGCAACAACAGCTTCAGCAATATCCAGATAATAATTGATCTTGTCACGGCGTTCCATGATGATCCCTCCCGAATTCTCTTAATATTTACAGTATAACACAAATTATTTCACAAAAAAATGTTCATAAGCAAAAATTTGTGCTATACTTAAAGTACGAATACACTGAACGAGGTAAGATTATGCAAAACCTTTCCAATATCGGAGTGATCAAGGATATTCTGAATCGCCACGGCTTCACTTTTTCCAAAGGTCTTGGCCAGAACTTCCTGATCAATCCTTCTGTTTGCCCTCGCATGGCAGAAATGGGCAACGCTCAGCCTGGCTGGGGTGTCATTGAAATCGGCACCGGCTTCGGTGTTCTCACTGTGGAGCTTGCTCAAAGAGCAGACAAAGTAGTCTGCATCGAGATCGACAGCCGTCTGCTGCCGATTTTGGACGAAACTTTGGCTGATTTCGATAACATCAAGATCATCAACGAAGATGTCTTGAAGGTAGATCTGCAGAAACTGATTGCTGAGGAGTTCCCTGGCATGAATGTTGCTATCTGTGCAAACCTGCCTTACTACATCACTTCTCCGATCATTATGACCATTCTGGAAGCAAAACTTCCGATCGCATCCCTGACCGTCATGGTTCAGAAGGAAGCAGCACAGCGTATCTGTGCCGCACCGGGAAGCAGGGAAGTCGGTGCTGTTTCCATTGCAGTACAGTATTATGCACAGCCGAAAGTTCTCTTCCCGGTAAGCCGCGGCAGCTTCATGCCAGCTCCGGACGTTGACTCTGCTGTGATCCGTTTGGATGTGCGCCAAGAACCGCCGGTTGCTGTGGAAAAAGAAGAAAACTTCTTCAAAGTGGTCAAAGGTGCCTTCTCTCAGAGAAGAAAAACCCTTTCCAATACCCTTTCTTCTGCATTTGGCATGAGCAAAGCAGATGTCGCTCTTTGGCTGGAACGTGCCGGCGTTGCGGCGAATCTCCGTGCTGAACAGCTCTCCATGGAGCAGTTCGCAGCCATTGCAAATGCACTGGAGAAATAAGGCCTTTGAGCTTTCAACAATTTCCATTAAGTTGCAAACACAGAGGGCTGAAAATTCTGTCGATTTGTGTTATTTTGTCGATTGACTTGCCAGCTAACACTGTGTTATGATAACGGACATATACTTTTTCAAAATTTTATTCGAGGAGAGATTACCATGGCTTATTACTTCAATGAACCATCCCACACCTTTGGCGAATACCTGCTGGTACCTGGATATTCTTCTTCCAAGCATATCCCTGCTAATGTTAGCTTGAAAACCCCTCTGGTAAAATACAGAAAGGGTCAGGAAGAATGCCCAATCTCCATGAACATTCCTCTGGTATCTGCGATCATGCAGTCTGTATCCGATGACAAAATGGCGATCGCTCTGGCGAAAGAAGGCGGCGTGTCCTTCATCTACGGCTCTCAGACCATCGAAGACGAAGCTGCAATGGTTGCTCGCGTTAAAAGCTACAAAGCAGGCTTTGTAACCAGCGACTCCAACCTGACTCCTGACACCACTCTGGCTCAGGTTCTGGCTCTGAAAGAAAAAACCGGTCACTCCACTATGGCTGTTACCGAAGACGGTTCTTCCAACGGCAAACTGCTGGGTCTGGTTACTTCCCGTGACTACCGCGTAAGCCGTATGGCTCCAGAAACCAAAGTTTCCGAATTCATGACCAAATTCGAAAATCTGATCTGGGCTGCTGACACCACTTCCCTGAAAGAAGCAAACGACATCATTTGGGAACATAAACTGAACGTTCTGCCACTGGTAGACAAAGATCAGAACCTGAAATATCTGGTATTCCGTAAAGACTACCATTCTCACAAAGAAAACGAACTGGAACTGCTGGACTCCCACAAACGCTACATCGTAGGCGCTGGTATCAACACCCGTGACTACGCAGAACGCGTTCCTGCACTGGTTGAAGCTGGCGCTGATGTTCTGTGCATCGACTCCTCCGAAGGCTTCTCCGAATGGCAGAGCCTGACCATCAAATGGATCCGTGAACACTACGGCGACACCGTAAAAGTTGGTGCTGGTAACGTAGTTGACGCTGAAGGCTTCCGCTTCCTGGCTGAAGCAGGCGCTGACTTCATCAAAATCGGTATCGGCGGCGGCTCTATCTGCATCACCCGTGAACAGAAAGGTATCGGCCGCGGCCAGGCTACTTCCGTAATCGAAGTTGCTGCAGCTCGTGACGAATACTTCAAAGAAACCGGTATCTACATTCCAATCTGCTCCGACGGCGGTATCGTACAGGACTACCACATGACTCTGGCTCTGGCTATGGGTTCTGACTTCATCATGCTGGGTCGTTACTTCGCTCGTTTCGACGAATCTCCAACCCGCAAAGTGAAAATCAACGGCAGCTACGTAAAAGAATACTGGGGCGAAGGCTCTGCTAGAGCTCGTAACTGGCAGCGTTATGATATGGGCGGCGCAAGCAAACTGTCCTTCGAAGAAGGCGTTGACTCCTACGTTCCATACGCTGGTTCTCTGAAAGACAACGTTGGTCTGTCCCTGTCCAAAGTTCGTCACACCATGTGCAACTGCGGCGCTCTGACCATCGAAGAACTGCAGGAAAAAGCTAAAATCACTCTGGTTTCTTCCACTTCCATCATCGAAGGCGGCTACCACGACGTAACCCTGAAAGATTCCAGCGCATCTTACAAATAAGCCTTAAAACGCTTTATCCTTTCTTTGACCTCGGTTTCGAAAGAGACCGAGGTCTTTTTCTGCATTTTTTCGAGCAAAGCGGAAGATTTTGTGGTATGATAGGAACATGATATTTTCGATTGAATGGAGTGAACTCTTTGAATAAACAGCGATTGGATAAAACCATCAGCTCTCAGGGCCTTTGGAGCCGCAAGGATGCCAAGACCCTCATTCGCAAGGGTCTTGTCTGCGTCAACGGCAGCGTTGTAAAATCCGCTGACGCTTATGTGGACTGGGACAGTGATACCGTTACCGTAGAAGGGAAGCCGCTTTCCCTTCAGCAGCACGTTTATCTTATGCTGAACAAGCCGAAAGGCGTTGTCAGCGCAACAGAGGATAAGGAACAGACCACCGTCGTGGACCTTGTTCCGGACGCATTGATGCGCAAGGGACTGTTCCCGGCAGGACGTTTGGACAAAGACACCACCGGTCTTCTCATCCTCACCGATGACGGCGATTTTGCCCATGAGATCCTTTCTCCGAAAAAACATGTTCAGAAGGTATACCTTGCCAAGGTCAATGGCAGTATTACCGATGAGATCATCGAATCCTTCCGCACCGGTGTCAACGTGCACAACGAGTACACCACCCTGCCATCCAAATTGACCGTCGTTTCCCGCGAGGAAGACGGCGATTGGGGCAAAGTCATCCTGCGTGAGGGAATGTATCATCAGATCAAGCGTATGTTCCTGTCCTTTGGCTTGAAGGTGGTCGAACTGCACCGCATCCGCATGGGTCGTCTTGATTTGGATGAAAGTTTGGAACCGGGTCAGTGTCGTCCTTTGACCGCTGAAGAAGTTGAACTGCTCAATACCCGCGAAGAAATCGCGTTTGAGGACTAAGCTATGGAAATTATCAAACAACTGATCCTCATTTTAGGTGCCTGCTTTGCCGGAGAGATCATCTCCGCACTGCTGCCTATTGCTTTTCCAAGCAGCGTCATTGCCATGATCCTGCTCTTTGTCCTGCTGCTGTCCGGTGTTCTGAAAGAAACACAGGTCCGCAAGGTAGGCGATTTCTTCCTGCAGAACATGAGCATCTTCTTCCTTCCATCTGCCATCGGTATCCTGGAACACTGGAACGTTATCAGCAGCGTGCTGGTGCAGTTCCTGCTCATCTGCTTGCTGACTACCCTTATCACCTTTGCTGCCACCGCCTATACTGTTATGGCAGTACAGAAGCTGCTGAATCGAGGTGGAAAACATGATTAATACTCTGACTTCTTCTCCGTTCTTTGGTTTGGTACTGTGCTTTGCTGCCTATCTGCTGGGAGTAAAGATCCAACAGAAACTGAAAACTCCGCTGGCGAATCCACTGATCATTGCGGCAGCACTGTCCATTGCCTTCCTGCTGATTTTGGACATTCCTTTTGAGAATTTCAAGGTTGGCGGACAGTACATTACTTTGTTCTTAGGTCCTGCTACTGCTTCTTTGGCTCTGTCTATTTATCGTCAGTTCCCGGTACTGAAGAAGAATCTTCTGCCTGTTTTAGCCGGTACAGCCGTGGGCTCCGCCGTCAGCATGAGCAGTGTTCTGTTGCTATGTAAGCTCTTCCGCTTGGAGGAGATCATGGCGAAAAGCCTGTTGGCCAAATCCGTTACCACTGCTATTGCTATCGAAATCACCGCCCAGCAGGGTGGTTTACCATCCATCACCGTAGCTGCTGTTGTTATCACCGGTATTATGGGCGCGGTGCTTTCACCATATCTTATCAAGCTGCTGCGTATCAGCGACCGCGTTGCTGCAGGACTTGCAATCGGTACCGCAAGCCACGCTTTGGGCACCACCAAAGCCCTGCAGATCGGTGACATTGAAGGTGCTATGAGCAGTATCGCTATCGGCGTTGCCGGTTTTATCACGGTCATCTTTGCCATGTTTGTGGGGTAGGGAAGGATGGAATACAAAAAGCTCCCACCATCTTTTTACCTGCAGGATACCTTGACTGTCGCCCGTCAACTGTTGGGCAAATATCTTGTTCACGAAACAGAGCAAGGTAGATTGGTTTGCCAAATCACCGAAACAGAAGCTTACTGTGGACCTTCCGATAAGGCTTGCCACTCCTATCAGCGCCGTTCTCCCGATGGACGTACCAACATTATGTATAAAGACGGCGGATTATCCTATGTGTATTTGATTTATGGGATGTATCACTGTTTCAATGTGGTAACCTGTCCTGCCGAACAGCCGGAAGCTGTGCTGATCCGCTCAGCCAAAGCCATCGAAGGAATCGAGCAGATGCAGCAGCTTCGCCGCAGCAAAAAAGGAACCCTCCCAAAAGAAAAAGATTTGCTGACCGGTCCAGGGAAACTCTGTATCGCCATGGACATCAGCCGTCAGCACTACGGCGAAAGCCTGTGGAGAGATACGCTCTACCTTGCTGAAGGAGTCGATGTACCTGACAGCGACATCAAGTGCAGCCCTCGTATCAACGTGGATTACGCTGAAGAAGATGCTCTTCTTCCATATCGCTTCTGCGATGTAGGAACAGGCCATCTTTCTGCTAAAGCATAACAAAAAAGTCGCCTCGAATGAGGCGGCTTTTTTTTATTTATCTTTATTTTTTGCTTGTTTTTTTCAGTTATTTGTCGATTTTT
>JAZQXX010000064.1:0-6098 GCA_045633085.1 Negativibacillus sp. | reverse complement strand
ACCGCTTGGCCTCCGACTTGATCAAGCATGTCGAATACTACGTCAATATCGAGAAAGTCCGTTTCCCGGATATGGACATTCAGTACGATGTGCAAAGCACCGACTTTGTTCTGCCGGCTTTGTCGGTTCAGCCACTGGTAGAAAACGCCATCAAACACGGATTGATGCGTTTGGAATCCGGCGGCAGTGTCATCATCCGTTCCTATGAAACGGAAACTCACTTCTGCGTGGAAGTGAAGGACGATGGCGTCGGCTTTGACACAAGCCTGCCAATCGAAGAGAAAAAGCACGTTGGCCTCCGCAATATCCGTGGACGACTGAAAGCCATGGTGAACGGTGAGCTTCTCGTTGAGAGCCAAATCGGAGTTGGCACAAAAGCAGTTATCATGATTCCAAAGGAAGTGACCCTATGAAGGCAATTGCCGTAGATGATGAAATTTATATGCTTGAAACCCTGCAGGAAGCGGTTGCTGCGTCTTCTGACATCGAGCTGGTCACAGCCTTTTCGTCCTGTTCCGCAGCCCTAGCATACGCCCAGGAAAACCACATCGATGTGGCCTTTCTCGACATCAATATGCGCGGCATCGGCGGTTTGGGATTGGCTGAGAAGCTGATGGAGCTTCAGCCTCAGTGCAAAATCATTTTCTGCACCGGCTACGAAGAATATGCCGTATCTGCATTTCAGCTCCATGTGTCCGGCTATCTGATGAAACCGATCACAGCCGACGCCGTACAGAAAGAAATCGACCACATCAAAGGCGTGAAATCCGCCGAGAAGCTGCTGTCCATCAAATGCTTCGGCAACTTCGAGGTGCTGCACAAGGGCGAAGTTCTTCCTTTCAAGCGGAAAAAAGCCAAAGAGCTGCTGGCTGTTTTGGTGGATCGCAACGGTGCGGGAGTGACCGCGAAGCAGATTTGTGCCATACTCTTCCCGGACGATACCGATGACACCAAAAATACAGCCTATCTGCGGCAGCTGGTCATGGATTTGAAAAATACGCTGAAACTGGTGGGTGCCGATGACGTTCTCCGCCATGAAACCCCGTATTACCGCATTGATACCAACAAAGTCAGCTGCGATTATTTCAGTTATCTGACCAGCGGAAAGCCGATATTCCACGGTGAATACATGACCCAGTACAGCTGGGCAGAAGCAACCTGCGCAATGCTTCAGTTCAAAAAATAGCAATAGAAATGCAGAAAGCCCTCAGGAATCGTTCCTGAGGGCTTTTGTTGTACGTTTATTCTGGGATATGCCAACGGTTCAGTTCAACGACCTGACCGTTTTCAACACGAATGGTGCTGTTGTGTGGAGTAAAATCGTAGTTGCTGACTGCATCGGTGACGAAATCTCCCGGATAGATGAGGACTTCACCCTTTGCAGGGTCGGCATTGTCGTGTCCCTGGAAGTCGACCGATACGCGCAGAGTCGTTTCACCGACTTCGTACCAGTTTTTCGCATCGTTGCCGGTACTTTCATAGAAGATACCGCCGTCATTGGTCACGAGTGCGATGCCGTCTTTTTCATAACCGCCATTGATGAGGATGGTGCCGTCGTCCATACGATCCAAAGAAGTGACTGCCACTTCGCCGGAATGGGTGATGATCGCAGCACCCACATCCAGCATGGAGATATCGACCATATCATACTGATCGTAGGCGTAGACTTTCACATCCATCTGCAGAATGCCGCTGTCGTCAACATAGACGCCGTCTTTTTCAAAAGAAACGGAAAGGATGGCATCAGTCAGATTATCCATGGTGGTATTCGGAAGAGGGGAAACAACAAGAGTAGGTTCCGCAGGGGAAGCCTCCGGAGTGGTTGTTACAGGGGTTTCTGCGCTGTTGCCGCAGCCTGCCAGCAGCAGGAGCGTCAAGAGGGCAGGGATCAAGCGTTTTGCAGCTTTCATTTTGATCATTCCCTTCATTCATGTAATTTAGGCCATGCAGCCACGAACGGCTGCTGATATGGTGCTGTTTTTTCCGCACAAGGACCTTCTCTCCACATACCGAAGAAGCGTCCCAGCGGGTAAGTGTAATAGCCGTCCTGTTTGTGGTCGGTAACATCGTATGGATCGGCAAAGATCAATACATCGTCATACGGATTGTCAGTTCCGCAGGTGTCGATGCCCATGAGCACCGCCCAATGTCCGGCCCAGTCCACCCAGTCCACCATGATCGGAATCCCGCGGTCGATAAAGTCAATGATAGCCGCTTCGGCTTCCTCTACGGTTTGGAATTTTCGTTCGGTGCTTGCATTGAAGCAAACGTTCCAACCGATCAAATCGAAAAGATCCGCAATGTTTTCAACGGAGGAACCTTTGGTGCAGTGGGTCTCCAAAAGTCCGGCAACAGCCTTTTCGTGATACTGTTCCTGTCCAAACCAGTTGAGGACCATCAAGGAAGAAGCGGCACCGCAGGTGTATTCTGTGGTCTGCTGATAGGTTTTGAAACGGCTCAGAATATGCAGGGAAGCATCGCTTTCCATATGGAAGAAATCGTTGGAAGCATAGTAACGGGACTGGGGATGTTCTGCCAAGCCAAGGAAGGAAGAGGCACCGTTCTGCGCAGGTTCATTGCCGTATTTTTCCGGATACGGAATGGTGTGTGCAGGAGAATCGGTAGTGATGGAAGCCTTGGCTTTTCGCAGGATCTCAGCCGTATCTGCTCCGAAAATGTCCAAGCCTTCTGCGGCGAAGCGTCGAACATCAGCGATGCCGAAGAAGCTTTTGGCCAGTGCACTGATATAGGCAAAGCCAAAGTCGTTCTGTCCGATAAAGCCGCCGGCGGTGGTCACATAATAGAGCGTTTTAGCACGGCACAGACCTTCCGGTTTTCCATCGGAAGAATAGCGGAAGGTGATGTCTGATACGGTGATATTCTCCAAATAGAGCTTCAGAACGCCGGGGAACATCAGGTCCCAGTAAGGTGCAGCGATCACGATCTGATCGGCTGCGGCAAACTGTTTCGCAAGATCAAAGGTCGGATCGGAGAAATCCAAATCATGGGCTGCCTGCTCACGTTTTTCGATGCCTGCTGCATCCAGTGCAGGGAGAGAGCACTCGTACAAGCGTACTTCCTCGATTTCACCGTGCAGCTTCTCAAGAAGAGTTCTGGTCAGCTCCAACGTGCGGGAACAAGGTCTGGTACAGGCATTGAGAAATAAAATTTTATCTTTCATTACAGCAAGCTCTCCACGCTATTCAGTAACTGCACCAGCATTTTCTTGCAGTGTGCGATTTTTGCAGGGCTGTCTGCTTCGTTTGGACGGCGGATCGCACGGCGCAGCATACGGGTGTAGCCCACAACCATTGCTTTTTCAGCAGTGCTGCGGCACACAGCTTCGTCATCGGTGCCGAGGTACATTTTCAGAGCCATATCCCAGAATTTACCCGCGGTTTCATAGCTGTAACCGTAGAAGTCCATGGTGTTCTGGTGATTCAGTTCAGAGTAACCCACAAAGGCATTGAACATGGAAGCAAGTTCAAAGACAGGATGACCCATGCACAGGGTATCCATGTCGATCAGAAGAGGTTCTCCATTCTGTACCATAATGTTGTTGGTATGATAGTCGCCGTGCATCAGAGTGTTCTGTTTTGGAACAGCCTCGATCAGTGCACGGAGTTTTTTCGCTGCGTCTTCCGGAATGTGAGGAGCAACAAAATCAGCCCAGGCAAGAGCGGTTTCTTTCATGTCAGGAACTTCGCCGTCTTCCACTTCGATGGCATGGATGCTCTTGAGCATATCGATGTAATAGTTTGCAGCAAGGGTCAGGTCATCCGGATTCTGTCGGATCAATTTGGTGACGCTGGTGGCATTCAGCAGTTCGGTGATGGTGCCGTAACCATCGCCTACACGAACGATACCGTAAGGAATGGCGGTGTTGATACCCAAAACAAAGGCACGTCTTGCATTTTCACGTTCCTGTTTGATCTCAGGAAGAGCATCTTTTGCAAAATAGGTTTTTACGATGGTTTCGGCATCGTAGCGGTAAACAGCGCCGTTGGCACCTTTTGCAATGAACTCACAGCCTTCGACACTCAGCTTAGGATAAGCTTTTTCCACGGTCACCATATCGGTGAAGCCGGTCATATCAAGGACATCGTACACATCGGCAGCCACGTTGATGATAGCCAGTTTTGGCTCTGCTTTGCGGAGTTTTAAAATCAAGCGCAGGCCGGCAGAAGAGATGTACTCCAGATTATCTGCATCGATAACAGTATGTGTTCCAGGGTTTTCTGCTTTGATGGCAAAAATTTTCTCTTCGGCCACAGCAGCATTGGAGGCGTCGATTCGTCCGTCAATGGCGAGATAGAGGATATCTTTGTCTAAGCGATAACTAATTTCCATTGAGTTCATCTTCCTTTCCAAATACAAGTTCTGTCAGTGTGTTATATTCGATCCATGCGGAAGTGTGGGACAGGCGTTTGGTAAACTCGGCGATGCTGCAGTAATACCACGCCTGCTCCATCACGTCTTTTTGATTGAATTTCTGCCACAGTGCACTGCCTTCCTCTTTCCAGCTGCGATAGAAGGAACGCATGTTGGCCAGTTTATCACCAAGCCATACCATCAGCACATCGAGATCATCGGTATCTCTCAAAAAAGCCAGGGACTCTTCTTTGCGAACGTGCCATGTGACGTCCGGCGGCAGTTCTTCACGTTTATCTTCGGTTTCAGCTGCGACCAGCTGGCGGACACGGCTGCCGAATTTTTCTTCGATCTCATCGAGGGTGATGCCGGCATCCTCCACAACATCGTGGAGTACGGCTGCTGCGATAAGAGTCTGGTCGTCGGTCATTGTGCCGACGATGACCGCAGCTTCCATAGGATGAAGGATGTAAGGGGCTTCACTTTTTTTGCGACGCATTCCGTCGTGAGCCTTGACTGCAAATGCGATAGCTTCGCTTACCAGTTCCATTATTCGATGCACAGAATGTCAGCAAAGCCGGTCATTTCCAGAACTTCCATTACTGGGGTGCAGACATTTTTTACAGTCATGGTTCCGACTTTCTGCATTTTCTTCTGAGCACCCAGCAGTACACGCAGGCCTGCGCTGGAAACGTAGGTAACACCGGCTAAATCCAGGATGAGGTGCTTGGTGTTCTGAGTGTTTTCTTCGATCGCTTTGTCCAGAGAAGGTGCGGTAGTGGTGTCCAGTCTGCCGTTGACTTCGATGATGGTAGATTCTGCATTCGCTTTGATTTCGATGGTCATAGTCATGGTCTCCTTTATATTTTTTTGATCATAGTCAGAATGTTTTCACTGTTTTCGTAGGAATAGAAGATATCGTCCATGGTTTTCTTGGTGATGAAGATACCAAGACCGCCGATGTCGCGTTCTTCTGCGGAGAGAGTGATGTCCGGATCCGGTTTCTGCAGCGGATCGAACGGGATACCACGGTCTGTCATGCGGAACATGAACTCCTGGCTTTTGGCGTTGAAGCAGATGTCGAGAGTTACAGTGCCGTCACCGTCGCTGTAGGCATAGTGCGCGATGTTGACGAATACTTCTTCGATGGCAACACAGACAGCCATCTGAATGTTCATCGGACACTCATAAGTGTCCAGAGTTTCCTCTACAAAGCCAAGAACGTCCGGCAAAACGTCCGTCTTAGCCGGGAATACTTTCGACGTCATATGCGCACCTCCTTTTGATGGTTTGTAATCGAACATCAGCATGGTGATATCGTCAAACTGAGGAGCTTCACCTACAAATTTGTCGATATCGGATTTTAATGCCGGCAAGAGCACGGTAGCAGTTACATCAGCATTGAGGTTCATGAAAGACAGAAGCCTGTCTTCACCGTAAAGGTTGTTGTCCTTGTTGGTTGCTTCCGGCACACCGTCGGTGTACAGGAACAGGCGGTCTCCCGGACAGAGGGTCAGTTCACCGGCACGGTAGCGGATACCTTCCATACCGCCGAGAACAAAGCCTGCACGGGTCTTCAGGTATTCGAAGGAACCGTCAGCACGTCGCAGCAGCGGAGGATTGTGGCCGGCATTTGCGAAGCTGACCTGTCCTGTGGTCAGGTCGATGATACCCATCCATGCGGTAACAAACATACCAGACTCGTTGTTTTCGCAAAGCTTTTCGTT
>JAZQXX010000063.1:0-2384 GCA_045633085.1 Negativibacillus sp. | reverse complement strand
AACTTAAGGATCGCCATTCCAGATGAACTGCAGGCGGTGACACCGTGCGATGTTGACGCGATGGATTTGTATCTGGCGATCATGCAGGAGAAGCGGCAAACAGTTCCGAATGATCTCTGTTTTGAAATAAGTAAGGGTTATGGAGTTAACTCTAGCATTGAAAACTTTCCGTAAACAAGCGAATTTTGGCTTGACATCCGTGAAAACTTTGACTATAATAGGGCTATTGCATTGGGGGAAGTATACCCAAGGGGGACCCATTTGCTCTACTATGCGGGGCAGCCAGCCCTGAGAGGAGAATGAAAATTGGCAGAACAGCTGATTATGACCAAAGAAGGTTACGAAGAACTGGTAAAGGAACTTCAGACCCTGAAAACTGAACGTCGTGCAGAAATCTCTGAGAAAATCAAAGTAGCAAGAGGTTTCGGTGACCTTTCCGAAAACAGTGAGTACGATGAAGCGAAAAACGAGCAGGCTATCGTTGAAGCTCGTATTGTTGTGCTGGAAAAACAGCTGAAACACGTGAAAATCGTAGATAAATCCGCACTGGATCACGATTCTGTTTCCATCGGTACCACCGTTACCATCCGCGACAAAGAGTTCGGCGATGAAATGACCTATCGTTTCGTAAGCTCTGTGGAATCCAGCTCTGACTTTGATACCATCACTGACGAATCTCCAGTAGGTAAAGCACTGCTGCACCACAAAGTGGGCGACTGCGTAGAAGTTACTGTTCCATCCGGCGCAGTGATCGAATACGAAATCGTAGAAATTAAGGCTTAAGTAACAAATTCAACTGCGATTGGCACGGGTTTTCTATGAAACCCGTGCTTTTTTCGTTTGCCTGTATTGGAGAACTTGTTTTTTGCAGAAAAAACAAGTATAATGTTAAGCGTGAATTTAACGAATTTTATTCGTTTCAATACTTTGATTTTATAAATGGAAAGGATGTTTCGACCATGGCAGAAAACATGGAAAACCAGGTTCCTCAGACTGAGGAAAACCTGTCCGAAGTACTGCAGATCCGCCGCGACAAACTGGCAGCTCTGCGCGAAAACAATATGGACCCATTCACTATCACCAAATATGATGTGACTGAGTACGCAAAAAACATCGTTGACAACTTTGATGTTATGGAAGGACAGGCTGTATCCATGGCTGGCCGTATCATGAGCCGCCGTATTATGGGTAAAGCTTCCTTCTTCGATATTCAGGACACCACCGGCCGTATTCAGGTTTACATGAACATGAAACTGGTTGGCCAGGAAACCTACGAACAGTTCAAAAAATGGGATATCGGTGACATCGTTGGTATCACCGGTGAAGTATTCCGCACCCAGCACGGTGAGATTTCCATCCGCTGCAACGGCATCACTCTGCTGAGCAAATCCCTGCTCCCACTGCCAGAGAAATTCCACGGTCTGAAAGATACCGATACCCGTTACCGTCAGCGCTACGTTGACCTGATCGTAAACCCAGACGTAAAAGACACCTTCGTAAAACGTTCCCAGATCCTGCGTGAAGTTCGTGCTTACCTGGATGAAAAAGGCTTCCTCGAAGTTGATACCCCAATTCTGACCCCATTCGAGATCGGTGCTTCTGCTCGTCCATTCCTGACCCACCACAACACTCTGGATATGGATATGGTTCTCCGTATCGAAACCGAGCTGTACCTGAAACGTCTGGTTGTTGGCGGCATGGATCGCGTATACGAAGTTGGCCGTATCTTCCGTAACGAAGGTATGGACACCAAACACAACCCTGAGTTCACCTCTATCGAGCTGTACCAGGCATACACCGACTACCAGGGCATGATGGATCTGGTAGAAGAAATGATGAAACGCGTAGCTCAGAATGTATGCGGTTCTCTCGTTGTTCCATACCAGGGCAAAGAAATCAACCTGGGTAACTGGACCCGTATGACCATGGTTGAGGCTGTTAAGAAATACTCCGGCGTTGACTTCAACGAAGTACACTCCGATGAAGAAGCAATCGCTCTGGCAAAAGAACATCATGTTGACCTGCCAGAAGTACCTTCCAAAGGTGCTATCATTGCAGAATTCTTCGATGCATTCGTAGAAGAAAACCTGATCCAGCCAACCTTCATCTACGATTACCCAGTTGAGATCAGCCCACTGGCTAAACGTAAACCAGAAGATCCAGCGTTTACCGAACGTTTCGAATACTTCATCAATGCGACTGAATTCGGTAACGCATTCTCCGAGCTGAATGACCCAATCGACCAGAAAGAACGTTTCGAACGTCAGGTTGCTGAACGTAAAGCTCTGGATCCAAACTGCAAAGCGCAGGTTGACTACGACTACGTAACCGCTCTGGAATACGGTCTGCCACCAACAGGTGGTCTGGGCTTCGGTGTTGACCGT
>JAZQXX010000062.1:0-20249 GCA_045633085.1 Negativibacillus sp. | reverse complement strand
CATTTCTTCAAAATCGCTGGCAAGCTGATAATTTAATAGGTTTTGGCGTGGGATCCAAAAGACCTCTCCCTCATCAGAGGCTTTCAGTTCGCCGGAAAACAGCTTTGTTTTGAAAAAGAGAACGATATAGCGATTGTTTTTGCGATCCTGAAACTGCTTGATGCCGCAGAGCTGAGGATTTTCAATGTCCAAGCCAGTTTCTTCTTTTACTTCACGGATGACGGAGCGGACAAAGGATTCGCCGGGTTCGACATGACCACCGGGAAAGGTGATTCCCGGCCAGTCAGGATTTTTTCGGTCCTGCACCAAGATGTTTCCTTTGCCATCGTAAATCATACACATGTTGGTAAAAATCGCAGATTCTGCTCGTGCCATAGAAAGACCTCCTTAGCCAAAGAGATTGAAGAATTTGGCCATTGGTTCGATAACAGCAGCAAGGTCCTTGATGGCTTTATTTAAGGTGTTCAGATCGAGAGCATTCATTTTATTCATGGTTTCTTCTACAGCGATCTGGCTGCTTCCTACCAATTGATCGACATTGTCGACCATACCTTTCAAGTCAGCTTCTGCCAACTGCGTGGTGATTGTCTGAAGATCGGTAAGGGTGGTTTCTACCTGAACGATCAGATTTTGGATCGCAGGGATCAGTTCCTGAACTTTTGGCAGGAGATCAAAGACCAGCAAAGCCAAAATAATACAAGATGTCATCAAAATAGCAGTAAGAATAAGCTGCCAGCGGGCCAAACGATTTTGTTTTTCCAATGAAGCGTTGATCTGTTCCAAAAGTTCTTTGTTTTCCATAGAGATAGCTCCTTTATCAGATATTTTTCATTACGGACGGCTGTGTTTTCCAAACCGTACGATGTTGCGGTAGTTTTCTTTGTCGGTGTCGCCTTCGGTGCTGATGAAAAGCAGGCGGCTTTGATCATTTAACTGAAGCTGTTGCTTCAGTGTTTGCAAAGCAGGATCGCTGAGGATATTAGCAGCACAGCCAAGGGTCGCGGCTCCGGATTCACCGGAAATAATAGCAGGATCGTTTCCTTTTGGAGCAGCGAGAATACGCATTCCGTCGGCAGCTGCATAGTCCGGGCAGCGAATAAAAGCATCGGCACAGCGTTTCAGCATTCCCCAGCCCAAAGAGCAAGGTTCTCCGCAGGCAAGTCCTGCCATGATGGTGTTCATATCGCCGCTGACACTGTGAAGGACGCCGTCGTTTGCCTCTGCAGTGCGGAAAATACAGTCAGCCTCATTAGGTTCTACGATAACGATATGCGGACGCTGGTCGCCGTAGTAAGAAGCGAAGAACGCAGCCATAGCTCCCGCCATGCTGCCAACTCCTGCCTGAAGAAACAGATGGGTTGGCGGTTCTGGAAGCTGTTGTACAAGCTCATAGCCCATAGTGGTGTAGCCCTGCATGATCCACCGCGGAATATCTTCATAGCCTTCCTGTGTGGTATCCTGAACTAAGATCCAGCCCTTTTCCTCTGCGTGTTTTGCGGCAAGACGTACAGCATCGTCATAATTATATTCGGTGATGTGAGCTTCAGCACCTTCAGCACGGATATTGTTCAGACGTTCCTGTGAGGAACCTTTCGGCATATAAACGACGGACTTTTGCTTCAGCTGAGCGGCAGTCCAAGCAACACCGCGACCATGGTTTCCGTCGGTGGCAGTGACGAAAGTCAGCGCACCAAGCTGCTGATGAATTTCGTCGGAGAGAATGGCTTCAGCAGGAAGGTCATCGATCTCTTTGTTCAGTTTTTCTGCAATGTAGCGGCCTAAGGCATAGCTTCCGCCCAAAACTTTGAAGGCATTGAGACCGAAACGTTTGCTTTCATCTTTTACATGAATGCTCTTTACTCCCAATGCGGAGGCAAGGGAAGAAAGAGCGCAGAGAGGTGTTTGCTGATAGATAGGAAAGCTGGCATGGAATCGTTGAGCTTTGGCAGCTTCATTCATGGAAAAGTCGCTGAGTTCTGCGACGGGAACCGTTTTTTGCTGGTATGTGATGAGTTTAAAATCCATTCAGCATCCTCCTCTGACAAAAAATCGCATTTATCTATAATTTATTATATATCAGAGGGCAAAAGAAAGCAAAGATTTTGTCAAAATGCGGGATTGCCAAGAGTGCCTCTTACCCCGTATAATAAGGGAAACTGCCTGTACGCAGCTTGCTGGGCAGAACATTCTTGAGGAGGATATTATAATGTCTGAAATGAAAACCAAAATGGCTAATCCAGGCCCTCTGGGTCTGCTGGGCTTCGGTATGACTACTGTTCTGCTGAACCTGCACAACTGCGGTCTGCTCCCACTGTCCATCGTAATCGTTGCAATGGGTATTGCAATGGGTGGTCTGGCACAGATCATCGCTGGTATCTTTGAACTGCGCAACGGCAACACCTTTGCAGGTACCGCTTTCACCGCTTACGGTCTGTTCTGGTGGTCCCTGGTTCTGATCTGGGTTAACCCATTTGCAGATACCGGCCTTGCTGGCGACACTCTGACCCTGGCATTCTACCTGCTGCTGTGGGGCATCTTCACCCTGTTCATGTTCATCGGTACTCTGAAACACAACAAAGCTACTCAGGTTGTTTTCGGTTCCCTGACCATCCTGTTCATGTTGCTGGCTCTGGGCGACTTCACCGGTAACCACACCATCACCATGATCGCTGGCTTCGAAGGTATCTTCTGCGGTGCTTCTGCTATCTACAGTGCTGCTGGCCAGATCCTGAATGCTGAATACGGCAAAACCATTATCCCTCTGGGCTAATCTTACACAAAAAAAGGACCTCCTGTCAGGAGGTCCTTTTTTTGCGGCTATTTTAAGATTTTGAAGTAGTCTAAAACGGCAAGAACCACGCTTACCAGCAGGTACAGACCGATGATGCCGCCGATGATACCCCAAATGGTACCGATCAGAGGAATTGCACCGATGATGCTTCCGACTACGCCAAGAACAACATCGATAACGATGAAAATCAAGACAGTGACGAGAAGATCTTTCAAGCTTTTTTTAGACTTGAAGGAATATGGGAACAGTTTTTTCAGCATATCCATTATGTTGACTCCTTTTATATATGATAAATTAACTGTAGCACAGTATGGAAATTTGTCAATAAGAATCGAAAGATTGAATCCTTCGGAAGCTTTTGCTATACTTTATTTAATACATAAAAGGAGAAGAACGATGAAAGAGCAAAAGGTATTGCAGTGTATTGCCGAGGAAATGAAACAGATCCCGGGTCATGTGGGTTTCTATTATAAGAATTTGAAAACAGGCTATGAGTTCGGTGTCGGAGAAGAGGAAAGCTACTTAGCGGCAAGCGTGATCAAATTGCCGCTGTACCTTCATATTCTCGCACAGGCGGCTGCAGGAAAGCTGGATATGAATGAACAGCTTACGGTAACTGCAGAGGATAAAGTGCCGATTTGCGGCGCTCTGACCTTGTTCAGCGGCGATGTGACTGCAGATATTCGTAGCCTCTGTCATTTGATGATCTCCATCAGCGACAACACCGCTACCAATAAGCTCATCGACTTCTGTGGTGTCGAGCAGCTACAGGCTTTCTTTAAACAGATGGGTTTGGAAAAAACGATCCTCAATCGTAAAATGTTCGATCGGGAGAAGGCTTTGCAGGGTCTGCAGAATTATATCTGTCCAAAAGAGATCGCGATGCTTTTGGAACAGCTGTATCACAACAGTTTTGTTAACGAAGCGGTCTGCAAAGAAGCGATGGATATTCTGCTTCAGCAGCAGGTGGACCATAAGCTGAATGGAAAGCTTTGCAATGCAGTTCCTGTGGCGCACAAGACCGGTGAGGATGATAATTTGAGCAATGATGTAGGTATCATTTTTGCGGAAGAACCGTTTATCGTTTGCTTCGCAGGGTATGATACCGATGTGTATCAGTGGGAAGACCTGATGCGCCGTGGAACCTATGAGTTATATGCTGTTCAGCAGAAATAGAAAGCAGACCCGAAAGGGTCTGCTTTCTTGCTATCGAAATGTTTTTGTGTAAATAGGATGCTTGTTTTTAGCAAGGAAATGGTCGTTTTTCTGATACCCACAACGAAGGTAGAAAGCTTCCGCTGTTCGGCTGGTCAGAATCGTTTGGAATACATTTTGACTGCAGAACCAATCTTCTGCCAGTTTCAATAATTCTTTGCCCTGTCCTTGTTTGCGATAATTTGGAGCGATCCAAAATTCTCGGATAAAGCCGAGCTTGCTTTCAAAGAACCAAGAGTCGAAAGGCATGATACAAAACTGAATGAAACCAACCACGTCACCACCGTCGGTCAAACGGACATAGGCCATATTTCCGCGACCATCATGGTTCATTTCATGGAATAAAGGCTCCCAGTTATCGAGTTTGTAGCCAAGTTCGGAAAAATACTGCTGAAAAGCGGCTTGGAAGCGAACATCTGTGAAATCAGAGATGAGAATATCGTTTGTCATGGCAAACTCCTTTCAAAATAAAAACGTGTTCCCGATTCGGGAACACGTTGATTTTCTGCAACGCAGAAGTGCTTATCCAAGCATACAGTGCGAATGACAGAGTTCCCCGAAGCGGTTTTTAGGATTGTTCATATCATTCACCTGCCTTTCTGATTCCATTATAGATTCTTTGGCCGTAATCTGCAAGAGTTATATCAAGTTCCGCAGAAATAAAAAAACACGGTGGTTTTTTATCAAACCATCGTGCTTTTTGGTCGGAGTAGCGGGATTCGAACCCACGGCCTCTTGAACCCGAACCAAGCGCGCTACCAAACTGCGCCATACCCCGTCGGAAAATTTATTTCCGGATAGTCAAAAACCCAATCCATAAAGGATTGGGTTTTTGATGGTGGCTGCCCGACTAGGATTTGAACCCAGACAAACAGAGTCAGAGTCTGTCGTGCTACCCTTACACAATCGGGCAATGTTTTTGTTTCTCGGTGTTGACCGAATCAACATTTGTTATTATATCATCATTTTTCAAAATGTCAACACTTTTTTTCAAAAAAATAAAACTTTTTTCAGAAGTATTTAAAAGCAGGGTATTGGCAAAACTGTACCGATGTGGTATAATATGTTGAAAGGAGAAGAATTTACGCAAAAGCTCTTTATTCCTTCGCAAAAAATGATATAATAAGAATAAGATTTGATCGAACATCAAGGAGGCTTATCATATGGCAGTAGCACATCTGAATAATGAAACTTTCAAAGAAATGACCGCACAGGGTATTTCCCTTATCGACTTCTGGGCTGAATGGTGCATGCCATGTCAGGCTCTTCTGCCAGTAATCGAAGAACTGGGTCAGGCACTGGACGGTGTAGCAAAAGTAGGCAAAGTAAACTGCGACGATAACCGCGATTTGGTAAAAGAATTCCGCGTTATGAGCATTCCTACCGTTATCTTCTTCAAAGACGGCGAAGAAGTAAACCGTCTGGTTGGTGGCTATCCAAAAGCAAAATACCTGGAGATCGTTGAAGGTCTGAAATAGTGAAAATGCAAAGTCCCGGTCATTGACCGGGACTTTTTGTATGCAAAAAAAGCTTTTGCCCATACTAACAACAGGAGGTTGAAAGTATGGCTGTGAATGTGAGGATTTTTGGGGGAGAAATCGGAAAAGAAGTGTGGAGTATTTTAAGGAGCCAACGGTTGGATTCGGATACTTTTTTTCATCAATCGTCAGAAGATTATATTTTTCTGCATTCGAAGCAGCACAGAGAAAGCTACTTTGTTTTTCAAAGCGGAGAAACGGTGGTAAAGCGAATGAAGAATATGGGATTGCGCACACTGAGCTGTGGATTTTCCGCGTACGATACACTTGTTTTATCCAGCTCAGAAATGGAGCAGGTGGTAGTTAGTTTGCAGAGGAAAATCCACACAATTTCCAATCGTTTGATCGAACCGGCAGATTATTTGGTCCATACAAGCAGACAGTACAGTGATCGTGCTGTGCTGTTTAGTGTGGCTGTTCTTCTATTGTTGGACCGTGGACAGCCGATTTTTGAGTTTCCGTAATTTTCCGCTGATATTCCATGCAAAGAGGTCGATACTATTACTGCAAACACCGAAACAATATTTGTTTAAAGGAGAATCCCTTATGAGAAGCAATAATAGAATCGTTGTACCGGAAGCAAAAGAAGCTATGAACAAATTCAAAATGGAAGCAGCCAACGAAGTAGGCGTAGACCTGAAACAGGGTTATAATGGTCATCTGACTTCCCGTGAAGCAGGTTCTGTTGGCGGTCAGATGGTGAAAAAGATGATCCAGTCTTATGAAAACAAACTGAAATCTGAATAAAATAAGAAAAGCAGCCCATCGGGCTGCTTTTTTCTTTAGTTAACAGATTGCTGGAAGGATGTAACCAGTTCAGGCAAAGTACCCTGGAAGATCAGAGTATTGGTTGGCAGACGGGTCAGATCCTTTGGCATGCAAAGAGATGGATCCTTTTTCAGATGGATCGCACGGGATTCCTTCAAAACTTCTGCGATGAACTGAGAGCAGAAGTACTGGTTTTCTCTTTTGTGGCGGATTTTGCACAGGCTAAGGAAAACACCGAGATTGGAATACTGCAAAAATGGTTTGCGCTCAGCAAAAGAATGGAGCATATGTTTAATATGATGATAAGTTTCTTCAGAAACAGGAAGCTCGTACAGCTGGCATGGCAGCGGATCCCAGTTTGGACGGATGTAACGGCTGGCTTTTTCTACAATAAAGCCTTTGCGTACGAAGCTGTAATAAGTATCCGGTTCTTCTGGAAGACCGATGGACGCGTGAGTATAGTAAAAACCGGTCAGCAGAGAGATGAAACGGGAACCGTTGTCCGGAAACCGAGTCAAAAGGATCGTGATTTTTCTATGGGGATGCTCTTGTCTTTTCGGCTCATGATGATTCCATACACGAGAAAGCATTTTTTCCTGAAAACGCAGAGCGTATTTTCTCAGGGAGCTGATCGGATAAAAGTTCAGCATAGATGGGCTCCTTTCCATGTCGAGTGTTGCGTAACGAGTGTAACACAAAAACGGGATTTTGTAAAGCAAATATGCGACTTTTTTATCTATCTTAACCATAAAAATATTTGGTATAAAAACCTGGAAAATTGTAAATAAATTGCGAAGATCATTGACAAGGGATGATTTTTAAGGGTACACTTGTGGTATGCAATGAAGTGGGAAAGGAATTGAAATCCGTGACATATCGAAAATTGATGGCTTGGCTGTTGGCGTTGTGCCTGCTGCTGAGCATGAGTGCTTGTAAAAAAGAAGAATCAGAACCGGAGATCCCGGAAGAACCGATCGATCCAAACTATCCGATCACATTGGAGTTGGAAGATGGCTCTCTGACCCTCCACGAAGCGCCAGAAAGTGTGGTATCGCTTTCTCCGGCAATCACCACTTTGCTTTATGAACTGGGTGAAGATGGGCGTTTGGACGGTGTCAGCAGCTATGCACCGGCTGTTGCTGACAACAAAGAGGACTGCGGAACAGCTCAGAATGTGAATTTGGATGCAGTAAAATCGATCAAACCAGATTTGCTGTTTACCGATACCGTGTTGCTCAATGAGCAGCTGACCCAGCTGCAGCAGATGGATGTGGAAGTAGTTTATTTGCCTCGTCCTCAGGAAACAGAGTTGCTCTATGATCGCGCAGAGCTGATTCTCATGGCGTTTTACGGTAAGGAAGCCGGTGCAGAGAAAGCGGCAGAGCTGCAAAAAGACTGGAAAAGCGCATGGGAAGCACTGAAACTTTTAAATGAAGAGGAACAGCCTTCCGCATTGCTGCTGGCAGACTTGACTCTGACAGCGACCGGCGATGTTTGGGAAGGTCAGTTGTTAGAGGAGCTGAGCTTGAACAACCTGGCTGCAGAGGGTAAGGACTGGCAGCTTCCAGAGGTTCAGACTGCAGAAGACGGAACAAAGACTTATCTCTACGGTGAAACGGTTGTGGAATGGAATCCTGCAGTAATTTTCTACAACAGCGAGCTGGACGTAGAAAGCATCAAGACAAGCGAGCTTTACATGAACAGCGATGCTGTTTTGAATAATGCGCTGTATCCTGTCGATTGGACGATCCTGCAGATGCAGAATATGGAACTTCCAGAGCTGCTCGGAACCATGGCAGAACAGGTGTATCCGGAGCAGTGGGCAGAAATTCTTGATGTGATCGAGGAGCGTCGTGCAGCAGAAGCAGCGGCTCAGGCAGCGGCTGAAGCTGCAACGGCAGAAACCGAAGCATCTGACAAAAGCGACAAAGAATAACTGGAAAGGCACAGCATGAGCTGTGCCTTTTTTGTCGCAAAAAGTTGAGTGAACAGTGCTTGAAAGAGAATTTTTGGCTAAAGTGTACATAATCAACCATCTATTTTTTACTGCCAGTTGGCATAATTTCTGAAAATAATCCTTGCAAAAGCAGGGGGAGTTTATTATAATTGAATAGTAATCGAAAAAAAAGATGAGTAAAATTCTTATATTTTGACATATCTGATTCGATGATATACGCTGCAACCCGCAGCACTGTGCCGAACCGGCAACATTTGAAAGGGGCGATTTTCTATGAAACAATATCTTGCAGGACGAATCCGTAACGTGGTACTGGCTGGTCACTCTGACTCCGGTAAAACCTCTCTGGCAGAGGCTATGCTCTACAAAACCGGCGCATCTGAGCGTCTGGGTAAAGTAGCAGAGGGCAACACCGTTTGCGACCATGATCCGGAATCTATTAAGAGAAAGGCTTCCGTGTCTTCCTCCGTGGCACCATTCGCATGGGGTTCCACCAAAATCAATCTGCTGGATACCCCTGGTTTGTTCGACTTTGAAGCAGGCCTGTACGAGGGTATCCGTCCTGCAGAATCTGTACTGATCGCAGTATCCGGTAAAGACGGTGTTTCCGTTGGTACCGAAAAAGCATACAATCTTGCTAAAAAACAGCAGAAAGCTACCATGTTCTTCGTATCCAAACTGGACGTTGAACACAGCGACTTCTATAAAGTACTGGAAGCACTGAAAGGCCAGTTCGGTCCTTCTGTCTGCCCAATCGTTGTTCCTTACAGCGAAAACGATAAAGTACAGTGCTACATCAACCTGATCGACCAGAAAGCATACAAATACGACGAAAAAGGTGAACCTTCTGAAGTGGCTATGCCTGATATGGGCCACCGTCTGGAAGGTCTGCAGGCTGCTATTTCCGAAGCAGTTGCAGAAGCTGACGAAGAACTCTTCGAAAAATACTTCTCCGGTGAACAGTTCACTCGCGATGAAATCATCAAAGGCGTACACAACGGCGTAAATAACGGCGCAATCACTCCTGTCCTCTGTGGTTCCAACATCACTCTGGAAGGTATCGATATGGTAATGGATGCTATCGTTGACCTGCTGCCATCTCCATGGGAAAAAGGTACCGAAATTGCAGAAGATGCAAACGGTGAAATGGTAGAAGTTAAATGCACCGACGAAGCTCCTCTGGCTGCTTACGTGTTCAAAACCGTAGCGGACCCATTCGTAGGTAAACTGTCCTACGTTAAAGTAGTTTCCGGTAAACTGGGCGCTGATTCCAACCCAATCAACATGCGTACCGGTCAGCCAGAACGTCTGGGCAAAATCGTTTACCTCCGTGGTAAAAAACAGGAAGACACCGCTTACATCACCGCTGGTGATATCGGCGCTGTAACCAAACTGGCAACCGCTCTCAGCGGCGACTCTCTCTGCGATCCTAAATTCCAGGTTCGTTTCGAACAGACCGCTATGCCAGCACCTTGCTTCTCTAAAGCAATCAAATCCAAAGATAAAGCAGACGAATCCAAGATCGCTGCTGCTATCCAGAGAGTTCTGGAAGAAGACCCAACCGTTTCCTACGAAAACAACGTAGAAACTCATCAGCAGCTGCTGTCCGGTCTGGGCGATCAGCATCTGGAAGTTGTTCTGTCCAAACTGAAAAACAAATTCGGCGTAGAAGTTACTCTGGAACAGCCTCGCGTTGCTTACCGTGAAACTATCCGCAAAAAAGTTAAAGTTCAGGGCCGTCATAAGAAACAGTCCGGTGGTCATGGTCAGTTCGGTGACGTTTGGATCGAATTCGAGCCAACCGTAGGCGACTTCGTATTCGAAGAAAAAGTATTCGGTGGCGCAGTTCCTAAGAACTTCTTCCCAGCAGTTGAAAAAGGTCTGCAGGAAGCAATCAAAAAAGGTACTCTGGCTGGCTACCCAGTAGTAGGCCTGAAAGCTACTCTGGTTGATGGTTCCTACCACCCAGTTGACTCTTCTGAAATGGCATTCAAAATGGCTGCTTCTATCGCATTCAAAGCTGGTATTCCAGACGCATCTCCAGTTCTGCTCGAACCAATCTGCAGCCTGAGCGCTTACATTCCTGACAGCAACACCGGCGATATCATCGGCGAACTGAACAAACGTCGTGGTAGAGTTCTCGGTATGAACCCAACTGAAGATGGCCTGCAGGAAATCATCGCTGACGTTCCACAGAGCGAAATGTCCGACTTCGCAACCGCTATGAGATCTATCTCTCAGGGTCGTGGCTACTTCACCATGGAATTCGCACGTTACGAACAGGTTCCATCTCATCTGGAAGCTAAAATCATTGAAGAAGCTGCTAAGCTGAACAACGAAGACTAATTGAACACAAAAAGCACCCTCTATGAGGGTGCTTTTTTGATACAGAAGGTGATTGCATGCTTGTAAAATACAATGAGTTGATAATTCGTAATGCGGAAGCCGGCGATGCAGCGCAGTTGACGGCTTGGTGGAACGATGGTGCTGTGATGGCACATGCCGGTTGGCCTAATGGTTTAGGTACAACTGTGGAAAAAGTGACCGCAGAGCTTGCAGCACATACCGATGACACGAAACGCAGACTTATCATCGAAATCGATGGAATGCCGGCAGGTGAGATGTCCTATCGAAACCTAAACGATGGTTCTGTGGAAATCGGAATTAAGATTTGCGACAGTTCCAAGCAGGAAAAAGGTCATGGACGTAAGCTGCTCAGTATGATGATTTCGGAACTGTTTTCTATGGGCTATGAGAAAATCGTTTTGGATACAAATCTGAACAATAAGCGAGCACAGCACGTTTATGAAAGCCTCGGCTTCACGAAGGTGAAAGTCCATGAACAGGCATGGCAGGATCAACTGGGACAGTGGCAAGGGTCCGTCGATTACGAGCTGGTACCTCAAAATTTCATCAATTATGTAAAATAAAAAGCAGACCGAAAGGTCTGCTTTTTTCATGTTTTAAAATAGGTCAGGCCATTGATATGGATGATGCTGACGTTCCAGTAAGGTGATGTAAACTGCTGCTTGTAATTCTTCTGGAAACGCAGGAACAAAAAGGAGTAGATTTTTTGGTGCACTTTGCGATTCAAACAACTGCTGCAGCTGCTCGTAAAGGTAAGCACAGATATACATTCGGTCATGCTCTTTCAGCTCATCGATAATTTTAGGAATAGAACTCCAGCCACGGAGATTTAAGTCAACTTCCTGCTGCATTTCATGGAATTCCCGTAAAATCGTTTCGTTGAATCGAGAAAATTCCTGTATCTCGGTTGGATCAACATAGAAAATCTCGCCGGCATACTCTGCCATACGGAGAAGGATACGTCCTGTTGTGACCTGAGCCTCCGGAATATCGAGAGATTCGAACTCCTTGAGAATGCTGTGATACAGGGTAGATTCCAGTGTGTTGACGAAGCGGAGGTGATTTATGCGGGCTTCGGCTGCGGTCGTAACGAGAACACTGAGCAGCTGCTGCAATGTTTTCTTGCAATCTGCAGGAGTAAATGCATATTTCCAGCCGTAGAAACGACCGAAGGCTTTCATTGCGTCCAAATATCCTAAGGCAATGTTGCGGCGGGCATAGTTTTTATCAAACAGAATAAAAGGTCCAAGATTCCAGTGAGAACGAATGAGAGTCAGTTTTTCTTCGGAAATTTTCGGCTTGCGGACAATACCCATGGATTGCAAATCCACAGCGATGATTTCATCAGCACCAAGCTTTAAAGCAAGGTTCATCGGCAGGTTATCATGGTAGCCGCCATCAATGTACTTGTTTCCGTTGATCTCTTTGATTTTGAAAGCAGGGAAACAAGCGGAAGAAGCCAGCAAATAATCGCAGACTTGCCCCTGAGGGATCTGTTCTTTTGTCAGTTCTAAAGGTTTTAAGCTTGGATATTCCACTGTGACAAGAGCATATTCGATGGGAGATGAACGGAAGCGGGGTTCATCCAGTAAGCGACGGAGTGTATTTTCCAAAGGAGTGATATCACAGCCGCCTTGCTCCAGTACATCTCGAGCAAAGCTGCGCCAAACTTCAGATTCTTTCATGAGGGAGAGATTCTCTCCGGTAAGGATATCGGTCATAACATCTTTGGAGGAGATGTTTTCCCAAAGTTTTAAGCCGGCTTCGTAATCGCCCTGTACCATCAAAGCGCCGTTCAAAGCGCCGACAGAAGAACCGGTTACGATATGGAAGTCAATGCCCAATTCCCGCAGGGCTTTCCAAACACCGATTTGATACGCGCCGCGGGAACCGCCGCCGGCGAGAACCAGTGCACGTTTTGCCATAGGATCACCAACCTTTCGTTCTATCATTATCATACCATGTTATGAGCAGAAAATGAACAATCTATAAACTCAAAAGAAATTCTATTGACGGTGGAACGGAACCATGTTATAGTAAAACTGTACTAATTGAACTAATACAGTTGATACAGATATAAACAGAGGAAGGAGGAGTTGCAGTGATAAAACTGGATGTTCAAAGTCGAAAACCGATTTACGAACAGCTGAAAGAGCAGATTTTGCGTCTGACGATGTTGGGAATCCTGTCGGCAGATGAAAAACTGCCATCAGTACGTTCTTTGGCGAGAGATGTGGGCATCAACCCCAATACGGTGCAGAAGGCATATCAGGAGCTGGAACATGACGGTATCATCTATACAGTAGGTGGTAAGGGAAGTTTTGTAGCAGGCAACGACGATGGTCTTCGACAGAGGAGAGAAAAAGCCTTGGAGCAGGTGACTGCTGCGGTTCTTCAAGCCTGTGACAGTGGCTGCAGTGAAGAAGAGATTTTAATGAGGGTGAGAGAATGTATGAAAGGAGGCAGTGAGCATGATTAAAGCGAGTAACCTAGTAAAACGATTTGATGAATCTACCGCATTGGATCAGCTGAACACTGTCATTGAAGATGGTTGCATTTGCGGCTTGGTAGGTTCGAATGGTGCGGGCAAATCGACATTTCTGCGTTTGATCGCCGGTGTATATCAGCCATCGGAAGGCTGTGTTACCATCGATGAGCAGCAGATTTATGAAAATGAAAGTATAAAGCAGCAGATCTACTTCGTTCCGGATGATTTGTACTTTTTCCCTGGGTCTACCATGGACGATATGGCAAGTTATCTGAAGCGACTTTATGTAAATTGGAATCAAGAGCGTTATGAAGAGCTTCTGACGAAATTCCCAATGGGTCGCAAACAGAAGCTTCATACCAGTTCCAAAGGTATGCGTCGTCAGGCGGCACTGATCCTTGCGTTGTCCTGTCAGCCGAAATATCTGTTGTTGGACGAAGCTTTTGATGGCTTGGACCCAGTGCTCCGTTTGACGCTGAGGAAAATCATGGCTGATGACGTGGCGCAGCGTGGAATGACGGTTATTATCTCTTCCCATAACCTTCGTGAGTTGGAAGATGTCTGCGACCAGGTAGGCTTGCTCCATCAGGGTCATATTCTGTTCCAGAGAGAATTGGATGATTTGAAATTAGGTTTCTGCAAGGTGCAGGCTGCTTTTAAACCAGTGATTCCAGAAGAAATGTTAAGAGAAACACTGGATATCCTCAAGATGGAAGTCAGCGGAAGTGTTGTGAGTATCGTTGCACGAGGAACAGTGGAAGAAATCAGTGCAAAATTGGAAAATTTCCATCCGCTGTTCTGTGAAGCAGTGCCAATGATGCTGGAAGAAATCTTTATCTATGAAATGGAGGCTGTGGGTTATGATTACAACAACGTCCTCTTCTAATGGAATGATGAGTAAGAATTTAAATAAAAATCTGTCCGATTTCAAAAAATCCCAGTTCCGTTTTCTCTACGGTTTTGCTTTGAAGAAATGCGTTGGCTGGATCGGTATTTACAGTATTTTGCTGACCCTGTGCTATCCGTTGATCACATGGAAAGAAAACTACGAAATGGCGATACTGTATCCAAATAACTATGCAACACGCCTCAACTATGCACTGAGTTATCATGCGATATCTGTTTTTTTGGTTTCTGCGTTGATGTGTGGCATGGTACTGGTATTTTCTGCAGTGCTATATTCTTATATGCACAGCAAACGTGCGGCAGACTTCTTCCATAGTATGCCGGTCGACCGCAGCATCATGCTGAGTGCGAATTTTGCAGCAGGATTGACGGGACTGACGGTGCCGATTTTGATCAGCAGCTTGCTTTCAATGGTATCGTATCCAATCTTTCTTCCGGATGCTCGTTGGACAGTCTTATGGAAACTCATGGGGCTGGAAATGCTGGCATGGACGATGGGCGCATTGATCCTCTTTGCGATCAGTACATTGGTAGCGGTATGTGTATCCACAGCAGTAGAAAATGTGGGCTATACGGTGGCGGTGCTGCTGGAAGGCTCTATCATGATCTTGATTTGGGATTTAGCCTGCGGTATGGTCTTTGATACCTACGTATCCATTTTCAGTGGCAGAGATATTGCGTCGATCTTCGAAAATCTGCTGTACTATTTTTCTCCTGTTTTTGCTTTAGGCAGAGTGATCGTCTTTATGCAGGATCAACTTTCTTTGACAGATGATGTGCGCTTGTTAGAAATCATGAATGCATGGCTGCCGTTGCTGGTTTGGCTGCTGCTTGGCGTAGGAGCATTCGTTCTGGCGCTGAAGCTGTACAATAAGCGTCAAAGTGAACGTGCTGAACAGTGGGGACGTCAGAGCTGGTTGGGCTTCTCTGTAAAGCTGATGTCTGCAATTGTCGGAGGCTTCCTCTTTGCTGTTACATTTGGTGAGATTTTGAGTCTGGACCGTCGCGTTATCTTCACATTTGGTGCGATAGTAGGATCTCCGCTGGTTTATCTGATCATCGAAGCGATCACCAACCGCGGTTTCCACAGCATGAAAAAATGCTTGCCATACTTGGCGCTGTCCACCGGCTTGATCGTAGCGGCAAGTTTGTACTTTGCATTTGACGGTTTTGGTTTCGACAAAAAAATTCCGAATCCGGAACGGGTGCAGACAGTAGAATTGGAACTGAATAATTTACTGGTTAACCGCGTTTACACCGATGAATATGCAATGAAATATGAGGTCCTTCCAAATGGTGATGATACCTATGAACAAATTCTCGGTGACCGTTATATCTCTATCTATGAACTGGAAGATCTGGAAACCATCGAGCTGATTACGGAGATCCATCAAGCAGCCACTCAACAGGACGGTGATTACCTGGGTGCGATGCTGGTATCCTATCAGGACGGTTTCTATCGTTTGAATCGCGATTTGAGTATTCGTACTGCAAGTACAGAAAGTATGCTGCAGCTGATCTACAGTGATGAAATGCTGGAAAAATACAATCCGTTCTTCGAACTGGAAGCGGACTACCTGGAATTTGTACAGGTAACAGATAGAATGGGAAATCTCGTTGGCGCAGGTGAAATTCCAAAAGAGCACTGGGATGAGCTGCTGAATGCAATTCGCAGCGACCTGAAAAATGCCGAGGAGGCACAGCTTTTGGACAGCGAAACAAACCGAGAAATCGCACAGCTGACCTTTGTCACCAAATATCCGAAAGTGATTTTCCAAAACTATGGTGCGCTGTATCATCACGATACCAGCGAAACCTATGTTGTGCGTGCAGAAGATGAGGCGACTTTGCAGGTTCTCAAGGAGCTTGGCTTAGAGTTCACTCTGCAGGACGATTTCTATGGACGCCTGATCAGTGCTACCGTGCACGAAGCTTATAGCAAAGGAATGCCGGGCATTGCACGAGAGTATGACCCAGCTGTTTTTGACAAGTACGATTACTATGTTGAAGACCGTGAACTGACCGATATGGAAACCCTGCGTGTCCTTGCAGAACACGCAACTTCTGTGGACAGTGGTCGTGGAAATCAGTATGTGGTAGACCTGTTTGTCGACAACGGAGATGGTTTGCATATCAGCAACACTCAGTACTTCGTTGACCGTACTGTTGTTGCAGAGCAGATGGTGAAAAATAATAACTTCATCGTTCCGTACATTCTGACCCATGAAGAAAAAGCATGGCTCAATGACACTTCAGAAGTGATGATTGCAGAAAACCCGGAATACCAAAAGGGTTATGCATATAAAATCACAAAGGCAGTTCCGATGACAGAGGAATACTGGTATTGGAACGACATTAAGGAATTGGAAAATACAGTTTCCATGAAAGCTTACTGTGAGCAGTATTGCCCACGGATTTTGGAAGGAAAAACTTCCGCTGAGCTGAAATGCATGGAAATGACCCCATTCCTCACGGAATACGGAAGCCGTTTGACCATCGGTTTCTAAAATAAAAGTAAAAGGGAGCTTCCCAATGGGAAGCTCCCTTTTTATTGCAAAAAAACTCCTCCGCAACTGCGGAGGAGTAAAAAGTGCGATTATTTTTTGAGACCTTTTTCGGTGAGCAGCTGGTTGATTTTGTGAACAGGTTCCAGCAGGCTGCTGATGGATTCGTCGTGGTTCAGGGTATCGATGAGGTAAGCGATATATTTGGACATATCAACTTCCTGGTACCATGGACGGTCGATCAGTTCCTGTGGACGGTAGTTCAGGTTGGTGGTGAAGACTTTGGTAATGTGACCAGCTTCGTGAGCTTTGTCGAAGTTCTCCAGACCGTTGCAGAACAGACCGAAGGTGGTGCAGATGAAGATGCGGTTTGCACCAGCAGCTTTCAGTTTTTTACCGATATCCAGAACGGAGTCGCCGGAGGAGATCATATCGTCAACAACGATCAGGTCTTTACCGGTAACATCAGAACCCAAGAAGTCATGAGCAACGATTGGGTTACGGCCGTTTACGATAACAGAGTAGTCTCTGCGTTTGTAGAACATACCCAGGTCAACGCCGAGGACGGAGGAGTAGTACATGCAGCGACCCATACCGCCTTCGTCAGGGGAGATGATCATCAGTTTGCTCAGGTCGAGGTCAGGAACATTGTTTACCAGAGCTTTTACGAACTGATAGGTAGGCTGTACGCTTTCGAAGCCGCCTCTCAGTGGAATAGCGTTCTGTACACGAGCGTCGTGAGCGTCGAAGGTGATGATGTTTTCAACACCCATGTTTACCAGTTCCTGCAGAGCCAGTGCGCAGTCCAGAGATTCACGGGTAGAACGTTTATGCTGACGGCCTTCGTACAGCATTGGCATGATTACGTTGATACGGCGAGCTTTACCACCGATAGCAGCGATAACACGTTTGATATCCTGGAAGTGGTCATCTGGGCTCATTGGCACTTTCATGCCGTACATATCATAGGTAACACCATAGTTGAATACATCGCATACGATGAAAATATCATGGCCGCGAGCGGATTCCAGAATGGTACCTTTTGCTTCACCGGAACCGAAACGTGGGCATTTGGTTTTCAGCAGATAAGAATCACGGATGTAACCGTTGAAATCAGCGTCAGCAGTCAGTTTGCCGTGACGAGCTGCGCGCCATTCGGACAGGTAAGCATCGACTTTGCTGCACATATCTTCGCAGCCTCTCATGCCTACTACGCTGAGCATACCGACTGGAATGGAAACTTCATTTTTGTTTGCCATAGGGATCTTCCTCCTCAATGATCATTGTTCATAGAGTCCGGGGACTCTGATACAAATTTCGACATCTATATTATAAAACAATTTTCAAGTGATTGCGATACTTCTATCAATTAAAATTAAAATTTTGGGTAAGTAGTTGTAAAAAGCCTCTGAGCATCTACCATTTTTCGGCGAAAGAACGAGGTTTATTTGTGGTATTTGGAGTTGTTGTTGATGGCACAGGCGCGATACAGCTGTTCCAGCACCATGACACGTGCCAACTGGTGTGGGAAGGTCATGCGGGACATGGACAAACGGAGCTGGGACATCTTTTTAACTTTCTCAGACAGACCCCAAGAACCGCCGATGATAAAGGAAATATGGCTTGCCCCCTGAACCTGTGCAGCAGAGATTTTTTGCGCAAGCTGTGGAGAGGAGAGCATCTCGCCTTCAATGCACATGGTGATGACATAGCTCTGTGCTGGGATTTTGGACAGGATAGTCTGACCTTCATTTTCGATACAGTCCGCAATCTGCGCAGGAGATGGATCCTGCGGAAGTTTGCTTTCCGGAAGCTCAAGAATGTTCAGCTTGCAGTAGGAGGACAGGCGTTTCTGGTATTCATCGCAGGCTTTGCGAAGATAATCCTCTTTCAATTTTCCGACAGTGATCAAGTCGATTTTCAGCATAGTGTGCCTCCTTAGAATTTGATAGGTTCGCTGACTTGGGAGCGTCTTGCAACCTGCAGATCCACAGCAGAGAAGCCGGAAAGATCCAGTGCATTTTTGGTTGCAGTGTAAGCCAGTTCGGGAAGGTTGTTGTTTTGGCTCAAGTGACCTAAGATCAAGTGCTCCACACCATTTTGAGCCAAAGTAACAGCGGTAGAGGCACAGTCCAAATTGGACAAATGCCCTACGGAAGAAGCGATACGACGCTTCAGCATGTATGGATAAGAGGAACACATCAGCATACCCTCGTCGTAGTTGGACTCCAAAAGAACCGTTTTGCAAGGGAGAAGGAAGCTCATGATTTCATCGGTCATATGACCTAAGTCAGTAGCTACAGCCAAAAGCTTATCGTCCTGTGTACGGAACTGATACCCCACACTGCCCACACTGTCGTGAGGAGTGGAAAAAGCACGAATCTCAAAATCGTGGAGTTCCAAAGCTTTGTTTTCAAGGGGAACCAATGCTGTGTGTGCAGGGATTTTCAAGTTTTTGCGAATATAGTCCAAAACAGCCTCTGTCGCATAAACTGGACAGGTCAATTTTTTCAGCAGGACCGGCAAAGCCTTGATATGGTCCGAGTGTTCGTGAGTAAGAAAAATCGCATCCAAATGCTCGTAATGGGAGCCGACCTGCTCCAATCCGGCGCAGATGGCTTTGCAGCTCAAACCGGCATCTACAAGAATGGATGTGCTTCCGCTGCGAATGAGGGTGCTGTTCCCGTTGCTGCCGCTGCCAAGAGGGCAAAGTTCAGCCATAGAGAGCCTCCTTTCAACTTTTATTAAGAAAAAGGCCGGACAGGTGGACCTGTCCGGCCTTGATGTGCTTACTGTGCCTGTGGAATAGCGGAATCTGGAGTGTTGATTTTTTTAATGTTTGCGCCCAGACTCTGCAGTTTAGGGATGATGTCTTCGTAGCCGCGTTCGATGTAGTGGATATCTTCCAGTACAGAAGTGCCCTGTGCACAAAGTGCTGCCTGCAGCAGTGCTGCACCGGCACGAAGGTCAGTTGCTTTAACAGGTGCACCGCTCAAGTGAGGAACGCCTTCTACAACAGCAACTTTGCCGTCAACCTGGATTTTTGCACCCATGCGAGCCAATTCATCCACGTATTTGAAGCGGTTATCCCAAACGCCTTCGGTAACAATACTGATGCCCTGTGCGATAGACAGCAGAGTGGTCATCTGTGGCTGCATATCGGTTGGGAAACCAGGATGAGGCAGGGTTTTTACATTGACTTTTTTCAGTGGGTTGCTGCGGCGGATGCGGATGGAATCATCGTATTCCAAAACTTCAACGCCAGCCTGCAGCAGTTTGTCGGTAATGGATTCCAAGTGTTTTGGAATAACATTTTTGATGAGAACATCACCACCAGTAGCAGCAGCCATGGTCATGTAAGTGCCGGCTTCAATCTGGTCAGGGATGATGGAATAGGTGGTACCGTGGAGAATATCCACACCGTGGATCTTGATCACGTCAGTACCTGCACCGCGGATGTCAGCACCCATGGAGTTCAAGAAGTTTGCCAAGTCAACGATGTGAGGCTCTTTCGCACAATTTTCGATGATGGTCAAGCCTTTTGCTTTTACTGCAGCCAGCATGATGTTGATGGTCGCACCAACAGAAACCACGTACAGATAGATGTGGGAACCGTACAGCTGCGGAGAAGTTGCATGAATGAAGCCGTAGTCAGTGGTGATTTCCGCACCAAGTGCCTCGAAGCCTTTGATATGCTGGTCGATCGGACGTACGC
>JAZQXX010000061.1:0-3964 GCA_045633085.1 Negativibacillus sp. | reverse complement strand
GAAAGCAAATCAGCTGGAAGCACACCTGTTGGCTGGCGGTAATGTGGACAGCGTTGTGAATGCACTGGTTGCTGCAGAACGCGCAGGTATCTCTTTGACTTTCGAACAGGCTTCTGCCATTGACCTGGCAGGTCGTGATGTGTTCGAAGCGGTAAAAATGAGCGTAACTCCAAAAGTTATCGAAACTACCCCAATCTCCGCCGTAGCTAAAGACGGTATCGAGCTGCTGGTAAAAGCTCGTGTAACTGTTCGTACTAATATCGACCGCCTCATCGGTGGTGCAGGTGAATCTACTGTACTGGCACGAATCGGTGAAGGTATCGTTACAACGGTTGGTTCTTCTTTGGAACACGCTTCCGTACTGGAAAATCCAGATGAGATCTCCAAAGCTCTGCTGAACAAAGGCTTGGACTCCGGTACTGCTTATGAAATTATCTCCATCGACATTGCAGACGTGGATATCGGCCGTAATATCGGCGCAAATCTGCAGTCCCTGCAGGCAGAAGCTGACAGCAAGATCGCACAGGCTCGTGCAGAAGAACGCCGTGCTATGGCAGTTGCTCTGGAACAGGAAATGCGTGCAGCTGTTGTAGAAGCAGAGGCTGCTGTTGTAAAAGCAGAAGCGGAAGTTCCTCGCGCAATGGCAGAAGCATTGCGCAGCGGCAAGCTTGGCGTTATGGACTACTACCAGATGCAGAATATTCAGGCTGATACTCAGATGAAAAAAGGTATCGGCAGCGGCGCAGAGGCTTATGCTAAAAAGTAGGTCACCGCAATGATCAAAGTGATTTTAATTGAAGATGAGCCGGAGATCCGCAAGATTCTTCGGAAAATCATCGAAAAACAGGATGGTTTTGAAGTTGTGGCGGAAAGCGGAAGTTTTGCAGAAGCCATGACCGAATTCAGCCGCTACAAGCCGGATGTAGCCTTCGTGGATATTGATTTGGGTGGTGAAAGCGGTTTGGACTGCGCTAAACTGCTGACTGAGCTGAATCCAAAGGTGAAAATCGTCTTTGCGACGGCGCACAGCGAGTACATGGCCAACGCATTTGAAATTTACGCCTTCGATTATCTGGTAAAACCGTTCAATATGGAGAGGGTCGTTCGTACCTTGAACAAACTGAAGGAGAACTTCCCAAAAGCAGAATTTCCCGATGTTGCAGACTCTGTTCTTCAGACGGAACGTTTCAAAGATAAGCTGATGCTGAAAGGCAAAGATCAGGTCTTCTTTGTGGATACCAAAGAAATTATCATGCTTGAACGGATCGACGGTGTTACCCGTATTGTGACGAAGGATGAGGTGTTCCAAAGTTCGGCGTCGTTATCCGATATCGAAGTGAAGCTGAATCCAACGGAATTCTTCCGCTGCCACAAATCGTACATTATCAATCTGTCCTGCATCAGCCGCGTTGAGCCGTACGGTCGCTGGACCTTTACAGTAGCTCTGAAAGGCTGCGAAGAACATGCACTGATGACAGCGCAGAATTACGAGAGTTTGAAAGAGTTGTTTGAATAAGAAAAAGCCTCCGATTGTTCGGAGGCTTTTTATACTTCGAAATGGTCGACGGGCACAAGACCGTCTGGTGTCAGACGGTAAATATGGTCGCAAACTTCGCTGATATATTTTCGGTCATGGGAAATACTGAGGATGACACCGCCGAATTGCTGTAAAACATCACGGATGACAGGTGCAGACAGAGGGGAGAAGTTTCGGGTCGGTTCGTCAAGGATAAGAACCTCAGCACCGGAGAAACTCATTTTCAAGAGAAGAACCTTTGCCTTCTGACCGCCGGACAGTTCACGGATAGGATGTTCCATTTCCTGTGGTGTGTATTTCATGGAACCCAGCCATGTTCTGGCACGGGTGATGTCATCTTTGTGACCGCTTGGAGCAAGGAAGTCCACAGGGGTTTGGTCAAGCTCCAACAGGTCCTCATAATTCTGCGGCATGTATGCGGCCTTGATGTCGCTGCGCTGCAGGAGCTCTTGAGCGATACTTCGAAGGAGGGTAGTTTTTCCGCAGCCATTACGTCCGATGATGCAGACTTTCTGCTGACCTTTTATAAGGAGAGCAATATTTCTCGCCAAAGTGCGTCCATCGTCCATGGTTCTTAATTCCTTACAGGAATAATCGGCCATGATTTTACCGTTTGGAATAGAAATATCCTGCCCAAAACGAAGAAAAATGGCTTCTTCCTCTTCCGGAAGCTGACGTAAATCCTCACGCTGACGCTCATAGCGCTTTTCCATGGATTTAACAGCTTTCATTTTCTTTTTCAAAAGCCGGCCTGTGTGAGGGTCCTGCCGGGACACATTGGCCTGAGCTTGTTCTACCTGCTGGTAAATGCGGCGGAACTTTTCTTCCCGGATTTTTTCCTGACGTTGGTCGTTGAGTGCTTCACGTTCCTGATTTTGGAACTGTGCAGTTCGTTGGCTGATATATTCATCGTAGCAGCCGTGAAAGACGGTGTAACGGCTCAGTGTTTTTCTGCGCAGCTGCTCTAAGTGGATGACAACAGTGGCACAGCGGGAGATCAAGATCTCATCGTGGGAGATGAACAGTACAGACTGCGAGCAGTCCCGAATAAACTCCTCTAACCAGCGCAAAGTTTCCAGGTCCAAATCGTTGGAAGGTTCGTCCAGCAGCAGAATGCTTGGTTGGGACATCAACAGCCGTGCTAACTGCACTTTTACCTTTTCGCCGCCGGATAAACTGCCCACAAGCTGATCATCATAGAAGAAATCGGAGGGGAGATACAATTGTGCGGCCAACTGTCCCAGTTCCTTAGGGGTAAGATCGAAGAAACTTTCACACTGGCAGAAGTATTCGTATATACTTTTGGAACGATCTTCAGAGGGGAGTTCCTGCGGCAGATAGCCGAGGGTTTCACCGCTGACAATGCGCTGTCCGCTGACGTCAGCATAACTTTCGACGGAGTTAGGGTCATTCAGCCAGCGCAGCAGAGTGGATTTCCCGTTGCCTTCTTCTCCGATGAGCACTGCTTTGTCACCGGGATTCAAACTGAAAGAAAAATTTTCCAAAATCGTGCGTAAATCTTTTTTATGAGATATGGTGAGATTTTGAATCTGCAGCATGAAAATCACCTCCTTACTTGTGCTTAAGAAACCTAACTATAAACTAATGATAGCAAGTTTGACCGAAAAAGTAAAGTTTCTGTAAAGTAACAAAAACCTATTGACGCTAAAAAAAATTATTGCTATACTGAACTCAAATCGAAGATGATACCCATAAAAGGGAGTAGTTTTTTAACACAGCAGCAACATTCCCGTTGATCATACGATCATCTGCTCTGTGTGCCAATTTGTTGGTAACAAGACTTTTCATGTGGTTTCCAAGCGTTATTTGCTGATTCTGGAACCGCCGGAAGGTCTTTTTTCATATCCTTCTATACATAAAATACACCAGAATTGGAAAAATAAAGCAGCTTGGAATTCCGTCTTCCGGATCCATCGCTGCTTTTTTATTTTGGCAGCAAACGACATTTAGGAGGAATTGAAATGGAAAACAAGAAACAGGCATTCCGACAGGAAGCGAAAGAAGTTATGGAACAGTACGATGTAGGACGTGATGGTCTTAGCTCTGCACAGGTAGAAGAACAGCACAAGATCCACGGTTATAATGTGCTGGCCGAGGAGCAGAAAAAAAGCGTGTTCCAGGTCTTTCTGGAACAGTTTAAGGATCTGCTGGTTATCATTCTGATGATCACCGCAGTAATTTCCGCAGTGACCGGCAATACAGAAAGCACCTTGGTTATTTTGGCGGTAATTGTTCTGAATGCAGTTTTGGGTACCTGGCAGCATTTTAAGGCAGAAAAATCTCTGGAAAGCCTGAAGGCAATGTCCGCACCAAATGCAAAAGTAATGCGTAATGGTATGAAACTGGAGATTCCTGCTCGTGAAGTAGTGCCTGGTGATATTTTGCTGCTGGAAGCAGGAGACTTAG
>JAZQXX010000060.1:0-17181 GCA_045633085.1 Negativibacillus sp. | reverse complement strand
AGGCTTCACGTTCATGCCGATCAGCGCGCCAACCTCCTGACTCTGTGTGGAATGAATGAGCCATTTATAACCGTGGGCATCCACAGTGATCTCGTAATGTACGCCTTTGAACACGACAGATTCTACCACACCGCTGATCGGAGAAGTTTCGTAGTCGCCTACGATGATATCTTCCGGACGGATGACAACGTCAACGCGTTCGTTTGGCTCAAAGCCCTTGTCCACACATTTGAAGGCCTGTCCGGCAAATTCAACTTCGTAGTCTTCGTACATAACGCCGTCGATGATGTTGCTTTCACCGATGAAGTCTGCAACGAAGGCGTTGACAGGCTCGTTATAAATATCCTGCGGAGTACCGATCTGCAGGATCTGGCCATCCTTCATAACAACCACACGGTCAGACATGGTCAGAGCCTCTTCCTGGTCGTGGGTAACGTAGATGAAGGTGATCTTCAGGCTTTTCTGGATACGCATCAGCTCGGTCTGCATATCTTTACGGAGCTTCAGGTCCAGCGCGCCCAGAGGCTCGTCCAGCAGAAGCACTTTTGGTTCATTGACCAGCGCTCTTGCGATGGCAACACGCTGCTGCTGACCGCCGGAAAGCTGGTTGATATTTCTGTTTTCGAAACCGGAGAGGTTTACCAGCTCCAGCATTTCTTTTACTTTACGGGCAATGATCTTCTTGTCCATCTTTTTGATGTTCAGACCAAATGCTACGTTATCGAATACATTCAGATGTGGGAACAGCGCATAACGCTGGAAAACGGTGTTGATGTTGCGCTTATGAGGCGGCAGACCGTTGATCTTCTTCCCATCAAAAAAAATGTCACCTTCCGTAGGCTCGGCAAAACCGCCGATGATACGCAGTGTGGTGGTCTTACCACAACCGGATGGGCCTAAAAATGTGACAAACTCCTCGTCGTGAATATCGAGGTCGATGCCTTTCAATACACGATGTCCGTCCTCGAACTCTACAACGAGGTCCTTCAGACTGATCAAAATATTCTCTTTCATTTATTGCATCCCCCTTTGCGGATTTTAGTCGAACAGGTAACCGGGGATTTCCCCCTTAAAAAACCCTGCTAACCCACAGAGCCGTTGCACCGCTTCCCGCAAAAGGCTTGAACTAATCGTGACCGCTTGTGGAGCGCGGCCCGTTTTTAGGCGGTACCTCTGAGCATCTGTGATTCGTGTGGTGATCTCTCGCCGCACACTGATAAATTTGTAGATGCCAAAAATATCAATCATACTATAACATAATTAGAAAATAAGTCAATGGATTCCGTGATTTTTCTGAATTATTCCGTGAATCTCGCCAAAAAGGCACCCTCTGCTTTGATTATTGCCCCATTTTTTTCAGAATCCTCCCGAATCCTTTGATTTTTATAGGATTTCTTCGCCGCAGCGTGGTATAATAGAGCCATCTCCCCACAGAAAGGAAAGCGCCTCATGAAACAAACCACCCTCTGCTACATCGAGCAGGACGGCTGCTATCTGATGCTCCACCGCATCAAGAAAGAAAACGACGAAAATAAAGATAAATGGATCGGCATCGGCGGAAAATTTGAGGACAAGGAAAGCCCGGAAGACTGCGTCCTCCGCGAAGCTCTGGAGGAAACCGGTCTGACGCTGGACTCCTACCGTTACCGCGGATTGGTGACTTTTGTTTCCGACCGCTGGCCAACGGAATACATGCACCTCTTCCATGCTGACGGCTTCCACGGAGAGCTGAAAACCTGCGACGAAGGCGACCTGCAGTGGCTGCCGAAGGAACAGCTCTACTCCCTGCCCATGTGGGAAGGCGACCGCATCTTCCTCGACCTGCTGGAGCAGGATGTTCCCTTCTTCTCCCTGAAGCTGGTCTACGAAGGCGAAACTCTCGTAGAGGCTGTCCTTAATGGAAAAGCGATCAAATAAAAAAAGCCACCCTCGAAAGGGTGGCTTTTTTGTTTGCGATTACAGGGAGAGTTCGTTCAGGTTCAGCAGAGCTGCGATGTAAACTTTCAGAGCTTTCCACATATTTTCGATGCAGATGCACTCGTCGATCTGATGAGCGCCGCCTTTGCCTGCGCCTGCTGGGTTTGGAGTACCTGGGAAGCCAGGACCGAACGCAACAGCGTTAGGGAATTTACGAGCGTAAGTACCGCCGCCCATTACCTGTGGGGTAGCGTCGTTGCCGGTCACGTCGATGTAAGCGCTCAGCAGAGCTTTTACTTCAGCGGTGTCAGCTGCACGGTAGCTTGGTTTGCTGTCGTTGTAAACTTCGCCTACGAAGCCATGAGCTTTTGCATGGTTTTCCAGACGTTCTTTCAGTTCGCAGCCTTTTGCCAGAACTGGGTAACGGATGTTGTAGTCCAGAGTGATCACGGTGCCTTCCTGAGAAGCGATACCGGAAACGTGGGTGATTTTGCCGGATGGTTCGTCTTCGCAGTCGATGCCCAGACCAACGCCGTTGTAGTCAGCCAGAGTAGCAGCGATTTTCGCCATGCATTCTCTTTCAGCTTCGGTGAGAGCTTCTACGGTGCTGAGTTTTTCAGCCAGCAGGTAGATCGCATTGGTGGAGTTTGCAGGAGCAGCAGCATGGGAAGCAACGCCTTTTGCGGTGAGTTTCACGCCGCAGCCGCATTCGCAGTCAACCACTTCGAATTTGCATGGGCACAGTTCGCCCAGATCTTCTTTTTTGATGCCTTTCAGGGTAGCGGTGCACAGGTCATTAACGATGTTGGAAGCAGAGCCGCCGCAGAAGTTGATGATATGAGTGCCATCGGTGGTGAATTTACCGGTAGCGCCCATGATACCTTTTTCGCCGTTGATCACTGGGAAGCCAGCGTCTGGGGTGAACATGAAGGTAGGAGTTTTTTCCATTTCCAGCAGTTTTGCAACGTCGCTCATGCCGGTTTCTTCGTTACAACCCATAACCAGACGGTAGGTGTAGTTCAGAGGAATGTCGTGCTCTTTCAGGAATTTCAGAGCGTACAGACCCAGAACCAGAGGACCTTTATCGTCGTCAACGCCGCGGCCGTAGAGGTAGCCTTCTTTTTCCACTACGGTGTAAGGGTCGTTGCTCCAGCCGTCGCCAACAGGAACGATGTCCAGATGGCCCATGATGGAGATTTCTTTTTCAGCGGTACCGATGGATGCGGAACCAGCGTAGTAATCGTAGTTTTTGGTAGCGAAGCCGTAGCTGTCGCAGATTTCCAGAGCTTTGTCCAGAACTTTTTTGCATTCTTCGCCGAATGGAGCGCCGTCCACAGCGTCGGAGCTTACAGATGGGTATTTAACCAGAGTGGTGATATCGTTGATAATGTTTGCTTTGTTCGCTTCGATGTAAGCGTCAATTTTAGCCTCTAAGTTTTTCCAAGACATAGGAATCCCTCCGTGTAAAATTTCAGATTGCGGAATTTTCCGTTCCACTTATCATTATAGCATAAAATTCACAAGAGAAAAGAGGATTTCAGAAAAAGTTTTGGGATATTTTACTCTTCGATTTCGAAAATCAGATCGATGGCAAGGATTTTGCCGTGACCGTTCATGTCAGTAGGCACAAAACCGACGTAACGATAGCCTTTTGCCGCATATTCGTCGATGATTTCCCGATGCTCCAGAGAACCTGCTCCGAAGAAGCCGTTGATGTTGTGGTTCACGTATTCGTATTTTACCATGGAATCATCTCTCCTTACATTTTATAGAAACGGAAAATCAGCAGTTCCGTTCCCATCAAATTTGTGTTATACTTAATTATATCTGCTTTCCACGCTGACAACAAGAAAGGTTGGAGAAAAATGTTAAAGAAAAACGATATCATCGATGCTGAGATCGTGGCTATGTCCTCCGATGGCAACGGCATCGCAAAAATAGATAACTTTGTCCTCTTTGTCCCATATTCCGCAGTAGGCGATAAACTGCGCCTGCGTGTGGTGAAACTGCAGAAATCCTTCGGCTTCGGCAAAATCGAAGAGATTCTGGAGCCTGCTCTCACCCGCGTAAATCCTGACTGCGGCGTGTACCAGAAATGCGGCGGCTGTTCCTTCCGTCACATCAGCTACGAACAGGAACTGGTGCATAAAGCGGAATTCGTCCGCGATACCCTGCAGCGCATCGGCGGTCTGTCCATCGACTGCGACGCCATCGTCGGTTCTCCGCTGGTCAACGGCTACCGCAACAAAGCACAGTACCCTGTCCGTCTGGAAAACGGCAAGGTGCTGGCCGGCTTCTTCGCAAAACGCAGCCACCGCGTGATCCCATGCGCTGACTGTGCTCTGCAGCCTGCGTTCTACAAAGACATCATCGAATACAGCCAGACCTTCGCTGAAGAAAAGGGCATCTCCATCTACGACGAAGAAAGCGGCAAAGGTCTGCTGCGTCATATTTACCTGCGCTACGGCGAAGTCAGCGGTCAGGTCATGGTCTGCCTTGTCCTCAACGGCAGCAAACTCCCTCACGCTGACGACTACGTGAAGGGTCTGCTGGCTCTCTGCCCAGACATTGCTTCCATCGTTCTCAACGTGAACCGTCGCCGCGACAACGTCATCCTCGGCGAACAGTGCATCACCATCTACGGCAGCGACACCATCGAAGACACCCTCTGCGGTGTGTCCTTCAAGCTGTCCCCACTGAGCTTCTATCAGGTCAATCGTCAGGCTGCGCAGAAACTTTACGGTCTTGCTGCGGACATGGCTGATCTGAAAGGCAACGAACTGCTGGTGGACCTGTACTGCGGTGCCGGCACCATCGGTCTGTCCATGGCTGAGCGTGTACGCCAGCTCATCGGTGTAGAGATCATTCCGGACGCTGTGGAAAACGCAAAAGAAAACGCTCGCAACTGCGGTATCGACAATGCACGCTTCCTCTGCGCAGATGCCGGTGAAGCTGCACAGATGCTGGCTTCCGAAGGTCTGCAGCCGGATGTTATCGTGGTGGACCCACCTCGCAAAGGCTGCAGCCAGGACGTACTGGAAGCCATCCAGACCATGGCTCCGCAGAAGGTGGTTTACATCTCCTGCAACGTGGCTTCCCTTGCCCGTGACGCCAAAGAGCTGGAAAAACTGGGCTACGAAGCGGTCCGCGCCGTACCGGTGGACCTCTTCCCACGCACTGCCCACGTAGAAACCGTGGCTCTCTTTACTCGTAAATAAATCAACACACAGATTGGACCATAAACAATGAAACAAAAATTCCTGAAACTCTCCCGCCTGTCCTACGGACTGTCCCTGCTGATCTTTGCACTGGATTTCTTCATGTACCACTTCGTCACCGACAACGGCATCAGCCTGGTCTTCCGTGAGGAAGCCGGCAAGCCTTTCGTGACTCTGCTGCTGGGCATTTTGGGCGTGCTGTTCCTGTTCAGCAGCATCCTGAGCCTGCTGATCGCCCGCATTTTCTATTCTGAAGGGAAATAAGGTGACTTCCATGAAAAAATATCTGAAAATCCTCACTATCCTGTTGGCTGTACTCTTTGTTTTCTTTGCGGTGATCAACCTCATCCCGCCGAAGAAAAACGTGGAGAACAATCCGTTCGTACTGGAAGACGGTGAGCTTCCAATGATCGCAGCTCATCGCGGCGGCGGCAAAAGCAACCCGGAAAACACCCTGCTTGCCTTCCGTGAAGCGGTGAACAACCTCGGCGCCGAAGTCATCGAAAGCGATCTTTATCTCACCAAAGACGGCTACCTGGTTTACAACCACGACTCCTACATCGACGAAACCTGCAATGTCAACGGCAATCTGACTCTTGACGAGGTAAAAGCTCTCTGCAAAGACAAAGAAAAACGCCACTACATCGAAGATATGACCCTGGATGAACTGCATCAGTACAACTTCGGTTACTACTTCGAGGATGAAAAAGGTCAGCGCATTTACAAAGATGTGACTGATTTTGAAGCACAGGGTCTGCAGATCGCTACCGTTGATGAGCTTTTTGAAGAATTCTACAGAACCCACTCTGACCTGCTCTTTATCGTAGAGATCAAAAATGACGGCGAACTCGGCAAGGAAGCCTGCCGCATCCTCTACGAAACCCTGCAGCAGTATCCTGACTACATGGATCAGATCGTAGTCGGTACTTTCCACGACGAGATCGAGGAAGAGTTGAAAAGCTCCTACCCTGAACTGTTCCGCGGTGCACCGACCGGTACCGCTGCAAAATTTGTACTGACCCAGTATTTTGGCGTGAACCTCTTTGACAACGGCGACTTTGCCTGCCTGCAGATCCCAACTTCCTACGAGCTGGGCATCACTGTTCCACTGGACAGCGCAAGCCTCATCCGCCGTGCACATCGCCGCAACATTGCGGTACAGTACTGGACCATCAACGATGCCGACGAAATGCGCCACCTCATCGAGCTGGGCTGCGACTGCATCATGACCGACGACCCTGTTCTGCTGAAACAGGTGCTGGAAGAATATAAATAGAAGGCAGGTGTTCCCATGCCCCCACGTTCTGATTTACAGTGCAAACTCTATCCCTTCGGCTCACAGGCTGAGCTGAAATTTGTTGTTGTCTGCTCTTTCTGCAACGGCAAACTGCTGCTGAGCCGCCACAAGCTCCGTTCCACTTGGGAAACACAGGGCGGTCACATCGAAGCCGCTGAAACTCCCCTGCAGGCTGCACGACGCGAGCTGTTTGAGGAAAGCGGCGTCACCGATGCCATCCTCACCCCGGTCTGCGACTATCTGGGCTACACCGATGAAGGCTCTGCTTACGGTGCAGTATTCCGCGCGGACATTCAGCAGCTCGGCTCTCTGCCGGACAGCGAAATGCAGGAGGTTTCCCTCTTTGACAGCCTTCCTGCGGAGCTGACCTACCCAAACGTAACGCCGCTTCTCTTTGCCGAAGCACAGAAGCTGGACCCTCTGGCTCCGTCCACTCTGCTGAACATGGCTGCCGCAGAAGGCTACTCCAAAGCTGCCCTCATCCCGACCATGGACTTGATCTTTGATCCATCCTTCCGTCCTTTCTGCGAGGAAAACCTCTGCGGCAAGTACGGTATCAACTACTCCTGCCCACCGGACTGCGGCTCTCCCGACGAGATGAAAGAGCGTATCATGGCTCATCCGCAGGCTTTGGTGCTGCAAAGCACCTGGGATATTCCCGATTGGCGCGACGAAACGATGGTAAAAGCCGCAAAAGCTGCCCATAATAAAGCACAGCTGAACATTCTGTCCGCCATCCGTCAGCAGAAGGCTTCTGCAGTTATGGCCGGTGCCAGCGGCTGCAATCTCTGCCCGGTCTGCGCCATCGTAGACGGCGAACCTTGCCGCTACCCAGATTTGAAATTCTCCTGCCTCTCCGCTTACTGTGTCTATGTGAAGGCACTGGCTGAGCGCTGCGGCATGGACTACGACTACAAAGAAGGCAAGCTGTCCTTCTACGGACTGATCGCCTTTTAAGGAGATACCATGATCAAAACCATCGAACACATGGAAACCTTGTATCGACAGGCTGCTCCCGCTGTGGAGCAGCTTTCTGCCGCTTTAGAGGCTTATGAAGCGGTACTGCCTCTGCTGAAGGAGCTGTCCGACTGGTACAGCAGCCCACAGTGGCTGGCAGCTTACGAAGCCGACGAACAGGGTCTGCTGCCGAAAGAGCTGCTCCGCGGCGTTTTGGCTCAGGATACCCTCTACGACCTGTTCTCGGAACAGAACCATCTGCTGGAACAGATGAAATCTCTCACAAAGGAGATTGACGATGCAATACCGCAAGGATAAATACGGCAACGACCTGTCTGTGCTGGCATACGGCTGTATGCGCTTCAGCAAAAACGGTGCCTCCGTTGACTTGGACAAAGCGGAGAAGGAAGTCATGGCGGCTTACAAAGCCGGCGTTAACTACTTCGACACCGCTTACATCTACCCGGGCAACGAAGCCGCACTGGGTAAGATCCTTGAGAAGACCGGCATCCGTGACAAGGTGAACATCGCCACCAAACTTCCTCACTACCTCATCAAATCCGTGGAAGGCGCAGAAAAGCTCTTTCAGGAAGAGCTGAAGCGTCTGCGTACCGACCACATCGACTACTATCTTCTCCACATGCTCACCGACGTGAAAACCTGGGAGCGTCTGAAAGCCATGGGCATCGACCGCTGGATCGAAGAAAAGAAAGCCAGCGGTGCCATCCGTCAGATCGGCTTTTCCTACCACGGAAACTCCGCCATGTTCTGTCAGCTGGTGGATGCCTACGACTGGGACTTCTGCATGATCCAGTACAACTACCTGGATGAGCACTCTCAAGCAGGCAAAACCGGTCTGCAGCATGCTCACCGCAAGGGTCTGCCTGTGATGATCATGGAACCTCTCCGCGGCGGCAAACTGGTGAACAACCTGCCAGGTAAGGCAGTGAAACTCTTCGAAAACCACCCTGTGAAACGCAGCCCGGCTGAATGGGCTTTCCGCTGGCTGTGGAATCAGCCGGAAGTTACCACTGTACTTTCCGGTATGAACTCCATGGAAATGGTGACAGAAAACTGTGCCGTTGCCCACTCTGCCCATGCCGATGACTTCAGCGACGCCGACGAAGCTCTGCTGCAGGACGTTGTTGCTGCCATCAAAGAGAAAATGAAGGTGGGCTGCACCGGCTGCGGCTACTGTATGCCTTGTCCGAAGCTGGTAGATATTCCGGGCACCTTCTCCGCTTACAACACCAAGCAGATCGACGGAGCTTCCTCTGCCATGTGGGAATATCTGAAATGCACCGTCCTGCGTAAAGACGCCACCGCCGCTTCCAACTGCATCGGCTGCGGCAAGTGCGAACAGCACTGCCCACAGGGCATCGCCATCCGTGAAGAACTGCAAAATGCCCGAAAAGAGCTGGAAACTCCGCTGTACAAAATCATGGCGAAAGTCATTCCACTGATTGTGAAATATTAAGGAGCACCTATGATCTTATCCGATAAAACCATCAAAGCCATGCTGGCAGAAGGCACTCTGGGCATCGAACCCATCGATGACGCTCAGATCCAGCCTGCCAGTGTGGACATCCGCTTGGGCGACAGCTTCTCCATCGTGGAGGACAGCTCCAGCGGCATCATCACCATGGACAACGAAATCAGCTACAAAACCATCCACACCGACACATACCTCCTTCTTCCGGGACAGTTCGTGCTGGCGACCACCAAGGAATATTTCCGACTGCCGGACGATCTGACCGCCTTTGTGGAAGGCAGAAGTTCTCTCGGACGCATGGGTCTGTTCATTCAGAATGCCGGCTGGGTGGACCCAGGCTTCGAAGGTGAGATCACCTTGGAGCTGTTCAACGCCAACCGCTGTGCCATCGAGCTGAAAGCAGGCCGCCGTGTGGGTCAGCTGGTCTTTGCCAAAATGGACGAGAAAGCCGACAATCCTTACCGCGGAAAATATCAGGGTCAGCGCGGAGCTACCGGCTCCCGCATCTCCCGCGACAGCGACAAATAAGCACGCAAGCCATCCTGTGCAAAGGGTGGCTTTTCTTTTGCAATCGTGCTACAATGAGTAGAGAACAAGGAGGCGATTTCATGAGCAGAAAATTACTGATTTCCGCACTGAGCAAGTACCTGATCGGACTGCTGACGGTAGCTCTGCTGCTCTTTCTTCCTGCAGGAAGCATCCGCTACCTCAACGGCTGGCTGTTCATTGGACTGCTCTTTGTACCGATGTTCTTTTTGGGCGTGGTACTGCTGTGGAAGGCACCGGAGCTTCTTGCCAAGCGCCTGAACCACAAGGAAAAAGAACGCACCCAGCAAAAAGTGGTCAGTCTGTCGGCACTGCAGTTTATGGCAAGTTTCTTGTTGGCGGCACTGGACTTCCGCTTTGGCTGGAGTCATCTGCCAAATTCCGTGGTCATCCTCGCCAGCCTCATTCTGCTGATCTCCTACGGAGCGTACATGGAAGTCATGCGTGAGAATGCCTATCTCTCCCGCACGGTGGAAGTGCAGGAAGGTCAAAAACTCATCGATACGGGTCTTTACGGCATCGTCCGCCATCCGATGTACACGGCTACTATTTTCCTGTTCCTGTCCATTCCGCTGGTGTTAGGCTCCCTTCCCGCTTTTCTCGTGATGCTGCCTTATCCGCTTCTGCTGGTACCTCGCATCCGCAACGAAGAAGAAGTGCTGGAAGCAGGACTTCCCGGCTATACCGAATACAAAAACAACGTCAAATACCGCCTGCTGCCTTTCATTTGGTAGCGGTTTCATAGAAAGAGTGATTTCATGGCAGTAAAAACCTGTCCTTACGTCAAAGCCTGCGGCGGCTGTCAGCAGCTGCTGCTCCCATACGAAAAACAGCTGAAGAAAAAGCAGGACGCCGTGGCTAAACTGATGGCTCCTTATGGCAGCTGTGCTCCCATCATCGGCATGGAGGAACCTTACAACTACCGCAACAAAGCCATCGCCACCTTCTCTCCTGTGGGCAAAAATCAGTTCGTGCTGGGCATTTACGCCAAAAACAGCCACCGTGTCATTCCGGTCAAGGATTGCCTGCTGCAGGACGAAAGCCTCAATCAGGTGCTGGAATCCGTAGCTCTTGCGGCCAAAGAATGCCACATGCAAGCCTACGATGAAGACCGCCGCAGCGGTCTGCTCCGCCATGTGGTACTGCGCAGCAGCCGCCTGACCGGCGAAGTGCTCTGCACCATCGTCACCGCACAGCAGACCTTCCCGGGCAGCAGCAACTTCGTCAAAGCTCTGCGCAAACGTTCCCCACAGGTCACCTCCGTGGTGCAGAACATCAACCCTGCGAAAACCTCCGCTGTCCTCAGCCCATACTACAAGGTGCTCTACGGCAGCGGTTATATCGTGGACGAACTCTGCGGTCTGCAGTTCTCCATTTCTTCCCGTTCCTTCTATCAGGTAAACCCGGTGCAGACAGAGAAACTCTACCGCAAAGCCATCGAAATGGCGGAACTCAGCGGCAAAGAATCCGTGCTGGACACCTACTGCGGCATCGGTACCATCGGTCTGTGCGCTGCTTCTTCCTGCAAGGAAGTGCTGGGCGTTGAGATCAATGGCGACGCTGTCCGTGATGCTGCATACAATGCCAAACGCAATAAGATCAGCAATGCCCGTTTCCTTGAGGACGATGCCACCAAGTTCATGTCCAAGCTTGCGATGGACGGCGAGAAAGTGGACGTCATCTTCATGGACCCACCACGCAGCGGCAGCACCCCGGACTTCCTCCGTGCAGCAGCAAAAATGGCACCGAAGAAAATCGTCTACATCTCCTGTGACCCGAACACACAGGCCCGTGACCTTGCCCTCATCACCAAACTGGGTTACAGCGTCACCAAAATCCAGCCGGTGGACCTGTTCCCACACACCGACCACTGCGAAAATATCTGTCTGCTGGTGAGAAAATAACATGAAACTTATCAAACCCAATACCCGTTTCCACGCGCAGTATCGTGCCATGATGGAAGAATGGCTGGCAGACGGTTCCCGACTTGCTCCGTGGACGCTCAGCCTGCCCTACGAATCCACCGAGGATTTCGCCGCACTGGTCCACCGCTGCGAAGAAGTGGAACGAGGCGAAAATCTTGGCGGCTATGCTGCCAACACTACGTGGTGGCTTTACGACGATGTACAGGATCAGCTTATCGGTGTCGGCAATCTCCGCCACTGGCTCACTGACAGTGACGGTCAGCTTTGGGGACACATCGGTTACGGCATCCGTCCGTCGGAGCGCCGCAAAGGCAACGCCACCTTCCTGCTGCAAGCCCTGCTCCGTGAAGCAAATGCACTGGGCATCACCGAGGTTCTCCTCGGTGCTTACAGCAGCAACATCGCTTCATGGAAAACCATGGAACGATGCGGTGCTCAGTTTCTCCGCAATGTTTTGGAAGACCCAAGCGACCCACACAGCGAGATCCGACAGTATCTCATCCGTTTATAAGAAAAGCAGCCCAAAAAGCGGGCTGCTTTTTTGCTGTTTTCTCCTCTTTTTCTTCGTATATTTTCAACAAAACTCTGTCAAATCCGTTGAAAATACTTGTGCATCAAAGTATAATAGGGTGGTAAAAACTACTGTTAGAAAGGACCTTCCCATGGCGATTCAGAAAACCCCGATGCTGAAGCGGCAGACCCTGCACTTTCTCTTCCGTCTGCTGATTTTCTTCAGCGTCTTTGCACTATACTTATACGATAAGGACCTGATGTACCGTCTGGCGACCCAGCCCATTCAGATGGGCGTCAACCTACTGCACATTTTGTGGCTCAACTTCATGGTGATGATGCTGACTCACCTCTTCCCCCATGAACGCCTGCCTATGGCCATGCGTAAATCCTGTCAGCGCCACTATCAGCCTCAGGAACATAAAGAAATCGAGCTGCTCCGCTACGTGCAGACACAGAATGTCCGTGCATGGGTGGTCATGCTGGTGTGGCTCATCGGCAACGGTGTCATCGGTCTGCTGTACCTGCTGAAGGTTTTGGTCACCGCCGATCTGCTGATGCTGACCGTCTTTTTCTACCTTTGCGACTATATCTGCATCCTGTTCTTCTGTCCCTTCCAGACCTTCACCATGAAGAACAAATGCTGTGTCAACTGCCGTATCTACGATTGGGGACATTTCATGATGTTCACCCCGATGCTGTTTATCTGCAACTTCTTCAGCTGGAGCTTATTCTTCACTTCCGCTGTGGTGCTCATTCACTGGGAAGTGGTTTACGCCAAACACCCGGAACGCTTCTGGAGCGGTTCCAATAAAACTCTGCAGTGCGCACACTGTCAGGATAAGACCTGCCAGTATAAGCACGCCATCATCAACGCAGTAAAAAGGAAAGAAGGCTCGAATCATGAGTAACATTCCTTGGAATATCCACCCAAGACCTCAAATGAAACGAGAACAATGGAAAAGCCTCAACGGCACATGGATGCTGAACAACAGCCCGATCACTGTGCCATATCCGCCGCAGTCCGGCCTGTCCGGCTTTGGACAGCCTGTGCCGGAGCAGTTCTGCTATGAACGCAGCTTCCGTTATCCGGAACAGTTCCGTGATGAACGCTGTCTGCTGCACTTCGATGCCGTCGACCAGATCGCCGAGGTTTGGCTCAACGGTCAGCGTCTGGGCAGCCACACCGGCGGCTACCTGCCTTTCACATTCGACATCACCGACGTGGTCCATAAAGACGCAGACAACCTGCTGAAAGTTCTGGTCACCGACCGCTTGGACACAGACTATCCTTATGGCAAGCAAACCAAAAATCCGGGCGGAATGTGGTACACTCCAGTCAGCGGTATTTGGCAGAGCATATGGCTGGAAGCAGTTCCTCAGCAGCACATCAAATACATGAGCTTGGACTGTGACTTAAACTCTGTCACCATCACCCTCGAAGGCATTGACGGCGGTTTCACTGCGGAAATCGACGGCAAAAAGACTTCCTTCGATTCCAACAGCGGTCGCATTTTCATTGAAGATCCGATCCTCTGGACACCGGAAAATCCTCACCTCTATCCGCTGGTCATCACTGCCGGTGAAGACCGTGTGGAAAGCTACTTTGCTCTGCGAACCATCGAGATCAAATTCAAATCCGGTACCAACCGCGTGCTTCTTAACGGGGAAACCATCTTCCTCCACGGCGTGTTGGATCAGGGCTACTTCTCCGACGGCATTTTCCTGCCGAAAGAACCGGAAGAATACGACCGCGACGTTCTGCGCATGAAGGAATTGGGCTTCAATCTGCTGCGCAAACACATCAAAATCGAGCCGCAGCAGTTCTATTATGCCTGCGACCGACTGGGTATGCTGGTCATGCAGGACATGGTCAACAGCGGACCTTACTCCTTCCTGCGTGATACCGTCCTGCCGACCATCGGCTTCACCAGACGTTCCGACAAAAAGAAACACTACGGCAAACGGGAGATTTTCTTCCGTCAGCAGATGCTCAACACCCTGCGCTACCTGCGTTCTCATCCGTCCGTTGTGGCTTACACCATCTTCAACGAAGGCTGGGGTCAGTTCAACAGCGATGAGCTGTATGCACTGGCAAAAGCCACCGATCCAAGCCGACTGTACGATTCCACTTCCGGATGGTTTGCTCAGAGGCACAACGACTTCGACAGCGAACACATCTACTTCCGCCTGAAGCGACTGAAACCGCAGCAGCGACCTCTGCTGGTCAGCGAGTGCGGCGGCTACACCATGAAGGTGGACGGACATGTCTACAACAAGGACAAGCAGTACGGCTATGGAGCCTGCAGCAGCTCTGAGGCTTTGACCGATAAGATCGAAAAAATGTACGAAGCCATGATCTTCCCAGCCATTCAGGATGGCTGCTGCGGCTGTATCTACACCCAGCTCTCCGACGTGGAGGAAGAGATCAACGGCTTCTACACCTACGACCGACAGATCTGCAAGGTCAACAAAGACCGCATGCGCATCCTCTCCAACAAGCTGAACTACATCAGCAAAGCTCTCTAAACATAAAAAATCCCTCTCCGCGTGGAGAGGGATTTCTTTTTTACAGCAGACCGATAATTTTCTGCATCAGCAGGCTGACACAGGAGATACCTGTCCAGCAGCAGAAGCCCATGAAGATTGGCTTGCCGCCGCTTTTGATCAGTTTTACGATGTTGGTGTTCAAGCCGATGGCTGCCATAGCCATGATGATGAAGAACTTGGACAGGTCTTTCAGTGGCTTAAAGAGGGATGCTTCCACACCGCACATGGTGCAGACGGTGGTGATAACGGAAGCCAGTACGAAGAAGAGGATAAAGGTTGGGAAAGCGCGTTTCAGGCTGAATGCCTGTGCAGAGCCGCCTTCTTTTTTCGCTTTGCTGCTCTTCCACAGAGCCAGTACCAAAGTGATCGGAATGATCGCCAAAGTACGGGTCAGTTTAACGATGGTAGCGATGTCCAGAGTGTTTGCACCAGGATGCAGACCGTCCCATGCACTTGCCGCAGCAGTTACGGAGGAGGTATCGTTGATCGCGGTACCTGCGAACAGACCGAAACCTTCGTTGCTCAGACCGAGCACACCGCCCAAGGTTGGGAATACCAGCGCAGCGATGACGTTGAACAGGAAAATAACGGAGATAGCCTGCGCGATCTCTTCGTCATCAGCACCGATGACCGGTGCGGTCGCAGCAACAGCAGAGCCGCCGCAGATGGAAGAACCTACGCCGATGAGCGTAGAAATATTTGCCGGCATTTTCATCACCTTGCAGAGCACGAAGGCAATGATGAGGGAAGTGGAGATGGTGGACACAATGATCGGCAAAGACTGAGAGCCGACTTTTGCGATCTCAGAGAGATTCAAGCCAAAGCCCAGCAGAATTACCGCATACTGCAAGATTTTCTTGGAGGTAAAAGCAATGCCTTCCTTGCAAGCTTTTTTCTCTTTCAGCAGCAGGGTCAGCACCATACCTGCCAGAATTGCAAATACAGGACCGCCAATGACTGGGAACTGTTTGCCCAGCAGCCAGCAAGGTACTGCGATCGCCAGGCACAGAAGCATGCCCGGTGCACGTTGTTTCATTTTTTCCATAATGATCTTTCCTTTCGTACAGGTACTAAATGATAGTATCATTATACAACAAGAAACTGCAAAAAGGAATAGTTCCACAGAAAATGTCACAGCCGTCCTCTGCCGCATAGAATGATAGTGCCCGATTTCATTCTTCGGGCATATCATCACAAGGAGGTTTTGTTATGATCTACCGATCCTTCGAAGCAGGCTGCGGCTGTACATCTGCAGCTGCACAGTCAACACGCTGTCGCTGTATCCCTCACTGCTGCTGTCCTTTCCCTCACTTGCAGCCTCAATTCCCGCCTCAGCCACCGTTTCCACCTCAGCCACGCAGTATCAGCTTGCTGAACACCGCTGCCACCGGTGCTGTCGCCGTTGCCGCCGGCGGTACTCTGCCCTTTGAGCTGAACAATGTCAGCGTCGGCAGCGACATCAGTCATGCAGCCGGCACCGGCATCGTCAGCCTAAACACACCCGGCGTGTATCTTGTCACCTTCACCGGTACTGCCGGTCCTGCCGCTGCTGCGGATGTTCCAACCACCATTGAAGCAGAACTTCGCCTCAACGGCACTGCTATCCCCGGTGCATCTTCCACCAATACCTACGCATTAGCCACCGATACAGGCACCTTCGCCATCACAACAGCAGTCAACGTGACCACGGTGCCGGCTACCCTCAGCGTGGTCATCCCCGAAGGCGGTGCTACCTTCAGCGACGCTTCTCTGACCGTGCAGAAAGTGGGCACTGTTCCCACGACCCCTCCGCTGACCCAGACTCCATACTACTATTAGTGCAGCAAAAAAGCCCTCCGATTGCTCGGAGGGCTTTTCTTATTCTACGTATGTACGAAGAATCGATTATACCATGGTGAATGGATCCAGGATAGCGTCGATCTGTTCTTCGGTGTAGAGGCCGCTTTCTTTCAGCAGTTCACGAACGGATTCGCCGGTTTTGATTGCTTTTTTAGCAATGTCAGCGGATACTTTGTAACCAACAGTTGGGCAGATAGCGGTGATGATACCTACGGAACCGTCAACCAGGGAACGGCAACGTTCAGCGTTAGCGGTGATGCCAACTACACAGTTGTCGATCAGGGTTTCAACAGCGCCTTTCAGAGCGTTGATGGATTCGAACAGTCTGTGGTAGAGAACTGGTTCAGCGTAGTTCAGTTCCAGCTGGCCAGCTTCTGCTGCCATGGTGATGGTAACGTCGTTACCCATGATCAGGAATGCAGCCTGGGAAACAACTTCTGGGATAACTGGGTTTACTTTACCTGGCATGATGGAAGAACCATTCTGTTTGCCTGGCAGGTTGATTTCCTGGAAGCCGCAACGTGGGCCGGAGGACATCAGACGGAAGTCGTTGGACATTTTGGACAGGGAGATAGCAGCGGTTTTCAGAGCTGCGGATACGTATGCGTAAGCATCCAGGTTCTGGGTACCGTCGATCAGGCATTCTGCTTTAACCAGTGGCAGACCGGAGATTTTAGCCAGTTCTGGAGCCAGAGCTTCTACGTATTTAGGATTTGCGTTCAGTGCAGTACCAACAGCGGTACCACCCATGTTAACGCCGTACATACCTTCGAGAGCGATGTTCAGACGGTCGATGTCGCGTTTAACAGCTCTTCTGTATGCACCGAATTCGGAACCCAGACGGATCGGAACTGCGTCCTGCATCTGAGTACGGCCCATTTTGATAACGTCGTGGAATTCTTCTTCTTTAACAGCCAGAGCAGCTTCCAG
>JAZQXX010000059.1:0-3429 GCA_045633085.1 Negativibacillus sp. | reverse complement strand
GCCAGCTCAAAGGCCATGCAGACAGCAGTAGGGAAGAGCGGAGGCATGCCCAAAGTCAGAGAACGGAGCAGCGGTGCAATGAAGCCGACCGCCAATCCCCATGGCCAGCCGCAGAGGAAGCCGCAGAGCAGTACAGGAATGTGCAGCGGACAAAGCATGGAGCCGATTTCCGGGATCTGTCCGGTGAGGAAGGGCAGTACATAGGCAAGAGCCAGGAACAGGGAAGCGAGGATCATTTTTTTCAGTTTGTTGTGAGTCATAACAAGTTTCCTTTCTGAATACAAAAAGGTGCCCTTACCCCTGCAGGGATAAAGACACCTTCATAGTATCGTAACATTAAAATTATTTCGGGTTCGCCGTAAAGGAAACTTCAGTTTCCGTGCCATTCTTCTGAATAACAAGAAAATTATAGCACGGTCGACAAATTACTGTCAAGAGTTCTTGCGTTCCATGATGTCGTGGAGTTTGGATACTGCGTCTTTGATCAGCACGGCGGTGCTGAGATTCGGTACGCCGGCGATGAGATTCTCGCACTTGTTCATCGGAATGAGAATGCGGACTGCGTCAGCTTTTGCCACAGCCACAGCCATTTTCTCGGTGATCTCGCCAAGCAGGGAATCGGCAATGACGATACCGATGGGACCGATGATGACGTCGGCTTTGCGGCAGGCTACCAGCACAGGATTTTCGCCGGTGGCTGCCTGTTTGGCACCGGCTTTGATCATGGTGGCAGTCGCCACAGCATTGGTGCCGATGGCGGTCACGCTGACATCCTGGAACTGGGCTAAGATCTCCTTGACCAGCTGTGCGCCAAGCTGACCGCCCTGTCCGTCGATGATGGTGATGTTCATAGAAACCTCCCGTGGTGAATTACTGTTTCCAGCCGTAGATCTTGCCGAATTTGTCGTCCAGATAGTCCAGCAGAGGCTGTGCGTCCAGACCCTTGTCGCTGAATTTATTCAGCAGATCCATGGTGGTAACGCTGCGGCCGTACTGCCAGATGTTTTCGGTGAGCCAGCTGATGATCGGCTTGAAATCGCCGGCTTCGACCAGCTCGCTGAAGTTTGGCAGGTCCTTGCGGATGGCGTTGTAGATCATACCGTCGTAGATGTTGCCCAAGGTGTAGCTCTGGAAGTAGCCGATCCAGCTGCCGGTCCAGTGCATATCCTGCAGGATACCCTCGGTGTCGTTTCGTGGACGGATACCCAGATACTCTTCGTATTTATCGTTCCAAGCGTCACGCATTTCGTCCATGGTCAGTTTACCGGCGAAGTAGTCACGTTCCAGCTCGAAACGGATGATGACATGGAGGTTGTAGGTAACTTCATCTGCGTCGGTGCGCTTGTAAGTGGAAGTCACCTTGTTCAGACCCTGATAGAATTCTTCCTCGGAGAGTTTTGCATAAGTAGGGAAGATTTCCGTCAATTTTGGATAGATGCGGTGGATATAGGTGCGGCTGCGGCCGATGAAGTTCTCGATGAAACGAGCCTGACCTTCGTGGAAGCCGCCGGAAATACCGCCGAACAGACCGGCTTCAGCAACAGCATCGTTGCTGGAATAGCCGTACATAGCATGGCCGGATTCATGGAGGATGGTCATGATGAGGGATGGTCTGCCATGTTTTGCGGTGGAGATACGGGCATCTCTCGGACCGATGGTGGAGGAGAAGGCGTGGATGACTTTTTCGTTGTAGCCGCCTTTGCTGTCCTCATAACCAATCTCGCGGGCAAGATCTTTAGCAAAGCGCATCATATCTTCCGGATCCTGCTCCTGATACAGGAAACTGTTGTCGATTTCCAAGCCGCTTTCTTCGATTTTGCGGCGGATCTCCACGATTCCCTGACGCAGCTTCTGGAATTCTCGGCTGATGTCCTCGATGTCCAGACCCTCATCGGTCAGGTCCACCAAAGTAGCGAATGGGTCTTCGTTTGGACGGAGAGCGAGTGCGATCTGTTTACGCAGATCGAAAACATCCTTCATATAAGGCTTGAAGATCTCGAAATCCTGCGCTTCACGAGCCTGTTTCCAAGCGGTCATGGATTCCACACGCTTGCGGTTGAATTCGTCGAAGAGTTCCTTCGGTACGTCCTGATAGAAGCTGCGCTGCTTCAGAAAGCTGCGGATCTGTGCGGTTTCGATGTCGTTCTCACCCAGCGGATGTTCTTTATAGTAGGAAGCCAACTCCTCAGCTTCGGCGCTGAAGTAGAGAGCACGCTTTTGGTCGTTCAAAAAGTTGTTGACCTGCAGACGGTAGGAAACACCCTCATCCGGCAGACCTCCCCACTGGTCGATACCCAGCACACCACCGATGGAGTTATAATATCCGCTCAGAGTATAGATGTTCTGAAGTGCGGCTTTTCGTTCCTGTGCATTCATGAGATCACTTCTCCCTTGCTGTAATGGTATGGCTTTATTATAGCATAAGCTTCGCCGATGGAAAAGGAATAGAACAGACAAAAATCCCTCCTCCACATTTGGTGGAAGAGGGATGATCTTAGTCGGTCAGTTTGCGGAAGAGGTCGGTCATCAGCTTGTCGCGGTGAATGTAGTAAACATAGCACATTTCCGGGCTGTTTTCGACTTCCTCGTACTGGTATTCGTAAGTTGGCAGTGGAGTTGGAATGATGCGGGAGAGCATGAAGCAGTCGTCCTCATTGAGAAGCCAAGCTACCGCAGTCACGTCCCAAATGCAGCGAGTCCATGCAGTGCCGGAAGCGTAACTTTCTGCCTGCTGAATGGTGTTTTCAGCAAGATAGTCAGCCAGCGGATTCTTGCCTTTGAGCCAGTAGTCCAGCTCCGGTTTGGAAACAGTAAAGCTGCTGACAACGCCGCGGCATGGCAGCTGCACGAAAGGCACGCCGCTCTGCATCACAACTCTTGCAGCGGCTACGTCGCCGCGCATATTGAACTCTTTGGTGTCGTGGAAGTGCAGTGCGTGACCGCCCAGCCAAACCACAACGGTATTTTCAGCAACGGCAGGGTTCAGCAGAATAGCAGAAGCCACGTTGGTGATGGCACCGATGGCAACCACATACAGCGGATTCTCCGGAGAGTAGCTGTTGGCACGTTCTGCCAGATCCAAAGCCGCAGGGGAGAGGATCGGAGTGCTTTCGTTTTCCATGAATGCAGCAGAGCCGCGGAACACAGGAAGCTCTTCCTTCATCAGATCCAGAAGTTTCATGATCTCCTCATAGCTTTTTTCCATGCCGTCAGCAGGACCGCTGGAGCGTTCGTTGAAGAACGGTGCAGCATAGATGGCTTTGGTGTGGAGTTTATCCGCCGAATGAAGCAGATAAGCCAGTGCAAACTGGTCATCGATCTCATTGTAGGTATCTGTATCGAGAATGACATCAACAGGATGTTTTGGTACAGATAAATTGCGAAGTCTTTGTTCTGCTGTCATGACGCTTCCTCCCATGTTGTGTTATC
>JAZQXX010000058.1:0-5558 GCA_045633085.1 Negativibacillus sp. | reverse complement strand
GGCATCAGCTATATGCAGACCGGTAAGGATCTGACTGCAGTTAAGATCGTAATCGTAACTGGTGGTGCTTTGATCCATACCAAACGCACTGGCGCAATCGCTGCCCATGCACAGTTCTCTCCATTGGATGCTATGTCCCTGAAACCAAAAGAAGCTGAGGTTCTCGTGGACAAGAAATACATCCTTGCAGCAATGGGTCTGCTGAGTACAGTATACCCAGACACCGCATTAAGAATCATGAAAAGGGAGTTAATTAAAGATGGAACTCGAAATTAGAAATAAGAAATGGTCTGACGACGAATTCTATAAAGTTCGTAAAGAAATCCTGGGTACCTGGGAAACTGGCGCAGAAGTAAACCTCGAAGAAGGTATTGCTTACCAGAAATCTCTGCCAGCACACAAAAACTTCTCCGCTAAACTGAACGATGCTAAAGCTACCGGCAAAACCCTGGTACAGCCTCGTGCAGGCGTTGGTCTGATCGAAAACCACATCGAACTGCTGAAACATCTGCAGGACGAAGGTGAAGCTGACCTGCTGCCTTCCACCATCGACTCTTACACCCGTCAGAACCAGTACGAAAACTGCGCTGAAGGTATCCGTCGTGAAAAAGAAGGTATGGCTAACGGTAACTACCGTCCATTCCTGAACGGCTTCCCAGCAGTTAACCACGGCGTAAAAGGCTGCCGTCAGGTAGTTGAAGCCCTGAACACCCCACTTCAGGTTCGTCATGGTACTCCAGATGCTCGTCTGCTGACTGAAATCACCTACGCTGGTGGTTACACCTCTTACGAAGGCGGCGGTATCTCCTACAACATTCCATACGCTAAATCTATTCCAATTGAACAGACCATGAGAGACTGGCAGTACGTTGACCGTCTGACCGGTATCTATGAAGAAGCTGGCGTACAGATCAACCGTGAACCATACGGCCCTCTGACCGGTACTCTGGTTCCACCATGTATCTCTCACGCTGTTGCAATCATCGAAGCTCTGGCTGCTGCAGAACAGGGCGTTAAAAACATCACCGTTGGTTACGGCCAGCTGGGCAACCTGATTCAGGACGTTGCTGCTATCCGTACCCTGGAAGAACTGACCGAAGAATACCTGATCAAATACGGCTACAACGACGTAAACGTTACCACCGTATTCCATCAGTGGATGGGCGGCTTCCCAGCTGACGAAGCTAAAGCATTCGGCGTAATTTCTTGGGGTGCTGCTACCGCAGCTCTGGCTAAAGCTACCAAAGTAATTGTTAAAACCCCACACGAAGCTGCTGGTGTTCCTACCAAAGAAGCTAACGCACAGGGTCTGAAAGCAACCAAACAGGTAGTTAACATGCTGTTCGACCAGACCGTTCTGGGTTCCCGTCTGGATGCTGAAAAAGCTATCATCAAAGACGAAACCAGAATGATCGTTGACCGCTGCTTCACTCTGGGTGACGGCGACATCATCAAAGGCGCTATCGCTGGTATCAACGCAGGTATCATCGATATCCCATTCGGCCCAGCTAAATGCAATGCTGGTCTGATGCTGCCAGCACGTGACAACACCGGTGCTGTTCGTATCCTGAACGTTGGTAACCTGCCATTCACCAACGATCTGAAGAAATTCCACGCAGAAAAACTGGCTGAACGTGCAGCAGTTGAAAAACGTGACGTTTCCTTCCAGATGGTTATTGACGACGTTTACGCAATCGGTAAAGGCCGTCTCGTAGGTAGACCAAAAGAATAATCCTAATAAGGATTCAAGCAGGAAACTGCTGAAGATACATAAAAATACCTTAGTTACCGCAGGACTCTAAGTGGTCCTGCGGAACAGTAAGAAAGGGAGTTTTTAAAATGAAAATCGTTAACGTAGTATGTGCACCTGGCCGTACCGGTTTCTACTTCGACGACCAGAAAGCTATCAAATCCGGCGCTGTTTCCGATGGTAACGCTTACCTCGGCGCACCTGTAACCCCTGGCTTCACCTCCATCCGTATGCCTGGTGAATCCATCTCCGTTCTCATCGTTCTGGAAGATGGTCAGGTAGCATGGGGCGACTGTGCAGCTGTACAGTACTCCGGTGCAGGCGGTCGTGACCCTCTGTTCCTGGCTAAAGACTTCATCCCAGTGATCGATCAGTACATCAAACCAGCTCTGGTTGGTAAAGAAGCTGATTCCTTCCGCGACCTCACCAAAATGATGGAAGCTATCGAAGTTGAAGGCAAAAAACTGCACACCGCTATCCGTTACGGTGTTTCCCAGGCTATCCTGGATGCTGTAGCTAAATCCAAACACAAAATGATGGCAGAAGTTGTTGCTGAAGAATACGGCTGCTCCGTTTCCGACGAACCAATTCCTGTATTCACCCAGTCCGGTGATGACAGATACAACAACGCCGACAAAATGATCCTGAAAGGTGCTCCAATCCTGCCACACGCTCTGATCAACAACGTTGACACCAAACTGGGCAGAGACGGTTCCATCCTGAAAGAATATGTTTGCTGGCTGCGTGACCGCATCCTGAAACTGCGCACCTCCGAAGACTACATGCCAATCTTCCATATCGACGTATATGGTACCATTGGTCAGGCATTCGGTGATGACAACTTCGTAGCTCAGGCTGATTACCTGGCTGAACTCGAAGAAGCAGCTAAACCATTCCACCTGAGAATCGAAGGTCCTATGGACGCAGGCGACAGAGAAAAACAGATGCTCTGCCTGAAAGGTCTCCGTGAAGAAGTTGACAAACGCGGCATCAACGTAGAACTCGTTGCTGACGAATGGTGCAACACTCTGGAAGACGTTATCTACTTCTGCGACAACAAAGCAGGCCACATGGCTCAGATCAAAACTCCTGACCTCGGCGGCGTAAACAACACCATCGAAGCAGTTCTGTACTGCAAAGAACGTGGCTTCGGCGCTTACCAGGGCGGTACCTGCAACGAAACCGACCGTTCTTGCCAGGTATGCGTAAACTGCGCTATGGCTACCAAACCTGACCAGATTCTGGCTAAACCAGGTATGGGCGTAGACGAAGGCTTCATGATCGTTTACAACGAAATGAACAGAATCATCGCTCTGAAAAACGCTAAATAAGCTTTTTCTTTAGGCACACATACAGTATAACTGAACCAATCGGGATTCTTAACAGGGTCCCGATTGGATTATTTTGAATACGGCAAAAATCTATTTTGCTGTGAAATCTGCTTTGCAAATATCTCGGCAAAGGAAATTCAATAATTTCCTAATTAAATATATTGTTTAAACTTCGCATACACGTGTCCTACGGGCACATTATATAAAATTTCACACAAAAGAAGGGAAGAGAGCACCATGGAAAAAGGTTGCATTCAGCTCTACTACGGCGACGGCAAGGGCAAAACCACCGCCGCAATGGGACAAATCGTTCGCTGCGTCGGTCATAATTTCAAGGTTCTGGTTTATCAGTTCCTGAAAGAGCCAACCAGTGGTGAAGTTAGCGTAATCAAAGCACTTCCTGGCGTAGAATACATTGCCAACGAAGGACAGATCCCATTCCTCTTCAACCTCACCCCAGAACAGCAGGAATACTATCAGCAGATTTTCCTTAAGAAATTCTATGAAGTAAAAGAGAAATATTTCTCCGGTGAATATGATCTTGTTGTTCTTGATGAAGTCATCGATGCATATCAGCTGGGAACTCTCCCAAAAGAAGAACTGCATGAGATGATGGATAAAAAACCGGAACATACCGAGCTTGTAATTACCGGCCATCAGTATGGCATGAGCATTGACGACCTGATCAACCGCGCTGACTACGTAACAAAATTTGTTAAAGAAAAGCATCCGTTTGATCTTGGTATGCCATGCAGAACCGGTATTGAAGAATAGAATTGGGAGGATGATGCAGAATGAAAATCACATCTACCGCAGTTGCAGGAACTTTGGAATCCAGCGACGTATATGTAAAAGTTGAGCCATCTGACGCTCTGGAAATCAGCATCGAATCTGTTGTTTACAACCAGTTTGCTGATGAGATCAAAGCAAGCGTTGAAGCTGTCCTGAATGAGATGGGCGTAGAGTCCGGTAAAATCTCCGTCAACGACAAAGGCGCAATCGACTGTGTAATTCAGGCACGAGTAGAAACCGCAATCAAACGTGCAGGAGGTAATAAATAGTCATGAGAAGATCTATGTTATTTATCCCTGGTAACACACCAAACCTTCTGATGAACGGTGATGTACTGGGTGCTGACGCTATCATTCTGGACTTGGAAGACGCAGTTTCTCCTGCTGAAAAGGACTCTGCTCGAATTCTTGTTCGTAACGCTCTCAAACATCTGAACTACAAAGGCTGCGAAATCATCATCCGTATCAACCCAGTTGATACCGATTACTGGCAGCTCGACCTGAACGAAGTAGTTCCACTGAAACCAAACCTCATCATGCCTCCAAAAGTAAGCTGTGCAGAAGACGTAAAAATCGTTTCCAACTACATTGCTGAACTGGAAGAAAAATGCGGCATGGAAAAAAACACTGTGAAACTGATCCCTCTGATCGAAACTGCACTGGGTGTTGAAAATGCATACCAGATTGCAAGCGCTGACGAACGCGTTGCTGCAATCTTCCTCGGTGGTGAAGACCTGACTGCTGACCTGCGCTGCAAACGTACCAAAGAAGGCAACGAGATCTTCTACTCCCGTTCCAGAATGGTAGTTGCTGCCCGTGCTGCAGGTGTTGATGTATACGATACTCCATTCACCGACGTTGACGATATCGACGGTCTGTACACCGATGCTGCCTTCGCTAAGAGCCTTGGCTTCACCGGTAAAGCTTCCATTTCTCCAAGACACGTGGAAGGCATCAACGAAGTATTCAGCCCAACTCAGGCTGAGATCGACTACGCTCACGAAGTTATGGAAACCATCCGCATTGCAAAAGAACAGGGTAAAGGCGTTGTTTCCCTGCGCGGTAAGATGATCGACGCTCCTATCGTAGAGCGCGCACGTCAGGTAATCGAGATGGAAAAAGCTATGTTTGGTGAGGTGGAAGACGATGAGTAAATTAGTAGAATCTATTAGAAAAGCAGTTGAGCTGGTTGAGCTGAAAGACGGCATGACCATCTCCTTCCATCACCACATGAGAAACGGTGACTTCGTTCTGAACATGGTAATGGAAGCAATCGCAGAAATGGGTATCAAAGACCTGACTGTAAATGCCAGCTCCGTATTCGATGTGCATGAACCAATCATCGGCCACATCAAAAATGGCGTTGTAACCGGTATCGAATGCAACTACATGGGTGGTAAAGTTGGTAAAGCGATCTGCGAAGGTATCATGGAAAAACCTGTTGTATTCCGTACCCACGGTGGTCGTCCTTCCGATATGGAAAAAGGCACTTCCGTGATCGACGTTGCTTTCATCGCAGCTCCTACCGCTGACGATATGGGTAACTGCACCGGTAAAGTAGGTAAATCTGCTTGCGGTTCCATCGGTTATGCTTTCGCTGACGCAATGAATGCGAAAAAAGTTGTTGTTGTTACCGACAACCTCGTTGCATACCCACTGAATGACTTCTCCATTTCTGAAGTTTAC
>JAZQXX010000057.1:0-4948 GCA_045633085.1 Negativibacillus sp. | reverse complement strand
CGACTACAACGAGTATGTTGGCCGTATTGCTATCGGTCAGATCGCTCGCGGTACTGTTAAAGTAAATGATCCGATCGTTGTTTGCAAACATGACGATCCAGATACCATGTATAAAGGCAAAATCGTTTCCCTGTATCAGATCGAAGGTTTGGTACGTGTTCCTTCTCAGGAAGGTAAAATGGGCGATATCGTCTGCATCTCTGGTCTGGAAGAGGTCACCATCGGTGAGACCATTTGTGCTCCGGAAGCAGTAGAACCACTGCCATTCGTTAAAATTTCCGAACCAACTATCGAAATGACCTTCTCCGTAAACGACAGCCCATTTGCAGGCCGTGAAGGTAAATTCCTGACTTCCCGTCACCTCCGTGACCGTCTGTTCCGTGAAACTCTGAAAGACGTTTCCCTGCGTGTCAACGAAACCGATTCCGCAGAAACCTTCCGCGTAGCAGGTCGTGGTGAAATGCATCTGTCTATCCTCATCGAAACCATGCGTCGTGAAGGCTACGAATTCCAGGTTAGCCGTCCACAGGTTCTGATGAAAGAAGAAAACGGCGTGAAAGTAGAACCAATGGAAGCACTGGTTATCGACTGCCCTGACTTTGCAGCTGGTTCTGTAATGGAAAAAATGGGCCGCAGAAAAGGTGTTCTGGTTTCTATGAACCCAATGAACGGCCGTACCAAACTGGAATTTACCATTCCTTCCCGTGGTCTGTTCGGTTACCGTTCTGAATTCCTCACCGATACCAAAGGTGAAGGTATCATGAACTCCGTTCTGATCGGCTATGAACCATTCAAAGGCGAGATCCCAAGCCGTTCCTTCGGTTCCATGATCGCATTTGAACAGGGCGATGCAGTTACCTACGGTCTGTACAATGCACAGGAACGCGGTACCCTCTTCATTGGTGCAGGCGTACCTGTTTACGAAGGTATGGTCGTTGGTATGTCTCCAAAAGACGAAGACCTGGTTGTTAACGTGTGCAAGAAAAAACACCTGACCAACACCCGTGCATCCGGTTCTGACGATGCTCTCCGTCTGGTTACTCCAAGATCTATGTCCCTGGAACAGTGCATCGAGTTCATCAAAGAAGACGAGCTCATCGAAGTTACTCCAAAATCCATCCGTATGAGAAAGAAAATTCTGGACAAAACTCAGCGTATGAAAGAGTGGAGCAAAAACAAAAAATAATTGCTGACAGCAATAAAAAATCCCCGGCCAAGCGGTCGGGGATTTTTGTTATGTAAGATTATTTATCGAAAGCAGCTTTGATCTGGTTCATAGCCTGTTCAACCATAGCTTTTGGACAACCGATGTTCAGACGAGCAAAGCCTACGCCTTCATCGCCGTAGGTAGCACCGCTGTTCAGACCAACGTTTGCTTCATCTTTCAGTTTGTTCATCAGTTCTTCCTGGGTCAGACCGTATTCGGAGAAGTCCAGCCACATGAGGTAGGTGCCTTCTGGTACGAAGGTTTTTACTTTTGGCAGTTTGGTTTCGCAGAATTCGGTAACGAATTTAGCGTTTTCGAAGAGGTATTCGTTCAGTTCATCAACCCATTTTGCACCGTAGCCGTAGCAAACTTCAGTTGCTTTGTAAGCCATCAGGTCGATACCAACGTGGAATGCGCTGATAGAACCCTGGATTTTTTCACGGATCTCTGGGTTCTGAATGATGAACATAGAAGATTTCAGACCAGCAATGTTGAAGGTTTTAGATGGAGCCATTGCGCAGAAGGAAATTTCTTTTGCTTTCTCAGAAACGGTCAGAATAGAGCAGTGTTTGTGACCGCCGTAGCAGACGTCAGAATGGATTTCATCAGAGAAGAGGTATACGTTGTATTTAGCGCAGAGCTCAACCAGCTGATTCAGTTCCTCTTTGGTCCATACACGACCGATAGGGTTGTGTGGGTTGCAGAGGATCATCATTTTAACGCCGTCTTTCATTTTAGCTTCCATGTCTTCGAAGTCCATTACACGTTTGGTGCCTTCGCATTTCAGGGAAGAGGTAACCAGTTCGCGGTTCAGACCTTTGATGGTGGAAGCGAATGGGTTGTAAACTGGAGTGTTGATGAGAACCTTATCGCCGTCTTTGGTCAGTGCGTTCAGAGCGAAAGCGATAGCGGTAACAACGCCAGGAACAGCGATGATATCTTCTTTTACCATGTCCAGACCGTTGCGTTCTTTGTTCCATTTGATAATATTTTCAAAGTAAGCTGGAGAAGCAGCAGTGTAACCGAAGGTTGGGTGGGAAGCACGTTTTACCATTGCTTCCTGCAGTTCAGGAAGAACTTCGAAGTCCATGTCAGCGATGAACATAGGGAGTACGTCGTGGCCGTATACTTTTTCAGCCATATCCCATTTGATGCAGTCAGTGCCTTTGCGTTCTACCAGTTTGTCAAAGTTATACATTTAGAATCTCTCCATTTTCAATGATATTTTTCTCAACTGAGAAAACGGGAAAAGTTGTGGACACAGGATATTCTTCCTGCGTCGAACCTAACAGGCTTAGCGTAGTATAATTAAGTTGACTTGTCAACGATTTTTCAGAAAGATTAGCATCTTAGCCAAAGGAAAAAAGACTTTTTCAGCGACTTTTCAGGTGCAGTCCGTTGACTTGAATACTAAATTAGTCTATAATAAACATACACCCCCGGGGAGGGGGTATATTGAGTGAAATAAGAGAGGTGATCCTGTTTCGTGAAACAGATTTATGATGTAAGCGGCATGACATGTTCAGCCTGCAGTTCCCGTGTGGATAAGGTAGTCCGCAAACTGGACGGAGTCTGCGAGGTCAATGTCAACTTGCTGCAAAATAAAATGACCGTAGAGTTCGATGGGGAAATCAATGATGAAGCGGTAATCAAAGCGGTAACAGACGCAGGTTACGGTGCGGCTGTTCATCAGGAGCAGCGTACTGCAACAGCAACAACTGCTGCAGCAAAACCGATTGATGAAAGTGAAGGTATGAAAAAACGGCTGATCGCTTCCTTTGCCTTTTTGATTCCATTGATGTATGTTTCCATGGGCAGTATGTTCGGCTTACCGCAGCCGGGGATTTTGCTGGGTCATGAAAATATGCTGATCTTTGCACTGACACAGTTGTGTCTGACCTTGCCGGTGCTGTACATCAATCGCAAATTCTTTGAAGTAGGTATTCGCAGCTTGCTCCATGGTGCACCGAATATGGATTCATTGATCGCCATTGGTTCCGGTGCTTCCTTTGTTTACAGCATGTATGCCATCTTCCGTATGGCATATCATTTGGGTCATGGAGAGATGGAATTAGCTGCTCCATATCACATGGATCTCTACTTTGAATCCGCGGCTATGATCTTGACCCTTATTACGGTGGGTAAATTCCTGGAGAGCCGTTCAAAACGCCGCACCTCAGATGCCATCACGAAACTGATGGATCTTTCTCCAAAGACAGCCGTGGTTCTTCGCGGCGGTGTGGAGCAGGAGATCCCGATAGAGCAGGTTCTGGTCGGAGATGTCGTTGTTGTACGCTCCGGACAGAGTATTCCGGTGGATGGTATAATCGTAGAGGGTAACGGTGCTGTAGATGAATCGGCGCTGACCGGTGAAAGTATTCCGGTGGAAAAAAGCGTCGGTGCTGTGGTCATGGGTGCTTCCCTGAACAAAACCGGCTTCTTCAAAATGGAAGCGAAAAAAGTTGGTCAGGACACCGCATTGGCACAGATCATTCGCCTGGTGGAAGAAGCCAGCGGTTCGAAAGCTCCGATTGCAAAATTAGCAGATAAGGTCAGCGGTATTTTTGTTCCTACGGTTATGACCATTGCAGTAATCACCGTTGCAGTGTGGCTGCTGTTAGGCTATGAGTTCCATCATGCATTCTCCTGCGGTATTGCAGTATTGGTTATTTCCTGTCCATGTGCACTGGGTCTGGCAACTCCTACTGCTATCATGGTGGGTACTGGTAAGGGTGCAGAAAATGGTATCCTTATCAAATCTGCGGAAAGTTTGGAAATTGCCCATGAGGTCAATACCGTCGTTTTGGATAAAACCGGTACCATTACCGAAGGTGCTCCAAAGGTAACTGACTTTATCACTGCTGCAGGCCAGTGTGAAGCTGACTTCTTGCAGAAAGCTGCTTCTCTGGAACATTCTTCCGAACATCCTTTGGCAGAAGCCATCGTTGCTTTTGCACAGCAGAAAAAGGTTGCGCTGAAAGCTGTTTCCGACTTCGGTGCAGAAGCAGGACAGGGCGTTTACGGTTCCGTTGAGGGCAAAAAAGTGCTGGCAGGCAATCGCCGCATGATGGACGCAAACGGAATTGATTTGGGCGCATTGGCTCAGAAAGGCGAAGAAGCTGCGGAACAGGGAAAAACTCCGCTCTACTTTGCTTGCGAAGGTAAAGCAATGGGTCTGATTTGTGTAGCCGATGTTGTAAAAAGCACCTCCGCACAGGCGATCAAAGAATTTGAAAAAATGGGCATTGAGGTCATCATGCTTACCGGCGATAACAAGAAAACAGCAGAAGCGATCCGTTCTCAGCTGGGTATTACCCGAGCTGTTGCGGAAGTTCTTCCGCAGGATAAGGAACAGGAAGTTCGCAAGCTGCAGGAAGCAGGCAAGAAGGTTGCAATGGTCGGTGACGGTATCAATGATGCTCCTGCACTGGCAAGAGCCGATGTTGGTGTTGCCATCGGTGCAGGTACCGATGTTGCCATCGAATCTGCGGATATCGTGCTGATGAAGAGCGACCTGCTGGACGCAGTTTCTGCGATCCAGCTGTCCAAATCGGTGATTCGAAACATCAAGCAGAATCTGTTCTGGGCATTCTTCTACAACTGCATTGGTATTCCGCTGGCAGCAGGTCTGCTGTTCATTCCGTTTGGTATGAAACTGAATCCGATGTTCGGTGCGGCAGCCATGAGCTTGAGTTCCTTCTTTGTTGTCAGCAACGCGCTGCGACTGAAATTGTTCAAACC
>JAZQXX010000056.1:0-8486 GCA_045633085.1 Negativibacillus sp. | reverse complement strand
GTTATCAAAAACCTGCCAATCGCGTTGGCTGAGCCTGACAATTACAGCGCCCGTGCCAATCTGATGGCAAACTCCTCCATTGCCTGCTCCGATATTCCGGAATACGGCAAACAGCCTACCGGCTGGCCATGTCACGGCATGGAGCATGAGCTTTCCGCTTACTATGACATCACCCACGGCGTCGGTCTTGCTATCCTGACTCCACGCTGGATGCGTTACATTCTGAAGAAACATCCTACCTGCACCTGGCGCTTCGTACAGTTTGCGAAGAACATCTGGAACTTGCAGGGCGACGACGATGCTGCTCTTGCGCTGGCTGGTATCGACGCACTGGAAAACTTCTTCCGTTCCACCGGCATTCCAATGTCCTTGTCCGAACTGAACATCGGCACTGAACACTTCCACGACATGGCTTCCCATGTGGTCAACAGCGGCCGTATGGCAAAAGGCTTTGTTCCGCTGGACTACGATGATGTTGTTGCCATCTACAACGACTGCCTCTAAAATGCAGAAATCCCTCCACAGCTTTGTGGAGGGATTTTTTATTCGATGATTTCTTTTAACACCGCATCGGCCATGGCTTTATAGCCGGCGGCGCTTGGATGGAGATGGTCGCCGCTGTCGTATTCCGGACGGAAGGCACTTGGATTGTTCGGATCACAGAGGGCTTTATCGAAGTCCACGCAACCGTCAATGAGATCTGTGTGACGGATCCACTCATTGAACGCGTTTCTCATCTCCTCACGGAACAGCGCATAAGTACGCCAGCCTTCAATCGGCAGAAGAGTACCCACGTACACGCGGTAGCCGTAAGAACGAGCTTCCTTGATGTAATATTTCAAGCCTTCGATCAGCTGCTCCACCGTCGGCAGGTCACTCATCGGACGGAAAATATTCACATCAGTTCCCACCGGATGGATGATGTCGTTGATACCCTGCTGAATGAGGACCGTATCCGCACCGTCAGTCGGTACTTCATGAGGGAAGCGGCGGTCGCCTTTCAAGCCGTAGGATTCGTAGGTGATGCAGTCATACTCCCTCAAAATGCGGGAACCGCTGGTTGCGCGGCGGATGATAGCGGTGTGGTCATAGCCTTCCTCACGGCAGCGGAGAGTCAGATAATCCGGCCAATCCTGTGCGGTGATGGAATCACCGTAGCATACCACTGTCCTGTTTTTCTTTTCGGTGTAAACAGAAACGTTGCTGAGGAAGTAGAAGTAGTGGGTATTTCTCGAAATATCGATCGGGAATTGTGCTGTTTCGGTCTGGTCGCCGATGGCGTAGCTGCCGATAGACAGAGGTCCACGGGTAAATACCATGGAACGCATCTGTGTGAAATCTTTCAGATAGAAGCTGACATCGAAGCTGCTTTTTGCTTTGATAGAGCAGTTCACAGGGTCAGAAACCGCCTGTTCTCCTGCTGGAATAGTCACTGCCGCTTCTCCGCCGAAGGTCACAGCATAGAACACGCCGTCGACCAGCACGGTGGTTTTAGCAATGGTAATAGCTTCGGTACCGCAGTAGTTGTCGAAGGTCAGTCGCAGAGCTTCTCCTGCAAACTGTGAAGAAATCGGATAGCGCAGGGTAATATTTTTGCTGAAGCTTTCCGGACGGTTTTCTGCAATGGATACCGCATTTCCCCACACGGAAGCCCAGTGTTTTTCGGTTTGGTTCATAGAACTCTCCCCTCTCTCAGATCATACCTTTATCATACGACAAAAACTGTATTTTTTCCAGTGATACTGCAAATGATGCAAAGGTTTTCTTATAATCAGCTGCAAAAAAGAACCACCGATACATCTGCATCGGTGGTCGTTTACTATAATTTGCGATAAATGGTATACCACATGGCGGTAAATGCTGCTAAGCCGCCTACAAGGTTAGACACCGGCTCTGCGAGGAAAACACCTTCTACGCCAAAACCGATGGCTGGGAACAGCAAAGTCAGCGGAACAACGATGATGGCTTTGCGGAACAGGGAGAAGAAAATCGCCTGCTTGGCATAACCCAAAGCCTGGAACGCCATCTGGCCGGAAGATTGGAAGGTCATAAACACGAAGCCAAAGAAGTAGATATTCAGCATCTGCGCACCGATGGCAATGGTTGCCGTTTCGTCGGAGAAGATACCGATGAGCTGTTCCGGGATCAGCATGATCACGATCCATGCAACCAGCAGATAAATCGCACCTACACCAAAGGAGAAGCGGATACCTTCTTTGACTCGTTCGTTTTTCTTTGCGCCGTAGTTGAAGCCGATGATCGGCTGGGTACCCTGACTGATACCCAACATTGGAACCGTCACCATCTCACGAACGGAGTTCAGAATGGTCATGATGCCCACATACAGGTCGCCGCCGTAGCTCTGCAGCTGATTGTTGCAAACGATGGAAACTAAGCTGTTGGTACCCTGCATGACAAAACCAGGCAGACCCAGGCTGACGATACGCAGCAGGCGTTCTTTTGTGACACCAAGCTTGCTTTTTTTCAGTCGAAGAGCGGCATTTGGTCCGGTGAGGAAGCGCAGGACCCAAGTAGCGGAGATGGCCTGGCTGATTACCGTTGCCGTTGCCGCACCGCGTACACCCATGTCCAGCACGAAAATGAAGATCGGGTCAAGAATAACGTTGATGACCGCACCCAAAACGGTAGTCATCATACCGATACGTGGGAAGCCCTGTGCATTGATGTAGCCGTTCAGACCGGTCGTCAGCATGGAGAACACAGTACCGAACAGATAGATGGACAGATACTGATCCGCATAGAGGAAGGACTGCTCACTGGCACCGAAGAGGAACAAGATTGGTCTGCGTAACAGGTAGCAGAACAGAAACAGCAAGACGGATGTGCTGACGATCAGCGTAAAAACAGTACCGATGATGGATTCTGCTTCTTCCGTATCGCCGCGGCCTCTTGCGATGGAGAACAGTGTTGCACCGCCGCTGCCGTACAGATTGGTGAAGGCGGCGATGATGACGATGACCGGGAAGGTAATACCAAGACCTGTCAGTGCAAGGTCACCGATCCCTTCCAAATGACCGATATAAATTCGGTCAACGATGTTATAAAGCAGCTGTACAGTCTGCGCAACGATCAGCGGCAAAGCCTGCGCAACGATCAGCTTTTTGACCGAGCCAACGCCAAAATCGTTTTGCTTACGCATAAAAATCCCCCTTTTTCTCAAAACAAAAGCGTATGAAATAATCATACGCTTCGTGATTTTGAAAGTCAAGCTATCTTTCTATGAGATAAGCCCGACAAGGTGAACCTTCCAAGCCGGCAGTATTCAGCGGTGCAGCACTGAGGAAGTAGCGTCCTTCCTGTACGCCGTCAAGAACGATACCCTCAAGCAACACGATCTCACGCTGCAGCAAAATCAAGTGCACTTCCATGGGAGCTTCTTCCGGCCCTACGGATTGACTTTCGTTGCCGATGAGTTTCAGCTCCGATGCAGCAAAAACACGGGCTGCTTCTGCAGTCACCACGGCAGCTCCTGCGATGAGCAGACGTTCTTCTGTACCGTAAGTTTTCATGGTTTCCAGCATCGTCCTTGCGTCCTGCCCGGTCACCATGCCTTCATGGCGGAGAACCACGCAGTCACCCACAAAACTCTCCATCGGCAGCTGATCGATGGTTTTGCCGTCTTTCAAAAAATGAGCCGGTGCGTCCACATGAGTTCCGTTGTGAGCGCACAGGGACAGGCTCGATAAATTATATAGATCTCCGGAATCCATATTACCCAAACGCTGGGCCTGCGGCTTTGGATCCCCCGGATATACCTTACAGCCAAACAATTCCTGTGTGATGTCGATGATCTTCATAAACTTCCTCCTGTACCATGAAGCTTTCCTTTATTGTAGCACAGCAGGATTTTCTGTGCAATCCGCAGCAAACAAGCCGCAAGGTGCATAGAATAAGTGGATCACATTCTGAAAGGATGATTCCCATGACTTCGGTACTGCTTCTTGCCCTGTCAAATATGCTGTTCTTCGCTCTCCACATCGGCAGCATCGGTTCCTTCCCAAAACCGCTGTGCAAAGAGGAGGAAACTGCCTGCTTCCTTCGAATGCACAACGGCGATGCTGCTGCAAAAAACAAGCTCATCGAGCACAATCTCCGTTTGGTGGCGCACATTATCAAAGAGGGTTACAGCAGAAAGAAGATTTTTCTCTGTCAATGAGAGCCTCATAGGACTGCCCAAGTTTCAGTCTAATCTCCAATTTCACCTGCTCTTTTGTGCTTCCTTTTTTTACAATGATTTTATCCAGAATTGTGGTCACAAGTGCTGAGTTTATACCATTTTTGAAGGATAACTCCTCCTCCAGGACCGCTTTGATCTTCTTCATTTCCACTTCCGTTTGCTCTTGTTTTTCCTCTTCTTTTTCGAGGCTTTTCAGCTGTTCCTGCAGCTGTTTTACTCGTACATTGAAGGCATCATTGCGCTGCTTGAACTCCGACATCGAGATGGCATCTGCCAGACTCAACTCCAGCAAATGGTCCTTTTTGGCCTCTATCTCGAACAGTTCCTGCTGTATCATTTGCTTCTCTTTCTCGTAATTTTGTTCTCCATTTACCGATTCCACAACCTGCAAAATTGTATGAATCATGGCCTCTTTGTCCTGCACCAGCTCTTCAAAAATTCCTGCCATAATTTCATCCAGCTCGGAGCTTCTCAGCTGCGGTGTGGGACAACCATTCTTTCCTTTGCGGCAGTATTCGCGGCAGTGCCAGACTTCTTTTACTCCTTTGCTGCTTTTCAGTTCCTTCCGATGAAAACTGCTGCCATGCTCCTCGCAGATGATTTTCCCGCTGTATGGATATTTGTTGTGGTATTCTGCTGCACAGCTGTGCTCGATGGCATGCTGTCTGCGGCTTTTGTAGAGAGCGTTGGCGCAATTCCACAACTCCTCCGATACGATAGGAGGAATAGATGAATCTGGATACATAACCCACTCGCTCTCGTCGAGAAAGACTTTCCGCTTGCTGCGGTAATCTACCGTCTGGCTTTTGTTGGCGCAGTACCAGCCCTTGTACTTGGGATTGCAGAGAATGTGTTTGATGGTCACCTCGTTGAAGGCATTACCTTGACGGCTGTAATGCCCCTCCGAAGACAGAATCTGTGAGATTTTACGGATTCCCAAGTGCTCATTGGCATATAACTCGAAAATCCTACGCACAACTTTCGCTTCCTTTTCGTTGATGGTCAGAACACAGTCCTTCTTGTCATAACCCCAGAGCTTGTCGTTGCCCAGCACATGACCGTTCCGGATCGCCTGCCGGAAACCAAACTTCAGGCGCTCTGACAGTTTTCTCACTTCATCCTGCGCAACACCTGCCATGACCACCAAACGGAACTCACTGTCCGAATCCAGCGTATTGATGTTGTCGTTCTGGAAGAACACGCCCACATCGTGCTCCAGCAGCTCCTGCGTGTACTTGATGCTGTCCAGCGTGCTTCGGGAAAAACGGGAGATCTCCTTGGTGATGATAAAATCAAACTTCCCTGTTTTCGCATCGGCGATCATACGATTGAAGCTATCACGTTTTCTGGTGCTGGTTCCGCTGATGCCCTCATCAATGTAGCCCGGTACAAAGCTCCAATTTGCCTTGCTTTGAATCAGCTCGGTGTAGTACTGCACCTGATTCTCCAGGCTGTTCAGCTGCTCGTCACGGTCGGTGGACACCCGCGCATAAAAGGTCACCCGCAGCGGCAGATCATACAGCGATCTGCCGTTTCTCATCTCATTGCGTATATTTAGAATATTCATTCGTCGCTGCCTCCTCGGAGAGTACATGTTGTTTCAGTACATCAGAATACCGAAAAAACTCCGGCAAAGCCATCACCGAATGCACCAATTCTTTTGCCCGTGTACAGGTAGTTTTTGATATGAGACCAGCTTCACATAAGCGATCGACCAGCACCCGAAACACTGCTTGTTCTATGCTCTCCATCTTCTCACCCCCAAGACAATGTATGTTCCGACCGTTTGTACACAGACGAAAAACCCTTCACTACTTAGCCGAGTTCAAAGCCCTGTTGCACGGAATATTTTTAAAATTTTTACAGTCTTACTACTTAAGGGTAAAAAATGATGCCCCTGCACCAAAAAAAGTTCAAAAAAACACCGACAAAGAAAAAACTTTGTCGGCGTTTCACTTTTCTTATCGATTTTACTGGATTATCTGACGACTCATATCACTGAGCACCCAGTCACCCCACTGATACTCAAACTCTGCCGTGATCGTTTCCTGCAAGTTGTACACCGGAGGGTCATCCCAGAAGGTAGCCATATCATAGGAGCCAAGGACGATCGTCGTACGATTGCCCTGCTCCTCAATGGACAGAAGTCCATGTGCTCTTGCGCCGCCATAGCCGCCCAGCTCATTCAGATACAGATACTGTGTCTTTTCATCATAGTTGTGGTATGGAAAAGCCGTAGCCAGATCGATCTCTGTGATTGTTGTTCTCTCACCAAGTGTCCATTCAATATCCCTCAAGGAAATTTTATAAGTTCCACTGTCGTTTGTCCACTTGTCGGCATTCACATACTCCTCTTGATCGATGAGCCAGAGGAAGAACAGCCCCTTTTGTTCTTCAGACATGGACTCATTGACCGTCAGACCCATGATGTCCAGCGACTGTGTGACATGCAGCAATTCTTTCTGCTGTTCCGTCAGCACTTCTTCCGGAATCGGAGCCGCTCCCGCCTGCTTGATCAAGCGCAAACTCTCCACAAACGCTCTCTGTTCGGCAATGGCAAGACCCATATCGGCAGTCTTGCTGACAAAATAAAATGAAATCGCCAACTCACCATCATCTCAATTTTCCCATAAATAAAAAATCCACCTCACATGAGGTGGATTTTTCTATTAGTCAAAGTATTCATTCAGCATTTCATAGGCACCTGCCGGACAAACATAACTGCCGTCGGCAAATACATAATCACAACCCGGCATGAATGTATAGGTCTTCTGACTGTTATCATTGGCGTCGATGATTTTCACGCCAATGTTTCCATCTACACCGGTATTTGGGTTGGCCGGCTGTGCTGTTTTCTTCAGACCGGAAATCATGGTATAGACCTTTTCCTTCTGTGCATCATAAAGATCTTTTGTGATTGTTACTTGCGCGTCGTCTTTATAAGTAATCTTGGAAAGAACCACACGGTATTTGTCCAGCTCCCAGTCGGACAATCCTGCTACGTTTCTTGCCACCGCCAAAGCGATGTCATAGTAGTCGGCACCCAGTTCATAGTAAATCGCCTTACCGTCAGGAGACTGGTACAACGCTTGAGATTTACCGTTAAAAATCGCCAGTTTCTGTCCGTTATGATTCTCGATCAGGACGTATTTTCCCTTGTCCAAACTCAATTCTTCCTTTGGATCTGCTTTCTTGAAGTAACCCGTTGGAATCCCCGCCATCATTCGAAAACTGTCATGTGCATTCAGTGCAATTGCTTCCGGCTCAGCATAAGTTACGCTCTTATCCTGAAGGCTGACGGTTACCTGAGTGAAGGTATCCTGGAATGGGAACTCATCCAACGGAGCATCTGCATCATGATAGAAGCTGTAAGTTTTCAGCAGGTTCATCACGCGGTCATAGGTACCGCTTGGAAGCTTGTAATAATGCTCGATGCCATGACCGGTGTAGTACACGCCGTAAGAAGGATTTTTGTAGATGTACAGATGACGGCCTGTGTTTGTGCTGATTCTCAGGAACTCACCCTCCCAAGGATCCAGCTGTTCTATGGTACTCTTACTCACATCTTGGTCGCGAACAGCGATTTCTTCCCAGTTCAGGTCGTCGATGAGCATCTCGCAGAAGGTGCGGATAGTCAGGCTGTAACTGTTCTTTTCCAGTCCTTTGGCATGAATATCGAGGGTGGTATAGTTCTCATCGAATGGTTCTGCACGGCTATCAGTCATTGGATTCAGCTTCCAAGCCTTTACTTCCTTCACCAAACCGAACATTCTCTCGTAGAGGTCGCCGCTGACATCATAATATGTACTGTTGCCTGCTTTGTCGCGGTACAGCGCCTGATCGTGGTCCTCATAGATGTACAGCTGCTCCATGTTGTTGGTGATGAGGCGAACAAAGTGTCCGCTCACGTTGATATCATCGGTACACAGTTCCTGCTTCATGGATGCAGGCTGTTTGTTTTCCCAGTTCAATGCATCCAGCAGAGTGCTGATCGCAGATGGATCGGTGGTGTAGAAGTTCAGCGTTTCATACTGCTCAGTAGCGTGAACATCCAAGCCACGGAAGGCCTTGGTGAAAGGCCCTCCGCGATATTCGGATGAAGCAGCTTCGGTATAAATACCGCTGGAATATTCTTTAGATTCACTCTGAATACCCCAATATTCATTTCTCAACATCCAGTTCAAAAGCTGTTGATCGCTAAATGTGTCCGCAACTTCATGTGCAGGTTTGTCTTCCAGATATGCTCGCAGTTTCTGCAGAGCCTCCTTGTCAGCAGTCGGATAATTTG
>JAZQXX010000055.1:0-5400 GCA_045633085.1 Negativibacillus sp. | reverse complement strand
CATATTTAATAGTAAACAGCAAAAGGGAAGCACCGATTCGTCAAAAAAGCGTCGAAATAAATGGCGGGGTAGGGCATAAGATAGAAAAAATAAAACTTGTTGCTTTTTGCTTGATTTAAAAATTACATTATGTTAGAATCTAAACTGTATATTTTTTGCATGGTGTCAATGCCGTATTTTCTGCACTGTTTTGAGAAATTTTCGATTTTATCGTGAGTAGGACAGTGACAAAAAGAATATTTATACAAGAAAGGTTGTGCGGAATTGAATTCCAAATTAAGAGAAAAAACGTTGGAATCCCTTTCTGCGGTTCTGCCGATCACGGGTATCGTGCTGCTCATCAGCATCTTCCTCGTTCCGGTGGAGCTGGGAACAATGACGATGTTCCTTGTGGGCGCTGTCATGCTGATTTTTGGTATGGGCTTTTTCCAGCTGGGTGCGGAAATTTCCATGACACCGATCGGTGAAGGCATCGGCGTACAGGTCTCAAAAACCAAAGCCATCACATGGGTGCTTCTGATCGGCTTCATTATGGGTGTGATCATTACCATTTCCGAGCCTGACCTGCAGGTACTTGCGGAGCAGGTACCGTCAGTGCCAAACCTTGTGCTGATTTTGACTGTTGCAGTGGGTGTCGGTATTTTCCTTGCCCTTGCGATCTTCCGAATCCGCCGACAGATCAACCTTTCCAAACTGTTGATCATCTTGTATGTCTTTCTGATCGGTGCTTCGTTCCTTGTACCGAAGGAATTCATCGCCGTAGCCTTTGACTCCGGCGGTGTTACCACCGGTCCGATGACCGTGCCGTTTATTATGGCCATGGGTGTAGGTCTTGCTTCCGTACGAAGCGACAAGAACTCTGCCAGCGACAGCTTCGGTCTGGTTGCTCTTTCCAGCGTAGGCCCGATTCTTGCCGTTCTGCTGCTGGGCTGCTTCTTTCGACCGACAGAAGCTGCGTATGCCATGACCGAGGTGGCTGCCGTTGATACCACCCGCGATGTGGTACAGGTATTTCTCTACGAGCTGCCGGAATATATGTGGGAAGTATCCGTTTCCTTAGCTCCGATCGTGGCTGTATTTGCACTGTTCCAGCTGCTGACCCACCGCTATCACAAACGTCAGATCAAACGCATCCTTGTGGGTATGTTCTACACTTATCTGGGCTTGGTGCTCTTCCTTTGCGGCGTAAACGTCGGCTTTGCTCCGGTTGGCGCTCAGCTTGGTAAAGACCTGGCTTCTCTGCCTTACAACTGGGTACTGGTACCGCTGGGTATGCTCATCGGCTTCTACATCGTTAAAGCTGAGCCTGCGATCCAGGTTCTGAACCATCAGGTAGAGAACGTAACCGACGGTGCGATTTCCGTCAAAGCCATGAACCGCAGTATGTCCATCGGTGTTGCGATCAGTATTGGCTTGGCGATGTTCCGTGTACTTATGGGCGTTCCGATTCAGTACATCATCATTCCGGGCTACATCATCGCTTTGCTGATGTCCCTCTTCGTACCGAAAATGTTCGTCGGTATCGCATTCGACTCCGGTGGTGTTGCCAGCGGACCGATGACTTCTACTTTCCTGCTTCCGCTGAGCATCGGCACCTGCCAGGCTTTGGGCGGAAATCTGATGACCGATGCTTTCGGTGTGGTTGCGCTGGTTGCGCTGACTCCGCTGATCGCTATTCAGATGATGGGTCTTGTGTATAAATTCAAAACCGATAAACTCCAGAAAGCTGCTGTGCAGAATGCCGGAGTTACCGATGACAGCGATGAAATCATTGATCTGGAGGTGGAATGGTAATGGAACACAACGAAAAGAAACGCTATCAGCTGCTGGTTTTGATGGCTCCGGCGAAGCTGGTGGCCTTTGCAGCCGATCTGTTCCTGAAAAGTGCGCTGCCGATCCAGTAGCGTGTGCACGCAAAGGGTACTGCTTCCAGCCAGATCATGGATACCTTGGGCTTGGGCAGCAGTGATAAAGTCGTGCTTCTCAGCGCCGTGCCGGAAGAATTCGGCAAAAGCATGCTGGGTCTGCTCCACTCGGAGCTTCGTCTGGACGCGGTAAACAGCGGTATTGCGTTTACTATCCCGCTGACCGCCATGAACAATCTGCTCTACCGCATGCTGACTCATACTGAAGAGTTCAGCACCAGCTCGATCAAAGGAAAGAAGGATTACTATATGCCAGAAACAAAACATGTGCTGATCACGACCATCGTGAACCGCGGTTTCGGTGGTGAGGTAATGGACACAGCAAGAGCAGCAGGTGCCCGCGGAGGTACACTGCTGAACAGCCGTAGCCTCGGTAGCGAAGAAGCTACTAACCTTTGGGGCTTGGGTATCCACGAGGAGAAGGAGATCGTTCTCATTCTCGCCGACCACGAAATGAAAGTCGGAATCATGCGTGCCATCAGTGAAAACTGCGGTATGCACAGCGAAGCGCAGGGACTTGTTATGGCTCTGCCGATCGACTCCGTAATGGGTCTGTAACGGAAAGTTCCAAAACAGCCTACTGAAATGCAAAAGAAAAGCACCCTCGTCAGAGGGTGCTTTTTTACGGTTTAGTAACCGAATTCGCTCATTTTAACTACGCGGTTTTCTTTGCGGGAGGTTTCAGCTGCGAATGCGATCATGTGGTTCTGTACGGAGATACCGATCTCGGAGAGCAGATCGCCATCGTAATCTTCGGTGAGGTACTTATGGAGAACTGCTACGATGCCGCCGTCGCCGCCGCCGTGACCGTCCAGAATAGAGTCAGACAGTTTGCGGTCGGATGGGTCGATCATTTCGTATTCTCTGGTGGAGAAGCGGTACAGCTCGATGGTGCCGCGGCTCATATCGCCGAAGATCTCGCCTTTGGTACCCATGATGCGGATATGACGGCCGCCTTTGTTGAAGGCGCTCATGTTGAAGCTTGCGATAGCGCCGTTTTCAAATTCAAGGTTTACGACCTGATGGTCAACCACGTCGTTGTTGCATTTGAACACGCATTTGCCGTACTGAGTGGTGCGCAGAGTGTGGGCCATTTCTTCCTGAGTTGGTTTGATAAGCATGGTTGCGGTTTCACGGAACCACAGGTTTTCCACGTCATCCAGATAGAGTTTCACTGCGTTGTAGTAGCAGGTCTCGCCGTGAGGGCAGCCTTCGATGCAGTAGTCAGGTGCGCCTTCCGGACAGTTTTCTGGGGTGAAGTAGGACAGGGAACCGAAGGACTGAACCTGTTTGCATGGAGAACCTACCAGCCACTGAAGCATATCCATGTCGTGGCAGGATTTTGCTAAAATCATGCAGGCAGAATCCTGTTCATTGCCCCAGTTGCCGCGTACGAAGCTGTGGCTCTGATGGCGGTTGCCGACACATTCATCGTGGTGGATGGAGAGAACTTTGCCCACTTCATCAGCATCGATGAGGTCTTTCAGTTTGCGGAAGAATGGGGAGTAGCGCAGAACGTGGCAAACCAGAATTTTAACGCCATGTTCTTTTGCAGCTTCCGCCAACTGCTGACATTCTTCAGCGGTAGGAGCAGCTGGTTTTTCCAGCAGCAGGTTGTATTTCAGCTCGATGAGCTTCATAGCAGGAGCAAAGTGCATACGGTCCTGTGTGGAAACGATGGCGATATCCGCCATTTTTGGTTGTTTTACGAAATCTTCCCAGCAGGTGAAGCACATTTCATCCGGAAGATTGTGGGTTTTCTGAATGTATTCACGGCGCTCTTTGCGAGGTTCTGCAACAGCAACGACCTCGTAGTGCTCCAGATCTTTCATAATATTGGTGTAGGTCTGTCCACGGTTACCGGCACCGATGACAGCAACGGTCAGTTTTTTCATCACAATTCCACCTTTTCAATGAGATTTGTTGAGAACAGTATAGCACAATCCTGCCGATTCCTCAACAGCAGAGGAAAGCGTTTGAAATCGGAATTTATCTGTGCTATGATAGGGGAAAGGAGGGAACTTCTATGACCTATGATGTACTGCATTTGAAAGAACAGTTTCCATTTCTCGGAGAGAACGGTGCTGACCCGACTTTAACCCTGTATCTGCCGTACAACCTTCGTGAAATGAAGCGTGAGAAGAAGAAACGTCCGTGCATGGTGATTTTACCGGGTGGAGCTTATGCCTTCTGCTCGGAGCGTGAATCCGAACCGATTGCACTGCACTTCCTGCCGGAAGGTTACAACGTTTTTGTGCTGACTTATTCCGTGGCACCTCACCGCTTCCCAACACAGATGCGAGAAGTTGCCGCTGCTCTGGAGCTGATTTATCAGAACGCAGAACAGTGGAACTGCGACGTGGAAAAAGTCGCACTGATGGGCTTCTCTGCCGGCGGACATTTGGCGGCGCACTATGCCACCCAGTATGACTGTGCCGAAGTTCGTGAAGTCTTCCCGAATAGCAAAGCGATTCAGGCATCGGTGCTGTCTTACCCTGTCATCACCGCCGATTGGAGCTTCACCCATCAGGGAAGTATGCTGAATCTGCTGGGTCATCAGCCGACCGAAGCGGATGTCCTGCGTTTTTCCAACGAGAAGAACGTCAGCAAGTCCACACCGCCGACTTTCCTGTGGCACACCGTTGCGGACGAAACCGTGCCTGTCATGAACAGCATCGTCTACGCAAAAGCTTTGGCGGAGCAGGATGTTCCTTTTGAGCTGCACATCTATCCGTACGGCGACCACGGCATTGCCACTGCCGACGAGCAGACCTGCGACAATGTAGATACCCACGTCGTCCACATCCGTGCATGGCTCCAGTGCCTGAAAACCTGGCTCAATACTTACATGAAATAAAAAAATCCCGACTCAGCCGAGGTCAACTCGGGGAGTCGGGATTTCTGCGTCTTAAACGAACAACAGGCTCGCCATCATCAGTGGGAAGAGGGTGAATGCGTAATAAAGCGCAGGCAGCAGGTTCAGTGCGGTGAAGAAAATCACCAGCGGCATACCCCAGCCCTGTTTGTGACCGTACATACCGCCGTAGGTGCCGTTATATACGAGCAGCAGCAGGCAGAGTACCATCATACCCATCATCAGGTAAGGGTTGATGGCAAAACCAGCGGTATTCAGCAGGTAGTTTGCCAGCAAAGGAAGAGCAACGCCGACCAGAGTCAGCAGGAACAGTTTTACTTTTGTACTCATAGAAAGACCTCCATTAAACAAACATCAGACTTGCCATCCACATCGGGAAAAGACTCCAGAGGAAGAACAGCGCAGGAAGCAGATTCAGTGCAAGGAAGAAAAGCAGCAGCGGCAGACTCCACGCCTGTCGATGGCCGTACATTTCTCCTCGAATGCCGTTATACAGCAGGAATAGCAGAGAAGCGGCGGTGATACCCATCATCAGATAAGGGTGGATGCCGTTTTCCGCAGCAAGAAAAACAGTAACAGCGGGAATCAAAATACCGACCA
>JAZQXX010000054.1:0-8216 GCA_045633085.1 Negativibacillus sp. | reverse complement strand
GCTATGGGCGGCTACCCAGTAACCATCCGCTTCCTGGACCCACCTCTCCATGAGTTCGTACCTCACACTGCTGAAGAAGTTGAAGAACTCTCCAAAGAAATGAACATTTCTGTTGAAGAGATCAACAACGTTATCGCTGGTCTCCACGAATTCAACCCTATGATGGGTCACCGTGGCTGCCGTCTGGCTGTTTCCTACCCAGAAATCGCTGAAATGCAGACCAAAGCTGTTATCAATGCAGCTATCAACGTTGCTAAGAAACACCCAGAATGGAATCTGGTTCCAGAAATCATGATCCCACTGGTAGGCGAAGTTAAAGAGCTGAAATACGTTAAAGACGTTGTTGTTAAAACTGCTGACGCTGCGATCGCTGCTGCTGGCTCCGATCTGAAATACCATGTAGGTACCATGATCGAAATCCCACGTGCTGCTCTGACTGCAGACGAAATCGCTAAAGAAGCTGAATTCTTCTCCTTCGGTACTAACGACCTGACCCAGATGACCTTCGGCTTCTCCCGTGACGACGCTGGTAAATTCCTCGACTACTACTACACCAACAAGATCTACGAAACCGATCCATTCGCTAAACTGGACCAGACTGGTGTTGGTAAACTGGTTGAAATGGCAGCTACCCTCGGCAAACAGACTCGCCCTGACATCAAACTTGGTATCTGCGGCGAACACGGCGGCGACCCAGCATCCGTAGAATTCTGCCACAAAGTTGGTCTGACCTACGTATCCTGCTCTCCATACCGCGTTCCAATCGCTCGTCTGGCTGCTGCTCAGGCTGCAATCAAATACCCAAGATAAGTCATAACACTTATATAAAAAAGAAGCTCCCTGTTGGGAGCTTCTTTTTTTGCTTTCCATATTGGACACAATAGAAAAATATGATACAATAGTTTTAAATTTTAGCTCTATGCATTAAAGGAGGAATATTATGTTAGAGCGTGCTTTTAAACTTAAGGAAAACAATACTACTGTGCCAATTGAGATTGAAGCCGGTATTACCACCTTCATGACCATGGCTTACATCTTGGCAGTAAACCCAAGCATCCTCAGCGAAGCCGGCATGGATGCAAATGCGGTTCTGATCGCAACCTGTCTTGCATCCTTCATCGGTACCATGTGTATGGCATTCATGGCAAACATGCCATTCGCACTGTCCGCTGGTATGGGTCTGAACGCTTACCTGGCTTATACTGTTGTAATGGGTCAGGGTATTAGCTGGCAGGTAGCCCTGTTCGCTGTATTCGTAGAAGGTCTGATTTTCATTGTCATGTCTGCGACCAATGTTCGTGAAGCCATCTTCAACGCCATCCCACTGACCTTGAAAAAAGGTGTTTCTGTTGGTATCGGTCTGTTTATTGCCTTTATCGGTCTGCAGAACGCAGGTCTGGCAGTTGACTCTTCCACTCTGGTTACTATCACCAGCTTCAACGAAAACTTTAACACCCACGGCATCTGCGCTCTGCTTGCAGTGATCGGCCTGTTCATCACCGCTACCCTGCACATCCGCAAAGTAAACGGCGCGATCCTCGTTGGTATCATTGCTACTTGGGGCCTTGGTATGCTGTGTCAGGCAGTTGGTATCTATGTACCAAACCCTGAAATGGGTGCTTACAGCCTCTTCCCATCCGGTATCATGAGTGTAGACTTCTCCGCTCTCGGACTTACCTTCGGTCAGTGCTTCAATATTGATTTCACCGGTATCGGTATCTTCAACTTCATCGTTGTTGTATTCTCCTTCCTGTTTGTTGACCTGTTCGATACCCTCGGCACTCTGATCGGTGTTGCTACCAAAGCAAATATGCTGGACGAAGACGGCCGTCTGCCAAACATCAAACCAGCTTTGATGTCTGACGCGATCGCTACTTCTGCCGGTGCTATTCTGGGTACTTCCACCACCACCACCTTCGTAGAATCCTCTGCAGGTGTTGCTGTTGGCGGCCGTACCGGTCTGACCGCAATGACCACTGCGATCCTCTTCCTGCTGGCTACCCTGTTCTCTCCACTGTTCACTTCTATCCCATCCTTCGCAACTGCACCAGCGCTGATCTTCGTTGGCTTCCTGATGTTCGAAACCGTTGGTGAACTGAAATTCAGAGCTGAAAACATGGCAGACGTGATCCCAGCTTACCTCGCAATTATTGCAATGCCTCTGTTCTACAGCATCTCTGAAGGTATCTGCCTCGGCGTTATCTCTTATGTAGTTCTCCAGGCAGCAAGCGGCAAAGCTAAGGATGTAAATCCTCTGATGTACATTTTGGCTGTTCTGTTCGTTGCAAAATATATCTTACTGTAAAAAAGAAAGGCTCCTAAACGGGAGCCTTTTTCTTATCCGAAACACAAAAAAGCCGCCCATTGGGCGGCTTTTTCAATTAGTCTTTATTCACTTTGGACCAGGTGTCTTTCAGACCAACGATCTGATTGAACACGCCTTCATGTTTGCTGTCCTTGCAGAAGTAGCCGGTACGAACAAACTGGAATTTGTCGCCTACTGCACACTCAGCCAGAGATGGCTCCAGTTTACAGCCGGTGAGTTCAGTGAGGGAGTTTGGATTCAGGTGATCCAGGTAGTTGGTGCCTTCTGGAACGTCGTTGACATTCTCGATATTGAAGAGGTGGTCATACAGACGAACAGTTGCATCCATTGCGTATTTAGCGCTTACCCAGTGGATGGTACCTTTGATCTTTCTGCCGTCAACTGGGTTGCCGTTGCCGGTTTCCAGATCAGCGGTAGCGTGAATTTCTACGATGTTGCCGTTTTCATCTTTTACGATATCTTCGTATTTGATGATGTAAGCACCCATCAGACGAACTTCACCGCCTGGTTTCAGACGGAAGAATTTTGGAGGTGGTACCTCTGCGAAGTCATCAGCATCGATGTAGATTTCGCGGGTAAATGGAACTTTTCTCATGCCAGCTTCGTCATTCTTTGGAATGTTAGGCAGTTCGAAGCTTTCTTCTTTATCTTCTGGGTAGTTGGTGATCACTACTTTGATTGGCTTCAGAACGGCTACACGGCGCTGTGCGGAGGTATTCAGCTCATCACGGATGCAGTACTCAAGCAGACCGATATCTACGATAGAATCGGCTTTTGCAACGCCTGCACGTTTTACAAACTCGTTGATCGCGGTTGGAGTATAACCACGACGGCGCAGACCGCAGATGGTAGGCATACGTGGGTCGTCCCATCCGTCAACACGTTTGGTTTCTACCAGCTCACGCAGGTAGCGTTTGGACATAACGGTGTAAGTTACGTTCAGACGAGCAAATTCGCGCTGTTTTGGTTTGGTTGCCATTTCCAGAGGGATGTTGTCGATAACCCACTCGTACAGTGGACGATGGTTCTCAAATTCGATGGAGCAGAGGGAGTGAGTAATGCCTTCCAGTGCGTCCTGAATTGGATGTGCGTAGTCGTACAGAGGGTAGATGCACCATTTATCACCCTGTCTGTGATGATGTGCGCGAACGATACGGTAGATCGCAGGGTCACGCATGTTCATGTTTGGAGAAGACATGTCGATTTTTGCACGGAGAGTTTTGCTGCCGTCGGCAAATTCACCGTTTTTCATACGCTGGAACAGGTCCAGGTTTTCTTCGACAGAACGGCTGCGGTATGGGGAATCCTTACCTGGTTCGGTCAGAGTACCACGGTATGCTCTCATTTCTTCTGCGGAGAGGTCATCAACGTAAGCTTTGCCTTCTTTGATGAGGTGCAGAGCGAACTCATAACATTTATCGAAGTAGTCAGAACCGTAGAAGATACCGCCGGTTGGTTTTGCGCCAAGCCAGATCAGATCTTCTTCGATAGATCTTACGTATTCATCGTCCTCACGAACAGGGTTGGTGTCGTCAAAACGCAGATTGAACAGACCGCCGTATTTCTGTGCGGTGCTGGAGTTGATCCAGATTGCTTTCGCACTGCCAATGTGCAGGTAGCCGTTTGGTTCTGGCGGGAAGCGGGTATGGATCTGCTGGACATGACCTTCCTCCAGATCTTTGTCAATGATGTCGTGAATAAAATTGGAATAGGTTTCTTCCATTGCCATTGCTTATCCCGTCCTTTCTTTGTTGGATTTTCCTTGTTGGAATGGAATTATTGTAAATTTACAGCAGGTATATACCTGCTGTAAATTATTTTGGCACTTATTTCAGGATTTCGATTGCTTCGCAGATACGGCGATTCATCTCTTCCTGACCCAGAACCTGCATTACTGCACAGAGGTCTGGGGAGTTATTTCTGCCGGTCACAGCCAGACGGATTACGCCGCTGACGTCACCAACATGGCCTTTGAACTGTTCTGGATTTTTCTTGTAATCCTTTGGTTTGCCTGCATAGCCCAGGGATTCACCCATAGTACGCACTTTGTCGAACCACTGGCTGTTGTCGTCAGCAGCATCGTAGTTTGCCATGTAAGCTTCCAGAATTGCTTTGCAGTCTTCTTTGGAAACATTTTCTGGGTAAGCAGCTGCTTCAGCAGGAACATACAGTTCTGGGTAGAAGAAAGCAACATAGTCTTTCACTTCTTTCCAGATTGCAATGTCTTTTCTTGGTTTTGCACCGCCGCGGCCGATTGCCAGAATTGCTTTTGCTTTTTCTGGATTTGCAGCAAACAGACCATACAGCTCGTTGTCGTTCTGCATTGCCCAGTCGAGAACGTAGCCGTAAACTTCTTCTGCGGTCATCATGGAAACGGTGTTTTTGCTGACGTCGAGCAGTTTGTCGATGTCAAACAGAGAACCGCTGACACTCATTTTGTTGGTGGTGAACTGGAAGTCGTGGAAGTCTGCAGTTGGGTTTGCGATTCTCCACTCTTCGAAGTTGGAGTTCAGCAGGGTCATCAGGTATTCCAGTACGGATTTTACTGGGTAACCTTCTGCATGGTAGAAGTCCAGAGCCAGTTCAGGGTCTTTACGTTTGGACAGTTTGCGTTTGGAACCGCCGTCCATTTTCATCAGCTGAGCGGTATGAACGTATTTTGGAGCTTTCCAGCCCATCACGTAGAACAGCTGCAGGTGAATGTTCAGAGTAGCCAGCCATTCTTCACCGCGTACAACGTGGGTAGTACCCATGAAGTGGTCATCGATGATGTGAGCGAAGTGGTAGGTTGGAATACCGTCAGATTTCAGGATAACGATATCCTGATCATTTTCTGGCATTTCCATATCGCCTTTTACAAGGTCTTTGTGTTTGATTCTGTTCTCTGGTTTGCCTGGAGAACGGAAACGCAGAACATAAGGTTTGCCTGCTTTCAGATTTTCTTCGATTTCTTCCAGAGTCAGCTCGCGGCATTTTGCCCACTGACCGTAGTAACCGAAGTTCAGTTTCTGTTCCTGCTGAGTTTCGCGCATTGCGGTCAGCTCTTCTTCAGTACAGAAGCAAGGGTAAGCCATGCCTTTCAGCACCAGCTCACGAGCATAAACATGGTAGATTTCTGCTCTCTGACGCTGACGGTAAGGACCGTAAGCACCGATATCCTGGTCGTTGACACCAGCACCTTCATCGAAGTTCAAACCGAAGCGGTTGAACACGTTGATGATGGTTTCTACGCCGCCTTCAACAGCACGTTTCAGGTCGGTATCTTCGATACGCAGGAAGAAAACGCCGTTGCTCTGATGAGCCAGACGTTCACCAACCAGTGCAGAGAAGAGGTTGCCCAGGTGCATGAAGCCAGTTGGGCTTGGTGCAACTCGGGTTACTTTTGCGCCTTCCGGCAGAACTCTTGCTGGATAGCGTTTTTCAATATCTTCCGGAGTCAGTTCCAGATTTGGGAACAGAAGCTCCGCTAATTTCTGATAATCCATAGTCTATTTCCTTTCTTGGTCATACCAAAATACATATAAATAAGAATAGCACAATTATGCAGCAAGTGCAAGAAATCCGCGGCAAACTGCAGTCTTTTTCTTCTAATTTACAGCGATAATCTCACGAATCAGCGCTTCCAAAGCCTGAACAAAGCGCTCATCCTGTTCTTTGGTGCGCTTGGATGGTCCTTTAGTCCGTCCACCGGCACGTCGAATCTTTTTCCCGATATGGCGGCTCATCAGTAAACCATCTATATTTTCGTTGGTATAGCGGCTGCCATTTTGATTCAGAATGTGTCCGCCTTTCGACAGTACCATCGCGGCCAAACCATAGTCCTGTGTCACCACGATATCACCTTTCTTCACCAAATTGACCAACCGAAAATCGGCAGAATCGCTGCCTTTCTCCACGGTAATGGTTTCAGCACCCACTCGGTTCATAATATGGGCTGTATCTGTGATAAGCGTCACCGGCAGGGAAAATGTTTTTGCAACGGCGATGGTTTCGTCCACCACCGGACAACCATCGGCATCAACTAAAATGTGCGGCATCATTTGATTTTCACCCCCAGTAAACCTACCAGATCCTGTGCCTGATCAGCAGCGATCATGGCACCCTTCAGCTCTCCTCCGGAAAGCAGCAAACCATCGATGGTGCAGGTGGAAAAATCGATATCTTTCAGCGGTGTTTTAAAGAAATTACAGCCGCTGAAACGGCTTTCATGGAAGCTGAGATTCTTTCTGTCCCACATACTGAAGATTGCCGCTGTACAGTCACAGCGATTGAAACCTACGGTTTTCATGGTGGCGTTGGATAGGTTCCACATACGGCAGCTGCAGTCCTCGAGGTATACATCTTTCAGTACAGAGCTGACCGAGCTTGTTCCGATCAGTTTGCAACCGAGAAACTCCGTCCGTTGGAAATAGCCATCCTCCATGACGCAATTGGAAAAATCACAGCTACGGAAGCTGGAATCCCAAACGCTGATACGGGTCATACGTCCGCCAAGAATACGGCAATTTTGGAAAATACAGCCCTTGATCTCCACATCTTCCAAAATTTCTCCGGAAATAAGCTGATTGCGGAAGATCAGATTCTCTGCCTCTCCACGTTCCAATGCAGCAAGAAGGTCTTGACCGTCCTGCAAATTTCCGCCTATGTGCGGCAGTTCGATTTTCATGAGCCTCACCTCTTTCATCCGTTCTTATTATAGCACAGGCACAACAAAAAAGGAAGGACTTTCGTCCTGCCTTTCGGATGATTAGCCTTTCACGCCTGCGAAACCTACTGCGATGACCATCCATGGATTGTCGCCGCCAACATGTTTCATGGAAACACACATCTGCTGATTGCCTACCGGAGTAAATACATAGATATCACCGCCGCCATCGCCTTTTTCAATGGTCAGTTCGTCGACGGATTCCAAAGGAGGATATGCTTCTTTGGATGGATATCCTTCATAGTAATCCGGAACATTGCCGCTGCGGTAGTTATCTACTACCATCTTCATTACAGAAAGAATCGCTTCTTTATCTTCATTCGCTTTTGCAACATAATCTTCTTTTGCTTCAGCTTTTGGTCCTTCCGTTGGCTTTGTTTCTTCTTTTTTGGTTTCGGTGGTCTGCTGTGGTGCAGCCGGGGTGGTACTGGTCTGAGTGCTTGGCTGTTCCTTGTTGCAAGCTGCAAACAACAGCATACATGCCATAGCCAGTGCAATTACGCTCAATACTTTCTTCATTTGAACCATCCTTTCTTTTTCCACACACCTCAGAGGAATCGGTGGAAACTCTTTCTCACACCGACAAATTCTTGTCGTTACTATCATTATACGATAATTTTAGAAAAATGGATAGCTACGGTTTGAACAGATTATGGACAATTTGAAAACATCAGCACAAATTAGTGAAAAATAAGGTCTGTAAACTGTCCCTTGCAGGCAGATGCCAACTGCTGAGGTTCACATTGAATTTGGAAACCTCGTTTTCCTCCGCTGACAATGATCGCCGTCTGTTCCAATGCAGATTCATGGAAGAAGGTCGGAAACAGTTTCTTCATTCCGATGGGAGAGCAGCCTCCGCGAATATAACCGGTGATTTTGTTGATGTCATTGACATGGATCATTTCCATGGATTTTTCGCCGGCAGCTCTTGCTGCCTTTTTCAAATCCAGCTCCGCTGCCACTGGAATGACAAAAACAAAATGATTTTTGCTCGCACCCTTACACACCAGTGTTTTAAATACAGTATCCACATCCTGACCGCAGAGTTTTGCCACAGTCACACCGTCCTGATGTTCCTCTGTCACCGGATAGGTGTACATCTCATAGGGGATTTTTTCTTTTTCCAAAATGCGCATGGCATTGGTTTTTGGCTGTGCCATAGGAAAAGCCTCCTTACAGAAACAG
>JAZQXX010000053.1:0-5421 GCA_045633085.1 Negativibacillus sp. | reverse complement strand
GAGAAATGGAAGCTTCCGGTCGTATCGGCAAACTCCACAACAAATTCTACACCACCGTTGGTAACGGTACCGCAGTTCTGTCCTCTAAAGCATTCGCTGAAGAATACGCTCAGAAAATGATTGCAGACGGCGTTGACGCTGTAATTATGACCTCTACCTGAGGTACCTGCACTAGATGCGGCGCATCTATGGTTAAAGAAATCGAACGTGCTGGTCTGCCAGTAGTTCATATCTGTACTGTTACCCCAATTTCCATGACTGTTGGTGCTAACAGAATCGTTCCTGCAATCGCTATCCCTCACCCACTGGGCAACCCAGCTCTGGATCTGGAAGGCGAAAAACACATCAGAAGATGTATCGTTGAAACCGCTCTGAAAGCTCTCGAAACCGAAGTTGACGAGCAGACCATCTTCGACGTTAAATACTAATCTTTATTAGTATCTAATTGATATCGATAGGGGCTCGTCCCGGGCCCCTTCTGATATAGACTAATTTATCACAAGGGAGATAATAACAATGGATATGCAGAACATTTATGACATTGTCATCATTGGTGGCGGCCCTGCTGGTCTTGCTGCAGCTCTGTATGCTGGTCGTGCAAGAATGAAAACTCTGCTGATCGAAAAAGCAAAATACGGCGGTCAGATCGCTATCACTAACGAAATCGAAAACTACCCAGGCGCAGTTGAAGAAGAATCCGGTCCTTCCCTGATGAAAAAATTCGAAGAACAGGTTATCAAATTCGGTGCTGACAGAGTATTCGATACTATCGTAGACGTTGAACTGGAAGGCAAAATCAAACACCTGAAAGGCAACAACGGCGACTACTACTCCAAAACCGTTATTATCGCTGCTGGCGCTTCCCCACGTCCAATCGGCTGCCCAGGTGAAAAAGAATTCACCGGTAAAGGTGTTTCTTACTGCGCTACTTGTGACGCTAACTTCTTTGAAGACTTCGAAGTATACGTAGTTGGCGGCGGTGACTCCGCTGTTGAAGAAGCAATGTACCTGACCAAATTCGCAAGAAAAGTTACCCTGATCCACAGACGTGACACCCTGAGAGCTGCTCAGTCTATTCAGGAAAAAGCATTCAAAAACCCAAAAATGTCCTTCATGTGGAACTCTGCAGTTGAAGAAATCAAAGGCGAAGGCGTTGTATCCTCTATGGTTATCCGCAACACCGTTACCGGCGAACTGACCACTGTAGAAGCAGACGAAGATGACGGTCTGTTCGGTATCTTTGTATTCATCGGTTTCGATCCAAAATCTGAACTGTTCGAAGGCAAAGTTGCTATGGAAAACCGTTACATCCTGGCAGACGCTAACATGAACACTAACGTTCCAGGCGTATTTGCTGCTGGCGATATCATCAAAAAATCTCTGCGTCAGGTTGTAACTGCTGCTGCTGACGGTGCAGTTGCTGCTACTTCCGCTCAGAAATACATCGAAGAACACTTCGAAGACTAATTCTTCGAACTTCGATTCTTAAGAATCAAATAAATCAAAGGAGATGTTCACAATGATCGAACTCACTAAAGAAAACTGGGAAGCTGAAATCGTAAACGGCGAAGGCTTTATTTTCGTAGACTTCTACGGCGACGGCTGCGTACCATGCGCTGCTCTGATGCCACACGTTCATGAACTGGCAGACAAATATCATGACTCCGCTCTGAAATTCTGCGCAATGAACACCACCAAAGCAAGAAGACTGGCTATCAAAGAAGGCATTATGGGTCTTCCAGTAATGGCTATCTACAAAGACGGCAAACAGGTTGAAGCTCTCGTTAAAGAGGACTGCACCCGTGAATCCATCACCGCTCTGGTAGAAAAATACGTAAAATAATCTCGGTGTACTAAATTAGTCGTAAATGTTAGTCCCGGCGAGGAGTATAATATAATTATATTGCTCGTTAATTTTCAATTTTTATTTGTAGGCATTAAATAGCACAAAGCTATTTAATTATAAACACATTTTTGAATTTTAAAGAAGGAGGTAAGTCTGAAATGGGATTTTTAGAAGGTAAAAAAATCATCATTATTGGCGACCGAGACGGCGTTCCAGGTCCAGCAATCGAAGAATGCGTAAAGACTGCTGGCGCAGAAGTTGTTTACTCCTCTACCGAGTGCTTCGTCTGAACTGCTGCTGGCGCAATGGACTTAGAGAATCAGAAAAGGGTACTGAATTTGACCGAAGAACACGGTGCAGAAAACATCGTTGTAGTTCTTGGTGCTGCTGAAGGCGAAGCTGCAGGTCTTGCAGCTGAAACCGTAACCGCAGGTGACCCTACTTTCGCTGGTCCATTGACAGGAGTCCAGTTGGGACTCTCCGTGTTCCACGTATGTGAACCACAGATCAAAGACGAAGTAGACGCTGACGTTTACGACGAACAGGTTGGTATGATGGAAATGGTTATGGATGTTGATGACATCATCTCTGAAATGTCTTCTATCCGTGACGAATTCTGCAAATACCTCTAATCGGTAATTCAACCGGGATATTTTAGGCGGCTTGACGAGCAATCGTCAAGCCGCTTTTTCTATTTGTTTTTATTATTATTACGAAATTTGGCTTATTGATCAAAAGTCACAAAAACAGCCGGTATTTGAGCAATATGAACAATACCAACAGATAAAGTTTGTCATTTTGCCAAGCGATATTTCAATGACAAATTCGGAAGTAAATGCTATAATTTATTCGAGGGCGTATGCCCTAAAAGCGCAAGAAATGGACAAAAGTCCAAATAAATTTTGAGAGGCGTGAATACAATGAACTGTGTAATTAAAGGTGCTAGCTACATTCTGGCTCATACCCCTGATATGGTCCTGGAGAATGGTACTACCCAGACTACCGAAAAAATTGTAAACCCAAACTCTGACTACCTGAAAGAGCTTCCAAACCACCTGAGAAGCTACGAAGATGCTCTGAAATACCTGCCAAACCAGACCTACATCGGCAACATGCATCCTGACCAGCTGGCTGAAGTTCCACAGCCATGGACCGATGCTCGCATCGAAGGTATGGACAAACGCGTAGGTAAATACGGCGAAATCATGCCACAGGAAGAATTCTACCTGATGATGCAGGTTTGTGACGTATTCGAACTCGTTCGTCTGGACAAAGAATTCGTTGCTGCTCACAAAGAAGCTTTCCTGGCTAACCCAGTTATCGACGAATCCATCGCTGCTCGCCTGCATGAAGGTGTTGACGCTGCAGAAGTTGAACATTTCGTAAACGACGAACATGCAGAACCTCTCTACCACAACCGCAAACTGGTTGGTTACGTTAAGAGAGCTCATGACGTAGACGTTAACCTGTCTGCTCATGTAATGCTGGAAAACATGGTTTCCAAAGCATCCGCAGTTCTGTCCCTGCTCCACCTGCTCCGTCAGGAAGGCGTAAACAAAGACGAAATCACCTACGTTGTAGACTGCTGTGAAGAAGCTTGCGGCGATATGAACCAGAGAGGCGGCGGCAACTTCCCTAAATCTATCGCAGAAATCGCTGGCCTGATGTCCGCTACCGGTTGCGACGTTCGTGGCTTCTGCGCTGGTCCTACCCATGCATTCATCAACGCTGCTTCCATCGTTAAAGCTAACACTCATAAATATGTAGTTGTTCTGGCTGGTGGTTGTACCGCTAAACTGGGTATGAACGGTAAAGACCATGTTAAAAAAGGTCTGCCAATCTACGAAGATATGATCGGTGGCTTCGCTATCCTGCTTGGTCAGGACGACGGTATCAACCCAGTAGTTGACACCGAACACACCGGCCGTCATACCGTAGGTACCGGTTCCGCTCCACAGAACGTAACCTCTTCTCTGGTTACCGCTCCACTGGAAGCTGCTGGTCTGAAAGTAACTGACGTTGACAAATACTCTGCAGAAATGCAGAACCCAGACATCACCAAACCTGCAGGTGCTGGTGACGTTCCTCTGGCTAACTACAAAATGATCGCTGCTCTGGCTGTTAAAAAAGGCGAACTGGACAAATCCCAGCTGGCTTCCTTCCCAACCGAGCACGGTATGGTAGGTTGGGCTCCAACTCAGGGCCACATCCCATCTGGTGTTCCTTACATCGGTGTTTGCCGCGACGATATGCTGGCTGGCAAAATCAAACGCGCTATGATCATCGGTAAAGGTTCTCTGTTCCTCGGCCGTATGACCAACCTCTTCGACGGTGTATCTGTAATGATCAACGCAAACGAAGGCATCAAAGAAGAAGCTGCTGCAGTATCTCAGGAAGAAATCAAATCCCTGATCGGTAAAGCAATGAAAGATTTCGCTGCTTCCCTGATGGCTGCTTCCGACGCTGAATAATTTTCAGTCGCTCAAGTTTTAATCATTACATTACGCACCTGCCCATAGTTGACTATGGGCGGTGCCACCCGAAAGGAATGAGACAATACAATGGCTAATCAGATCGAAAAAATGATTGCTCAGACTTTCATGGACATTGCTGATGGTCTGGAAACTGGCTCTTTCGGTAAAAGAGCTAAAATTGCTGTAACCGGTCTCGGCTCCGAGCACGGCGAAGCAAACTCTGTTGCTGCTGCTAACCTGGCTGCTGACAGAGGTGTTGACGTTACTCTGATCGGTACTGCAGAAGGCGAAAAATTCACCACCTGCAAAGTTGCTGATGAAGATGAAATGTACAAAGAAATGGAAAAAATGCTGGATACCGGCGCAATCGACGGCTGTGTAACCATGCACTATCCATTCCCAATCGGTGTTTCTACCGTTGGCCGCGTTGTTACCCCAGGTAAAGGTAAAGAAATGTTCATCGCTACCACTACCGGTACCTCCGCTACTGACAAAGTAGAAGCTATGATCAAAAACGCTATCTACGGTATCATCACTGCAAAAGCTTGCGGTATCAAAAACCCAACCGTAGGTATCCTGAACATCGACGGTGCTCGTCAGTGTGAAGGCGCTCTGAAAGAGCTGCAGGCTAACGGTTTCGATATCACCTTCGCAGAATCCTCCCGTGCAGACGGCGGCTGCGTAATGCGTGGTAACGACCTGCTGGTTGGCGCTTGCGACGTTATGGTTGCAGACTCCCTGACCGGTAACATCCTGATGAAAATGATGTCTTCTTACTGCACCGGCGGTTCTTACGAAGCTATGGGTTACGGCTACGGCCCTGGTATCGGCGAAGGCTACGACAGACTGGTTATGATCGTTTCCCGTGCATCCGGTGCTCCTGTACTGGCTAACGCTATGGAATACGCTTCCACTCTGGTTAAAGGCAACTACAAGAAAGTTGCTGCTGAAGTATTCGAAGCTGCTCACAAAGCTGGTCTGAAAGCTGTTATCGAAGCTCGCAAACCAAAAGCTAAAGCTGCTGCTGAAGACGAAGCTCCAGTTGTAGCACCTCCAAAAGAAGTTGTAACCGCTACTATCTCCGGCGTTGAAGTTATGGAC
>JAZQXX010000052.1:0-2270 GCA_045633085.1 Negativibacillus sp. | reverse complement strand
TCTTCCAGACGTTCGATGGCTTCTACGGAAACCGCTTTCATGGCACCCAGCTGGGAATGTGCTTCGTCGGAGAAGGTGATACCCTTATCTTTCATTACGGCAACGTAGTTGCTGATGTTGTTGGCATGGTCACCGATTCGTTCGATGTTGCCGACGATGGAGTAGTAACGGCTCATTGCGGTAGCAACTTTTTCGTTGTTCTCGTAGGAGATGGTGTGGGAGATGAAGTGGGAGATCTCTTTGTTCAGGTAGTCCAGGTAGTCTTCGATCTCCTCCGCTTTGGTGAGGATGGAATCGTCAGCGTTCATGACAGCGTCGTAACCCATGACAACGGATTCTCTTGCCATACCCAGCATACGGAATACTTCTGCTTTCAGCAGGTCGATGTGGAGGATGGAAGCACCCAGGGAACCTTTTTCGGTCATGCTGGTGTTGGTTTCGTTGAGGTACTGCAGATGCATTTCTGCTGGGGTTTCTTCTGCGATTTCAGGCAGGATCTTGTAGGTCGCTTTTGCCATGTAGTTACCCAGAGGCAGGAGCATCAGAGTGGTCACGATGTTGAACACGGTGTGCATGTTCGCGATCTGTTTGGTAACGTCGCCAGGGGAGAGGCTTTCGATGAACTCAACCAGTGGGAAGCCCAGTGCGACGATGGTGAAGACAACAGTACCGATGACGTTGAACATCATGTGGATGTAGGTGGTACGTTTTGCCGCACGGGAAGTACCGATGGAAGCCAGCAGGGAAGTGATGCAGGTACCGATGTTCTGACCGAACAGAACGTACACAGCGGTGTTCATCTGGATCGCACCGCCCATTGCCAGTGCCTGAAGGATACCGACAGATGCGGAAGAGGACTGGATCAGTGCGGTGAAGATCGCGCCGACTGCGATACCAACCAGTGGGTTGGAGAAGGTGGAAACGATGTCAACGAACATCTGAGAGTCACGGAGTGGGGACATGGAAGCGGACATCATATCCATACCGATGAACAGCATACCAAGACCTGCAGGGATCATTGCCCAGTTGTGGAGTTTTGGTTTGTTTAGGAAGGTGATCATCGCAACGCCGATGAAGCAGAACAGAGGAGCAATGGCGCCAACGTCCAGTGCAACCAACTGACCGGTGATGGTGGTACCGATGTTTGCACCCATGATGAGCCAAACTGCCTGGTTCAGAGTCATCAGACCGGAGTTAACAAAACCTACGACCATAACGGTGGTAGCGGAAGAGGACTGAACCACTGCGGTTACGATGGCACCGACTACAACACCCAGGAAGCGGTTTGCGGTGAGTTTCTCAAGAATTGCTTTCATTTTGTTGCCGGCTGCAGCTTCCAGACCGTCGGACATCATGTTCATGCCGTAGAGGAAGAGCGCCAGGCCGCCGAGAAGGCCGATTGCGTCAGTAATTTTCATAATCATTACCTTTCTTCTTTTCAGTTACATATTCACTTTTTCTCTTTAGTGATTCCATCATAACAAGTTTGTGTATTTTTGGCAAGATGGTGGAAAAACCAATAAAAATGTTCACAGAATAAAGTTTTGTAGGTAAAATCACTGCGCATTGACGTAAAAATAACGAAGCGGTGGAAAACTCGATTTTTCCTTGTGGATTCACAGCGGTTCTTACAGGGAAAACGCAAAGTTTCTGTGCAGTATGACGGAGCTTGGGGAATGTAAAGGCTCTGTAAAGTGTGTCAAATCTTTGCAAAATCGCAGGCTTCTGACGCTGTTTCGCTGGGGAAGGGCAGCTTCGGCGCTGATTTTATGGCAAAATGCTAATGGGGGAAAACAAAAAAACGCCGCACGTAATGTGCAGCGGTCTTGCGTGGCGGAGAAGGAGGGACTCGAACCCTCGCACCGGTTACCCGGCCTACACCCTTAGCAGGGGTGCCTCGTCACCAACTTGAGTACTTCTCCAAATCGATAAGCGGTTTCCAACTATCCTGTTGTGCCAACAAATGATATTATAGCATAGAATTTTAAAAATGCAAGCCCTTTTTCAAAAAAAATCGCAGTTTCTTTCGTACAGCTGCCCCAAACCTGCGTAAGGGCTTGATTTTTCCTTGTCTTTATGCTATAATTTCGGTTACAGTTTCATAACCCAATGCGTTGAGCAGGGAAGTAGGAACGGAAAAAGCATCGCCAGAGAGAGCTGCCGTGGGCTGAGAGCAGTTTGTTGTGTGCCGTGTCTGAAGTTCCCCTGTGAGTGCTGTGGTGAACTCAGAGTAGTCACGGCCGGGAAGCTCCCGTTACAGAGCTGCAAAG
>JAZQXX010000051.1:0-5707 GCA_045633085.1 Negativibacillus sp. | reverse complement strand
CGTCAGAAGAAGCTGGACAAAATGGAGATCATTGAGCTTGCTGCGGAAAAACCAAAACCGGAATTCAACTTCAAAGAAGCGAGAGCATCCGGCAAAATTATTTTTGAAACCGATGACCTGGTTATCGGATACGAGGAAGCTCTTACCAAACCGATCAATGTTCGAATGGAACGCGGCGAGAAAATTGCTTTGGTCGGTGCCAACGGTATCGGTAAAACTACCTTGCTGAAAAGCATTCTCGGCCTGATCCAGCCAGTGAGCGGCAAAGTGCATCTGGGCGACTATCAGTACATTGGCTACTTTGAGCAGGAAGGTGACTACAAGAACACCACCACCTGTATCGAAGAACTGTGGAAGGAATATCCAGGTTTGGATCAGCGTGAGATTCGTGCAGCACTGGCGAAATGCGGCTTGACCACCAAACACATCGAATCTCAGGTTCGTGTGTTGTCCGGTGGCGAGCAGGCGAAGGTACGTCTGTGCAAACTGGTGAACCGTGAAACCAATATCCTTCTGCTGGACGAGCCGACCAACCACTTGGATCAGGACGCAAAAGACGAACTAATGCGTGCGCTGAAAGCTTACAAAGGCAGCATTCTGCTGATTTGCCACGAACCGGAATTCTATAATGAAGTGGTAAGCAAAGTTTGGGATTGCAGCCAGTGGAGCAAACGTATTATTTAGCAGATGCATAGAAAAGATTTATAGCAAGATTCAGCTTAATTGATAATCTCCATGAGCAACGAAAAACAGAAAAGGTAAATTGCAGAAGCAAACATTTTGTGATATAGTCTATGTACTATGGTCATGGAACAAGAAGAAATCAAAGCAGGAGGTTACGGTATGCTGGTCGATATGCACATTCATGAAAAAACATTTTCTCTCGACAGTTTTTTAACGTTGGAAGAAATCGTTGCTATCGCAAAACAGCGTGGTTTGGATGCGGTTTGCATCACAGACCATGACAGCATGGCTCTGCGTGACTACTGTGAAGAGTACAGCCGTAAAATCGGTTTCCCGATTTTTGTCGGTGTGGAATTCTTGTCCTACTGGGGTGATATCACGGCCTTTGGAGTCGATAGCTTCCCGGACCATCGCGTTTCTGCACAGGAGTTCATCGATCATGTGAACAAACAGGGAGGTTTCTGTACTTCCTGTCATCCGTTCCGCAAAAACATGCGTGGCTTGGCAGAGCATCTCCGTGATGTGAAAGGTCTGCATGGTGTAGAAGTTCTCAATGGCAGCACATCCATGGAGCTGAATCGGGAAGCGCTGCAGTATTGCCGCGAGCTGAATCTGAAAGCCATCGGTGCCAGCGATGCGCACGTTCCACAGAACGTGGCGAAGTATGTCACTTGGCTTCCTGAAAAGGTAGATAAACTGGAAGATTTTGTGACGCAGCTTCACCAGTGTGAAACCAAACCAGCCATCTGGAACGGCAGCAACTATGACGTCGTAACAACATTTTAAACATTGGACCCGGATATAGAATCCGGGTCTTTTTTTATTGTTGAAAAGATTCCACAACATCTGTCAATCTGCCGAAATTTCCCTGTGAAAATCCGCGAGAATTGGCGGTGAAACTATGGACAATTGATAAAAAAAGGGATATAATATTATCGATAAAAACTGAAATTACCTTTAATTCAGTCCCGTGAGGCTGATAAGGTGCTTGGAAATAGAACAGTCATTGGGAGAGGTATAGCTCCCGGTGGAAATTGTTGTATCTGAACACTGAATCTGTCGTCGGGCTGGCGGCAGATTTTTTTGTTTTTCGCATAAACAAGGAGGTTTTTGTATGGGAAACGCCCTGCGAGAGAAAGCGCAGATCATGGACAGTGCAGCCATGCGCAGAGCAATCGCGCGTATCTCCTATGAAATCATCGAGCGCAATCACGGCGCGGAAAACCTGTGCATCATTGGCATTATGAGCCGCGGAGCACAGTTGGCAGAGCGGATCGCAGCGAAAATTGAAGAGGTCGAAGGTCAGGCAGTTCCGGTTGGTTATGTGGATATCACACGTTTCCGTGATGATCGCGAAACCAGAGCAGAAGGTGACAACACCTCCATTCAGTTCTCGCTGAAGGGCAGAAAACTGATTCTTGTGGATGACGTGATCTTTACAGGACGTTCCGTTCGCGCGGCCATCGACGCGATCATGGAACGGGGAAGACCGGATTCCATTCAGCTTGCAGCACTGGTTGACCGAGGCCATCGAGAGCTTCCGATCCGTGCAGACTACATTGGAAAAAATCTTCCGACTTCCAAAGAGGAACAGGTCAAAGTCCTTGTATCGGAAAAAGACGGCGAGGACAAGGTTATCATCTTGGAACGTGCGGAATAGCATACAATCTTTGTTTATAGGGGGAGTTTGATATGGAAAAAATCCTGATCAAACAGGCAAGAGTGATGGACCCAAGTCAGAATTTAGACATCACTGCTGATATCTTGCTGGAAAACGGTGTCATCGCTGAAGTAGCTGAAAACATCGAAACAGACGCAACCGTTATTGACGCAAAAGGTCTGGTAGCAGCACCTGGTCTTATCGATATCCACGTGCATCTCCGTGACCCAGGCTTCACTCACAAAGAAGATATCCTTACCGGTTGTATGGCAGCAGCTGCCGGCGGTTTCACTGCAGTAGCTTCCATGCCAAACACCAAACCGGTTACTGATAGCCCAGAAATCATCAAATACATTTTGGATAAAGCAAAAGATGCAGCTTGCCGTGTTTATCCGGTTGCTGCGATCACTAAAGATCTTAGCGGCAGCGCACTCAACGACTTCGCTGCTCTGAAAGCTGCTGGCGCAGTAGGCGTTTCCGATGACGGTCGTCCGGTTGAAAAAGGCGGACAGATGCTGGAAGCTCTGAAACTGGCACAGCAGGAAGGCCTGTTGGCACTGAGCCACTGTGAAGACCTGACCATCATTGATGGCGGTATCATCAACAAAGGAAAAATCAGTGAAGAACTGGGTGTCAAAGGCATGGATCGTGCATCTGAGGACAGCATTACTGCCCGCGAGATCGTTCTGGCAGAATGCAGCGATACCCGCATTCATATCTGCCATGTCAGCACCAAGGGTTCTGTTCAGCTGATTCGTGAAGCAAAAGCAAGAGGTGTAAAAGTTACCGCTGAAACTGCTCCACATTACATGCTGATGACCGATGAACTGTTAAGAGCAAAAGATGCTAACTGGCGCATGAATCCTCCTCTCCGTGAGCAGGAAGACTGCGAAGCAGTGATTGCCGGTATTCTTGACGGCACACTGGACTGCATCATTACTGACCATGCACCTCATGCGGCTGAGGAAAAAGCCGACTTCTATAAAGCACCAAACGGCATTGTTGGTTTGGAAACCAGCTTTGCTGCAGCAAATACCGCTCTCTGCAAAGGCAGAGGCATGGATCTGATGAAGCTGATCGATTTGATGAGCTGCCGTCCGGCACAGATCCTGGGTGTACCTGGCGGTACCCTGAAAGCAGGTGCACCTGCTGACGTGGTCCTGCTGGATCCGGACAAACAGTGGACTGTGGATAAAACCAAATTCCACTCTAAGAGCAACAATACTCCGTTCCACGGCATGGAGCTGACCGGTAAAGCGGTTTGCACCATCTGCGGCGGTAAAATTACCTATCAGAACATTTAGGAGGAACGATGCATCATGAAAAGATTGATTGAAAAAATTGCAGAAACCAAAGCACCAATCGTTGTAGGTTTGGACTCTCTCCTGGACTACATTCCACAGCACATTAAAGACCAGGCAATGGCAGAAAATGAAAACCCATTTGATGCTGCTGCTCAGGCAATCGTAACTTACAACAAAGCGATCATCGATGCGATCTGCGATATCGTTCCTGCGATCAAACCACAGGCTGCTTACTACGAGCTGTACAGCTGGCAGGGCATGAAAGCTCTGTACGAAACCATTCAGTACGCTGAATCCAAAGGTATGGTAGTTATCACCGACGGTAAACGTAATGACATCGGTTCTACCATGACTGCTTACGCTGCAGCTCACCTGGGCACCACCGATGTTTGCGGCAAAACCGTTGAAGCATTCGGTGCTGACTGCTTGACTGTAAACGGCTACCTCGGTTCTGACGGTATCAAACCTCTGCTGGGTATCTGCAATGAACAGAACAAAGGCATCTTCGTTCTGGTTAAAACTTCCAACCCATCTTCCGGCGAACTGCAGGATCAGATGATCGGTGAAAAATCCGTTTACGAAACCATGGCTGGTATGTGCGAAGGCTGGGGCGCTGAAACCAACAACCACTACGGCTACTCCGCAGTTGGTGCAGTAGTAGGTGCGACCTACCCAGCACAGCTGAAAGAAATGCGTGAAAAAGCTCCACACACCTTCTTCCTGGTACCAGGTTACGGTGCACAGGGCGGCGGCGCTAACGACGTAAAAGATGCTTTCGATGCAAACGGTCTGGGTGCGATCATCAACAACTCCCGCGGTATTCTGACTGCTTGGAAAAAAGCAGGCACCGACGGTCATGACTTCGCTGAACAGGCAAGAAAAGCTGCAATCGCAATGCGTGAAGACATTTGCAGCGTGATTCCAGAAATCAAACTGCCACAGTAATTTGTGACAGCTTCTTTGATAGATATTGAATCCCAAAAGAGAAGAGAGGAATAAGTATGGACATCTATACTAATGCACAGAGAGCATATCTTCTGATGGAAGATGGCTCTGTGATCAAAGGCTACAGCGTTGGCGCTAAACATGATGCCTTCGGTGAGCTGGTATTCAACACTTCCGTTGTTGGTTTCCAGCAGCTGCTGACCGATCCTGCAAATGAAAACAATCTGCTGGTTGACACCTTCCCAATGCTGGGCAACTACGGCGTTGTGGAAAACGAAGATGACCTGTCCGCAGCACATGCTCGTGCAGTTATCGTTCGTGACTGGTGCCCAACCCCTAACAACTACAAAATGACCGGCCGTATCGACGAATGGATGGAACGTAAAGGCATCGTAGGTCTGTTCGGCGTTGATACCCGTGCACTGACTAGAAAAATCCGTGACAACGGCGTACAGAAAGCAATGATCACCTGCAAAGAGATCACTGAAGAAAACAAAGCAGAACTGATCGAAGCAATCAAAGCATACGAAGGCGTTGCTCCTTATTGGAAAGAGAAAAACGAAATGGAAATCAATCCGGTTTCCGACCGTAAAATGGTTGTAATGGATCTGGGCGCAAGAGCTGACGTTGTTGCTGCACTGAATGCTCGCGGTTTCAGCACCATCGTGGTTCCTTCCACCATGTCTGCAGAAGAAATCCTCTCCAATGAACCAGACGCTATCGTAATTTGCGGCGGCTACGCAGGCAAAGCTGATCTGTCCAAAGAACTGGAGATCATCGCTGAACTGCAGAAATCCGGTAAACCAATCCTGGGTATCGGTCTGGGTCATCAGCTGATGGCTACTCTGGCTGGCGGTAAAATCGTGAAAATGAAAGCTGGCCATCGTGGCGCAAACTGCCCTGTAACCTCTCTGGTAAGCGGCAGAACCTTCGTTTCCACCCAGAACCATGGCGACATCGTTGTGGATGTTGATCCTGCAAAAGCAACAGTGACCCATATCAATGCTAACGACAAAACCTGTGAAGGTCTGTCTTATAAAGAATTCAATGGTATGTCCGTACAGTTCATTCCGGAATGCGAACTGGGCCGCAGAAACTTCGACGGCGTTTACGA
>JAZQXX010000050.1:0-2790 GCA_045633085.1 Negativibacillus sp. | reverse complement strand
CGATCTTGTTGAAAACTTTGTGAAGCTCTCGCTAAATTGGTTGAAAACTCATTGGCCGAATGTCACAAATACAGAGCTAACAAAGCTGATAAGACTGCAGTAAACGTATAAAATAGCTAAAAACAATCCACTTTATTGTTTTTTTCGTTGACGTACGTTTCGAATATAGGTATAATTAAATCATTCCAAACAGCCTGTGGCATACTATGCCCATAAGAAACAGGCAATGGAATGATCTCATCATAACATCAATGTTTCAAAGGGAGTTTAGATTATGTTTGTTAAAGAAGTTACCGTACAGAATCAGGTAGGTCTCCACGCTCGTCCAGCTACTTTCTTCATTCAGAAAGCGAACGAATTCAAATCCTCTATCTGGGTTGAAAAAGAAGAACGCAGAGTAAACGCTAAATCTCTGCTGGGCGTACTGTCCCTGGGTATCGTTGGCGGTACCTCCATCCGCATCATTGCTGACGGTGCTGATGAAGAACAGGCAGTAGAGGGCCTGATCGCACTGGTTGAATCCGGTTTCGCTGAATAATTTTTGGCTACTTACAATACACCGCTGCTTGTCAGCGGTGTATTTTTTTGCGCAGATTTATGCTATAATAAGCTTATGAAACAATAAACCCGACAGGAGGCAAAAATGGACAATCCAAGACTTCCGTATTTATCGGACAAAACGAAAAAACTGCCGACTCAGCCGGGCATTTATATCATGAAAGATAAAGCCGGCGAGATCATCTACGTCGGCAAAGCAAAATCTCTGAAAAACCGCGTCAGCAGTTACTTCCGCTCCGTAGAGAAGCATCTGCCGAAGGTCTACAAAATGGTGGAAAATGTTTGGGATTTTGAATATATCGTCACCCGCAGCGAATTTGAAGCATTGATTCTGGAATGCAGCTTCATTAAACAGCACAGTCCAAAATACAACATCCTTCTGAAGGATGACAAGGGCTATCATTACATCAAAATCACACCGGGGGAATATGGGCGTATTCTGCCGACTCATCAGAAGCTGGAAGATGGCAGCCGTTACATTGGACCGTACATTTCCAGCTATGTGACATCACAGACAGTGGATGAGGTAAACAAAGCCTTCCTGCTGCCCACCTGCAACCGAAAATTCCCACAGGACATCCGAAAGGGTCGTCCTTGTTTGAACTATCACATCAAGCAGTGCATGGCGCCTTGCACCGGTAACATCGGTGTTGCCGAGTACAATGAAGCCTTGGAACAGGCTATTGAGTTCATCAAAGGTGACAACCAGGAGATCCAGAAGAAAATCCTGCAAATGATGTACGACGCAGCGGAGAGGGAAGAGTTCGAGAAAGCCGCACGTTACCGCGACCGACTGAATGCCATCAAAAACGTTGGAGCCAGCCAGAAAGTTGTTTCCATCCGCTATGAGGAAGAGGACGTTGTAGCACTGGTGCAGGGTACGGTCAATGCCTGTGCCGTTGTGCTGAAATTCCGTGGCTACAAGCTTGTCGACAAGGAATATTTCATGCTGGAACCTTCTGAGGATGCTGCAGATGAGCGTGCACGTTTCCTGATGGAATACTACGACATGAAAGGTGAAGTACCGAAAAGCATCGTTGCGGACGGTGAGATCGCTCACATGGAGGAGCTGCAGAAGTACCTCTGCGACAAAGCAAAACACGCTGTTTCCATTTTGATCCCACAGAAAGGCGATCAAATGGAGCTGGTGCGTATGGCGAAAGAAAACGCAAGCCAGCACATCTCAGAACGCAGCCGTCGCAGCAGTCGTGAGATCCACGCACTGGATGAGCTGTCCCGTTTGCTGGGACTTAACAAAATCCCGGAATACATCGAAGCCTACGATATTTCCAACATCGGCAGCGATACCATTGTTGCCGGTATGATCGTCTTTGACGGCGGCAGACCTCTCCGTGGCGCCTACCGCAAGTTTTCCGTTAAAACGGTACAGGGTAAGCCGGATGACTACGCATCTATGCAGGAGGTCCTGCAGCGTCGTTTTGAGCGTTATGAGCAGCATAAGAGCGAAGGCATCGGTTTTGGCAGAATGCCCGATTTGGTCCTCTTAGACGGCGGTAAGGGCCACGTAGCCGCAGTGAAACCGCTGGTACGTTCCATGGGCTATGATGTGCCGATTTTCGGTATGGCAAAGGACGACCGCCACAGGACCCGTGTCATCACGACAGAAGATGGGGAACTGTCGGTCAGCAGTTTTAAAACAGCCTTTGATCTGCTGACTTCCATTCAGGACGAGGTCCACCGTTTCTCCATTGAATACTCCCGTTCCAAGCACCAAAACAAGGCCATGGAATCTCTGCTGAAATCAGTGCCGGGAATCGGTCCAAAACGAGCACAGAACCTGTTTCTGCGCTTCAAAACCATGAAAGCCATGAAGTCTGCAACACTGGAACAGCTGCAAGAAACACCGTCCATGACCGAAGAAAGCGCACGAAATCTTTACCGTTTTTTCCACGAAGACAGCACAGAAAATGGATAAATACTTGACAAAGAGGACTCTTGCTTTCATAATATAAAGAGGGAGAATTTGCTTCCTATCAGAAAGAAACGGTTCTGTTTGAATAGAGAGGTAAGAAATATGAGAGTAATTACAGGTTCTGCCCGTGGCCGCAATTTGGCGGCACCGGAAGGTCTGCACACCCGCCCAACTTCTGATATGACCAAAGGTGCGGTGTTCAGCATTTTGCAGATGTCCATTGAGAACAGCGATTTTCTGGACCTGTTTGCAGGTTCCGGACAGATGGGCGTTGAAGCACTGAGCCGCGGTGCAAAAAG
>JAZQXX010000049.1:0-2539 GCA_045633085.1 Negativibacillus sp. | reverse complement strand
TTCCATTGCAGCAACTGCGACTATCAGTCCCATGAGCCGGACTTCTTCGGCACCGACGTGGACTTTGACAAACAGTCCATCACCATCAACGGCAGCAAGGTGGACGTCACCTACAACACCACCTTCAACATGTACAACACCGTGGCTGCTGCGGCTGTCTGCTGCACTGCCAGCGGCATGAGCGTGGAGGACTTCGCAAAAGGCGCAAAGACCTTCCATGTTGCCAAAGAGCGTCTGGATTCCTTCTCCTTTGACGGCAGAAAAACCGTCTGCATGCTGACCAAACAGAACGCAGCTTCCCTCGACCAGAGCCTGTCCTACGTTCTGGAACAGCCGGGCGAAAAGACCGTTGCCATCTACATCAACAACGTTCTTTATCTGGACTACAAGGACATCAGCTGGCTCTATGACGTAGCCTTTGAGCGTCTGCAGGGCAAGGTAGCCAACATCCTCTGCACCGGCAACCGCGCTCTCGATGCGGCTGTCCGCGTGAAATGCGCCGGCTTCGGCGACGATGTGCTGGTTTATGAAAACGACATCGAGAAAACCAAAGAAGCCTTCCGCAAAACCAAAGGCGATATCTATATTCTGGCGACCTCTGCCTTCGGCAATGAGGGCAAGATTCTGGAGGTGCTGAGAGATGAGTAACGTAAAAATCCTTCATCTGTACGCAGAGGCGATGGACCTCTACGGCGATGTGAAAAACCTGGAAGTCCTCTGTCAGCGTATCCGCGAAAGCGGCAATGAGGTGGAAGTTTCCACCTGTGAGCTGTGGAATGAGCTGAACCTGGACGGTTTCGACATGGTCTACATGGGCCACGGCAAAGCACGCAATCTGGCGGCAATGCAGCCTCACTTCGTAAAATATGCGGACGAAATCAAAGCACACATCGAAAACGGTCAGCTTTGGTTCGTGACCGGCAACGCAAGAGAGCTGTTTGGTAAAGACTTCACTACTGTTGACGGAAAAACTCTGTCCGGTATCGGTCTGTTCGAATACTCCGGTGTGGAACAGAATAAAGTGTTCGTAGCGGACCTCTGCGGCAGAGCAAGTTTCGGTGATCTGCGTTGTTACGGCTTCGCAAACCGCACCGCTTACCTCAACCATCCAAACGGTAACCCACACCCTCTCTTCGTGGAAACGAAAGGCTTCTCCGACGGTGAAACTGCGGACGGCTGTGAGGGTACTCTCTACAAAAACTTCATGGCTACCTGGTCCATGGGTCCTGTGTTGGTGAGAAACCCTGGCCTGATGAAAGAAGTGCTGAACCGTTTGGGTATCGACCATTCTTCCTGCGACTTCACTCTGGAAGAAAAAGCGGTGGAATTAGTACTGGCTGAATTCAACAAATAGGAGGGTACTCGATGGAAAACCACTCCGAAGCAAAACTTCAGAAAAAATTGTCCCCGATTAATGTTTGGTCCCTGGCTTTGGGCAGCATCATCGGTTGGGGTGCTTTCGTGATGCCGGGCAATACCTTCCTGCCAAACGCAGGCCCTGTGGGTACAGCCATTGCCTTGGGCATTGCGGCACTGATCATGGTCAGCATCGCTTTCAACTACGACTATATGATCAACCACTTCCCGGTGGCTGGCGGTGAATTTACCTTCACCAACGCGTCCTTTGGCAGAACAGTGGGCTTTGTCTGTGCATGGTTCCTTGGCTTGAGCTATCTAGCCATCGTTCCGCTGAATGCAACAGCGCTGGCTCTCATCGGACGTAACCTCTTCCCAAATCTGACCCAGTGGGGTTACCTCTACTCCGTGGAAGGTTACAGCATTTACTGCGGTGAGCTGTTCCTTGCCATTGCAGCACTGCTGATCTTTGCAGCACTTAGCGTAAAAGGCATTTCCGTTGCCGGCAAATTCCAGACTGCACTGGCCTTCGGTTTGGTGGGTTCCATCGCTTTGCTGCTGGTGGCAGCACTGTTCAGCGATCACGCTTCTCTGAGCAATCTGCAGCCGGGCTTTGTCAGCGATGGAAACGGCAATCTGAACTACGGCGGTATGCTGGCAGTCATTGCGGTGGCTCCGTGGGCTTTTGTGGGCTTCGACTCCATTCCGCAGGCAGCGGAGGAGTTCAACTTCTCTCACAAAAAATCCCGCCTTATCATGGTGGCATCCATCCTCATCGGCGGTCTGCTGTACATCGTGCTCAACACCATCACAGCAGCTGTTCTGCCGGCTTCCTACGACAGTTGGACTGCGTACATCGCCGATACCAAGCTGGATACTCTGCCGGATACTCTGGCTGGCTTGAGTGCACTGCCGACCTTCAACGCAGCAAAACTGATGCTGGGTACTGCAGGCTTGGTCATCTTGGGTGTGGCGCTGGTTTGTGCAGTACTGTCCGGTATCATCGGTTTCTACATGGCAACCAGCCGTCTGCTGTACTCCATGGCAAAAGATGGCGTACTTCCTGCATGGTTCGGTAAGCTTCATCCGAAGTACAACACCCCGCACTGTGCACTGCTCTTTGTGCTCATCATCTCTCTGATGGCTCCATGGTTCGGCAGAACCGTCATCAACTGGGTGGTGG
>JAZQXX010000048.1:0-8818 GCA_045633085.1 Negativibacillus sp. | reverse complement strand
TCAAATAAATTAACTTGAGTCTTTAAGCATATGCTTAAATGTTGTTCAATTTTCAAGGTCCTGTTTAACTCGCTGTCCTGATGACAGCTCGTTTATTATATCACGCTGTTTCGTCTTTGTCAACAGGTTTTTTAGATTTTTTTGAGCGGTTTTCCGAAGGGAAAACATCATTTCTTACAACCTTAATCCAGATCTTTTGTTCAATCTGTTTGACTCCCGCGAGTCAGCTTGTATATAATATCACGCCTGTACTCTTTTGTCAACACCTTTTTCTTATTTTATTTCTTTTGATGCAAACATCACATAAACCGCCCATATATGGAAATACTTTAATTGCACCATTACCAAATAGGAGGTATTCCTTTGCCAACACGTACCATTTTACGAATCAAAACCGCCCTAATCTTAATTCTTAATCTGTGTTTGATTGGTCTTGCCCTTTACGGAACAAGCACAAATTCTACCAAGCCCATTGCCGAAATCACACCTGTTATCTCCCAGTATGGTTCCAATGGCAGTGAAGTCACAAAGATTCAGCAGCGTTTGAAAAACTGGGGATATTTCGATGGACCTGTTACTGGAAACTACGGTTCCCTCACCACAGAAGCAGTAAAGAAGTTCCAAAAAACGCACGGACTCCCTGTGACCGGTATTGCTGATTCTGCAACTTTAGAGAAGATCGGGCTTCCAAGTGGCAACTCTTCTTCTGACTCTTCTGATTACTATCTTTTGGCTCGAATCATCTCTGCCGAAGCTCGCGGTGAACCTTATATTGGACAGGTAGCCGTCGGGGCTGTTGTATTGAACCGCGTCGAACATCCGTCATTCCCCGACACGGTTTCCGGTGTCGTATATCAGCCCGGCGCTTTCACTGCCATCACCGATGGACAAATCAACGAAGCCATCACCGAATCCGCTTACAGAGCTGCCAAGGAAGCTTTAAATGGCAACGACCCCACCGGCGGTGCTATCTACTATTATAATCCCTCTAAAACCTCCAATAAGTGGATTCGTTCCCGTCCCGTGATCACTCAAATCGGGGATCATCTGTTTTGCAGCTGATGAAGCACCTTTCTGCTCTCCTCTGCGGCACTGCACTCTGTTGTTTGCTATCCTGTCTTATGATTCTCCTTATTCCACTTCAGAGCGATATCAGAGCCTCCGTGCCGCAGCAGGACGTTTCTTCTCCAGTTCTCTTTTCTATTAGAGCACAACAAATCGACCGTATCTACTTTCGAAAAGAAAATGCTGGCTTTTCCTTGATCAATCTTGGTGATGGATTCATATTGGATGGGTATGAAACGCTCCCCCTTCGAACAGATACACTGGAAAGCCTACTTTATTTATTGGAACACTTCCCTCTTTCTTCCTATACAATAGAAGAAAACTCCTTTGCTGCAGATTTTCAAGTTGAAATTCAAAGCACCTTAGGAAACACAATATTATCAATAGCAAAAACTGACGATGGTATTTTTCTGCATGACGGAAACAGCAGCTTCCTTTATTCCGAAATTCAACTGGACCCCCTATTAAGCCAAGCTGAGGACTTCATCGACCTCGCTATTTTTCCAGCACCTATCGTGTACGATGTTTCCTTTCAACTATCTGGCAATATGCACCCAAACAACCTGCTGCTCTATAAAGAAGAGAGAACCTTGCAGTACTGGCAAGCCACTCAAGCTTGCTTACAAGATCTTCGTGCACAGGAAGTTGTAGTTCTCTCACCTACCGCAGAGGATCTTGATTTCTTCGGCCTGTCAGTTCCATTCTGCACTTTAGATGTTATCAGCGACAGCAAGATATATTCCCTGCATTGTTCAAGGCCTCAGCCGGACGGTACCGTCTATCTGAATTTAGAAGACAACCCTGTTATGTATTCCATTCCATTTTCCTCTCTGCCTTTTCTTTCGTACAGCCAGGAGATCATATTAGAAGAAAATATCTTTTCTTCTGACTACGATGACACAACCATTCTCCACATCGAAGTCGAAAACCTCTCTCGTACTTTCACCAAATGGAACGGCGCCGTACTTTGCCACGGAAAACCAATCGACGAGAGAACCTTCCATCATCTATACCAACTCTGCACCGAACTGATCCCTCAGCAGGCCTATGTGCTTCCCGCAGAGAATGAACATTTACTTCTTCGGCTATCTCTTTCCTGCACGAATCCTCAGAAGCCAGCTGATATTATTTCTTTCTATTCTTATAATGAAGATTTCTACTCCCTTTCCATCAATGGAGAAAAACGCTTCCTTGTCGATCGTTCTCTTCCGGAAAATATCCTTGCGTTTTCCACCGAGATTTCATAAAAAACGAGGCATTTTTGAATGCCTCATTTTTTATTGTAAACTTTTTTGAAAGCATCATTTGATTCCTTGTGTATCGCAGAAGATTCATGTATAATAACAGTTGCAAAATGATCACTATTTAAAATTACAACAGGTGTATATAGAATGGATAAAGAAAAAAACAAAACTCCCCTTTGGGTCAAGCTGCTTTTGTTCCTGCTTGTTGTGCAAAACATCGCTCTGCTTGCCTTGACTTCTTACTTTATGAAAACAATGAATGATCGCTTCACTTCTTTGGAAGATACCGTCGCTCAAACCCAAAATGTGGTCGGCGAGCGCATCACCACTGTGAGCCAGGAAGTTGAGAATGTACTGACACAGCAGACCAGTTTAGTCAGTGACTTCAACTACACTCTGCAGCCTGCACCGCGAGGAAAGATCCAGCTGCATTTAAGCGCTCAGCTAAAAAGCTACAACAACGGTTCTGCAGCCTCTTTCTCTGTGACACAGGACAACGGCGAAACTCAGTTGGTCAAAACCAATCTTTCCAATAATATTTTGACCGCATCTGTTACTCTTCCAGTCTGCGACTTTGTCAACGTTGGTCTGGTTATCACCGACCAGCAAAACACACAGGCGCAAGCTCTTGCAGAGATCCACAATCTTTCCGATTGCTTGACTGACCATCTGTTCCTTACCCCGGATTTAGGTGTGAAACAGCAAGGCTCTGACCTCTATCTTTCCGGCAGCCTTTCTCTGATCAATGAATTCGGCACATTGGAAGAACAGCAACTGGATATGGTCCGTTTGGAAATTCGCCAAGGAGAAACCCTTCTGCACACGTTCTACTTCTCACAGAACTTCGATGCACCTCAAGTAGACGGACAACAGCACCACATTCTCCTCTTTGAACGAATCAAAACCAGTCCTCGCAGCGGCGAACCACTTATTTTCTCCGTACGTGCTCGTGACAAAGGTAACTTCGAGTACTTCTGTAGCTTCGCAGAAGTATCCATCGACTCAAATGGCGTTGCCGGAACCATCGAACCGCTGGGCCAAGATTTCGAAATCGTTAAATAACAAAAAGCTCCCATCGTTTGATGGGAGCTTTTCTATTACTCTGTTTATCTTTAGAAAAAGAAAAATCCCCGAACACTAACGTGTCCAGGGATTTGGTGACCCGTGCGAGAATCGAACTCGCGTTACCGCCGTGAAAGGGCGGTGTCTTAACCGCTTGACCAACGGGCCATCTATTTTATTTTGAGAAGACTTCACTTCACATGAAGTGAAGTCTTCTTGGTGACCCGTGCGAGAATCGAACTCGCGTTACCGCCGTGAAAGGGCGGTGTCTTAACCGCTTGACCAACGGGCCATCTATATAAAGCTTCCAGCCGGAAGCTTGTAAGTGAAATGGTAGCGGCTGTCGGATTTGAACCAACGACACCCTGGGTATGAACCAAGTGCTCTAGCCAACTGAGCTAAGCCGCCATATCACTTCCGTCACTCTCTCGGTGACTGCTTGACTATAATAACATAGGTTTTCGAGAAATGCAAGCCTTTTTTTGAAAAAAATTTGCGTTTTACCCTTTGCTGTGTTTTTCTCAACATGAATGGCGGATTTTGTGTTTTTTACACAGCAAATCCGCCGTTTCTCTCTATTTTACCGCTTATTCAAAGCGAATCAGTGCTTCAAAGGCTTTTTTCTCCGGCAAAGCACCGCAAACATACCAACCTTCTTCTCTTTCTTTTCGAAGGATTTTTACGGTTTCTCCAAGCTTTACTTCCTGGTGATAATGAAGAATCAACTTACGGACCGGCTTCTCGCAAATCAGTTCAACAGGCAGATAATCGCATACGATATCTGCGTACTCGGTATTATTCAAATGATGATTGATATCCAAGCGGGAGTAACGCACTGTTTCCTCGCCCACTTCTTCTGCTTCTTTCTCTTTTGGAATAGAAAGATCTTCATGCAGAGGCACTGTTTCATTTCCGAAATCCAAGCACAAATCTTCCGGTTTATGACGGTAGATCCTGCGGCTTTCTGTGTCTACCAAAATCCATCGAGCATCTACAGATGCTGCCAACTTACCTTCTTTGTTGAAGATCTCAGTATAACGCGGATATACCGCCTTCACTGCAATACCAGGATGAGTCACCAGACACAGGGTATCTCCCACCATCATATCTTCATAAATTTCAACAGAAGTTTTAGCAAGCAAAAATGCAGAATGAGTACGCTGATAATCCTCCCCTGTGATACCAAGCTCTGTGCAGTGATCCGTACTGATCTGCTGTACATAACGCAGCAAGGCAGACATTTTGAGTCTGCCGTTCAAATCGCCTTCGTTCTGCTTTACTACAATAGTTTGTTCAAATTGTTTTTTAATATCCATTTTAATTTTACCACTTATTTCCAGTCAGTCTAGCTGCAATGTCTGCCAAGTCTTCTTTGGAGAGGAAATCCAGCTCAATGGAGCCTGTACCCTTTTCAGAAACAGTTACTTTTACTTTTCTGCCCAGTTCTGCCGCCAAAGCCAGTTCCATTTCCTTATAGAAGCTATTCTGCCATACAGGTTCTTCTTTTACTTTTGTTTCCTTCTGTTCTTCTTTTTTCTTTGCAGTAATCTTCTCTACATCGCGAACAGAGTATCTGCCTTTTTGGATTTTTTTCGCAATGTCGATAATTTCTACTTCGTCTTCTAATTTCAGCAAAGCTCTCGCATGGCCGGCAGTTACCTCGCCTGCTTTCACCATATCGATTACCTGTTCCGGAAGATTCAGCAAACGCAGCGCATTGGCAACTGCAGGACGAGATTTACCTACACGTTCAGCCACTCTCTCCTGGGTCATATCATATCTGTCCATCAGCTGCTGATAACCCAACGCTTCTTCGATTACATTCAGGTCTTTACGCTGCAGATTTTCAATCAGTGCGATCTCCATAGTTTCGTGGTCACTGAGGTCACGAATCACTACAGGCACTTCCATTAAGCCTGCCATGCGGCTTGCTCGCCATCTGCGTTCACCAGCAACCAACTGGTACATACCATTGTCCAATGGACGAACCAACAGAGGCTGGATCACACCATGCTGACGAATGGAATCTGCCAACTCGATCAGCGCATCTTCATCAAACTGTTTACGAGGCTGATCTTTGTTCGGTTCGATGGAGCTAAGACGCAGCATCATATTGCCACTGTCTTTGGTTTCATTATCTACAAAGAGTGCATCCAAACCTTTGCCCAGACCACCCAATTTTGCTTTTGCCATAGTTATATCCTTTCTGATGTTTCACGTGAAACATATCTACTGTTTGAGGAACTCCTCTGCCAATTCCATATACGCTCTTGCACCTTTAGAAGCTCGGTCGAAATAAACACAAGGCATACCAAAGCTTGGTGCTTCAGACAATCTAACATTGCGCGGAATCGTTGTACGGTATACTTTGTTTGGGAAGTATTTTTTCACTTCCTCAACAACCTGGATCGTCAAGTTCAATCTGCCATCAAACATGGTCAAAAGAACGCCTTCCATTTCAATAGAAGGATTGTACAGACGTTTTACCTGACGAATTGTAGCCATCAACTGACTCAAACCTTCCAGCGCATAATATTCACACTGAATAGGCACCAGTACACTGTCGCTTGCCGTCAACGCATTCAGAGTAATCAAGCCCAAAGATGGTGGACAGTCGATCGTAATGTAATCATAGTCCTGTCGAACTGTCGCCAAGGCTTTTCTTAAACGCATGGTGCGCTCAGGAATGTCAACCAATTCAATATCAGCTGCAGCAAGATCGATGCTGGATGGAAGAATGTCAACATTATCAAACTGTGTCTTTACGATTGCGGTGCTGCAACGCATATCGTTGATCAGCAAATCATATGTAGAAGTCTTTACTTCTCTTTTATTGATACCCAAACCACTGGTGGAGTTTCCCTGAGAGTCGATATCAACTAACAGGCATTTCTTACCCAATTTACCCAGCGCAGCAACCAAGTTGATGCAGGATGTGGTTTTACCAACACCACCTTTTTGGTTTACGATGGAGATGATTTTACCCATATTTCTCACTCCTCTTCTTGTTTTTTGCGTATATTCTTCGAAAAATCGGAATTTTTGAATATTTATCTTCGAAAATTAGTATAACACAGCAAAAAACAATTGAAAAGAGAGAAACAGGACTTTCCCTTTCATTTCTGCACATTGACCATGATTTCCGTTTGAGAGTTGTGCTTTTCTTGTTTCACGTGAAACAAAACAGCCGGTGATGGTTTCACCGGCTGTTCCCTAAATCATAATTTTCTTCTTGATGCGAATGGTATAGACAAGCTCGTCCCCATTCTCTTTCATGTTCGTTGTTGCTTTGATTCCGGCAAGCTTCATCAAATCGGTAGCCTGAGCAACTGTTTCCATAAATACTCGTAGATCCTTGACGATGTAAAGCTCTGCTGGTTTCTTTGTTTTTTTCTCTTCAATTAGTTGAGCCACCAGTTGTTCTGTCTGTAAAACTGTCAGTTCCTTCTCCCGAATCTGCATGATCGTCTGCTCCAGTTTTTCATGACCCAACAGCGGCAGTAATGCACGGGCATGACGCTCAGTCAACTGAGAGTCGATCAGCAAATCCTGAACTTCTTCCGGATACTTCAGCAAACGCAGCTTATTGGCAACGGTAGACTGTGTCTTTCCTAAACGCAAGGCAATTTGCTGCTGTGTTAATCCTAGTAATCTCATAAGCTTCTCAATCGCCAAAGCTTCCTCAAAATAGTTTAACTCACAGCGCTGAATATTCTCAATCAAAGCCAAAGCTGCACTGTCCTCTCTCTTCATGGAAACGATGATTGCCGGGATCTCTTGCATCTTCAATTGCCTGCAAGCCATCAAACGCCTTTCCCCTGCAACCAGTTCATATAAGTTCCGATCGATTTGCTGCACCGTGATTGGCTGCAGCAAACCGTACTGCGCAATACTTTGCGCGAGCTCCTCTATCTTATCCTCTTCAAATAATCTTCTCGGCTGATTTGGGTTCGGTATAATAGCCTCTACAGGAAGCAACAAAACTCGATTTACTGTTTTTGCTTTCAGCAACATCTTAACACATCCTATCCAGTATAAAAACAAAAAAGCCTGTTTTGTGACAGTATTCCTCTTGATGGGAATATCATATCACAAAGCAGGCTTGATTTCCAGTAAATTCCATTTCTATTTTTCGATAGAATTTGATGTCTTACGACTTAAATGATAGGTTTTTTTGCCATTTTTGCGGCAGGTCTAGGGAATTGTGGCGGAGTTTGCGATACTTTTCGGATGATCAGGATCGCACGTTTGCTTTCATCCGGCAGAGTAAACTCTTCTACCTTCTCTACTTTACCACCCATAGTACCGATTGCATTTTTTGCTTCTGCCAATTCTTCCTTCCAATCAGGACCTTTCAGTGCGATGAATGCACCGCCGACTTTTACGAAAGGCAGACAGTATTCGCTAAGATTACGCAGGCTTGCAACAGCTCTTGCACAAGCAAAATCGTACTTTTCGCGGTGTTTTTTATCTTTACCGCCATCTTCTGCACGGGCATGAACACAGGTAGATTTCACACCGATTTCTTTGCAGAGCTCGGTCAGGAAAATCAAACGCTTATTCAAGCTATCCAACAGGGTCAGATTCAGATCAGAACGAAGCACAGTAACAGGAACAGATGGGAAACCTGCACCGGTACCTACGTCGATGAGAGAAGCTCCCTGTGGCAAATCAATGGCTTTTGTCAGAAGCAGAGAATCCACGAAATGCTTTACAACAATATCTTTTGGTTCAGTGATGGCAGTCAAGTTGATTTTCTCGTTCCATTCTACCAACAGCTGAGCATATTTATCCAGCTGTTCTGCGTTCTGCTCGCTCAGAGGCAGTTCAAACTGCTGGCAAAGCTCCAGCAGATAAGATTTATCGATCATAATTTACTCCTCATTGGTATGATGATAGCCGTGCAGCTGCTCCAGATAAATGAGCAGCACCGATACGTCAGCAGGGCTGACGCCGGAAATACGGCTGGCCTGTCCGATATTCGCAGGCTGAATACGATTCAGCTTCTCGATCGCTTCCAAACGCAGACCACGAACAGTGTTATAGTCCAGATTCTCTGGAAGTTCTTTGTTTTCCAGACGGCGCATCTGCTCTACCTGGGCGATCTGTTTGGAGATATAGCCTTCGTATTTCAGCTGAATTTCTACCTGTTCTTTCACATCCCAAGGCAGTTCAGGACGTTCTGTATCGAACGGCTTCAAATCTTCGTAACCGATTTGCGGACGGCGGATCAAGTCTGCACAGTGCACACCGGTAGACAGCGGTGCAGTACCCTTGCTTTCCAGCATAGCAGACAGCTCCGGCATTGGGCCAAAGGTCACTTTCTGCACGCGTTCGATTTCCTGCTGAATCAGCTCCTGCTTCTTCAGATAAGCCTGCCAGCGTTCTTCGCTGATCAAGCCGAGCTCGTAACCCAGCGGAGTCAAACGCTGGTCTGCATTGTCCTG
>JAZQXX010000047.1:0-21334 GCA_045633085.1 Negativibacillus sp. | reverse complement strand
ACCTGCAAGGTTACCGGTACCTACCTGAGCAGCGATGGAAGTAGCGAGAGCCTGGAAGGAAGACATACCGTCTTTACCAGCTTTATCGCCGGAGAGTTTGATGTTACCAAATACCTGTTTGAAGCCTTTGGTAAAGTAACGGATCTGAATACCTTTGGTTTTGATGGTGAACCATACACCTGTGCCGACAAGAGCAAACAGCAGGAAGAAGTCCCACAGGAAGCTATTGACGGAGTTAACAATGTTTTCTAATACAGCCATAAATCTTTCCTCCTCTTTAGTGACTGGATTTGTAATTATTATAACATATTCCTTACGACTCGTCTATGGATTTGGTACTGTTGAACAAGTGATTTGTGAATCTGAAAGAAAATATGCCATACAACTATACATTCAATACAAGGGACTGAACATCTTAACTATCTGTGAAAGGAGGCGAATAGTGAAAATGTCAAGGGTTTACGGCGGTTTTACAGCGAATTTACAGGGAATTTACAACATTTTATAACAACAAGAAACAGTTTAAAAGCATAAAAGAAAACATTTGTTACAACTATAAAAAATATTTTTATTTCACTATCATTTTCAGTTCGTCAAAGCTGGAAATAACGTAATTACATGGCTGAGAAAGAGTGTATGGCAGCTGATCTGGATTATACCAACAGCTGTCCAAACCGTAGTTGATGGCTCCCTGAATGTCGGAAGTGAGAGAATCTCCGACAACGAGGGTGCTTTCTGCATTCCAGTTTGGAATGTGATCCCGAACATAGTCGAAGAAAGCTGACAATGGTTTCTGAGCACCGATTTCTTCAGAGATATAAATATCTTCAAAATAAGCGTTCAGACCGCTTTTCTCCATGCGGCGATGCTGATTACGTGCGGTCCCGTTGGTGATGATATACAGGCGATGAGTTTGGGAGAGTTCACGGCAGAGTTCTTCGGCGCCGTCTAAAAGCAGTGCGATTCCGCCGATATTTTCCAGGTACTGTCGATTAAACGCTTCCGGATCACCGGAAACGCCGATTTCTTTAAAAAAGTCTGCGAATCGCTGCACGAGCAGGGTATTGCGGTCGACTTCTCCACGTTCAAAGCGTTTCCAGTAGCTGTCGTTGATTTTGCTGTAAAGCTCCAAAATCTCTGCGGAGTATGGATAGCCGTGATCCAACAGTGTTTGTTTTAAACCTTCTGCTTCAGACGCTTTGAAATCAAGCAGGGTCATATCAGCGTCAAAAAGAATGGTTTGATACTTCATGGGCTGTGTTCCTTTCCAATGTATGATATAGAATGGTAAAAATTACATGAGAGGTGCAAAAATCCGCAGTAAGGTTTGAAAAAATCGAAGATACCAGGGTCTTGCTCTCAACGTTTCAGCAGTAATTTCCAAACAGATTTCCTGCGTAGAAAGAAAATCTTCCTGCAGAGAATGGATGGCAGGGTGTTCGTACAGTGCGACGGCACTTTCGAAATGCAGATAGAAGCTGCGGAAATCCATATTGATGCTGCTGATGATGGCACAATCATCAGCAAGAATGGTTTTGGAATGAATAAAGCCGGGACGAAATTCGAAAATACGTACGCCGCTATTCAAGAGAGGTAAATAAAAAGAGCGTGTTACGAGATGGACATACCATTTATCGGGGATGTGTGGGGTTATAATGCGAACATCCACACCGCTTTGAGCACTACGCTGCAGACTGCACAGCGTTTCATAGTCGAGAATGAGATAGGGAGTCATGATATATAAAGTAGTTTCTGCATGGTTGATGCAGTGAAGAACGGCATTCCGGCCAAGACGTTCTTGTTCCATAGGGTCGCTGCCAAAAGGCTGAAGAAAGCCAGAAGCCGATTGGTGTTGAGCCATAGGAGTCGGTGGATTCAGAACCTCACCGGTAGAAAACTGCCATAATTGGCAAAATAGGTCGAGGAAGTTTTTGACCGCACTTCCCTGAACACGGATGCCACAATCTTTCCATATTCCGTATTTCTCGATGAGATTTACATACTCATCGGCGATATTGGCACCGCCGGTATAGGCGATGCTGCCATCGATGATACAAAGCTTTCGGTGGTCGCGATAATTCAAAAAGGTATTGAGCCTTGGATGAATGGGATTGAATGCCGCAGCATGGATGCCTTTTTGGGCCATCCTTTGCGCAAAATCCTCCGGCAAGGTAGCAAGACAGCCTGCATCGTCATAAAGAATATAGACATCTACACCAGACAAGACCTTTTCCTCTAAAAGTTGGAGAATGGAATCCCATAGCTTTCCTTCGGCGAGGATAAAATACTCGAGGTAGATGATATCCTTAGCGCTTTGCAAATCCACGAGCAGGCTGTCAAAGAGAGCTTCTCCATTTGAAAAATACTCTGCGTCACAGTTGGAACACAGTGCTGCCCCGTTGGATTGGAGATAATGTTCTAATTGAGGGAAGCGGGTCATGGCATCAGTGCAAGGATGCGGTTCCTGCTGCTGTCGGGCAGAAGCGTAGAGCTTCAACTGTTTTTTCATATTAAAGCCAAAGCGCTTGTTGCCGAACAACAGATAAAACAGACAGCCCGGCAAAGGAGCAAGCAGCAGGAGAAGGATCCAGTCGATCTGGTAGGCAGGATCGTCCGGTCGGGACAGAACCCACAGCACCAAGGAAAGACTAAGAATACGAAGAAACAATCGTGGAAGCAGATTGCCGACTGCAAACAACAGGAACAACTGCAGAAGAAAAAGCAGTCCGGTAATAAATAAGCGGCTGAGAAACAGCCGCTTAGCATGTTTTTTCAGAGAAGGATGAAGCAAATTTAAAACTCCTTGTAAAAGCGAGCTTTGTCACAACAATCCGTAGTCAGTTCGAAGGGTACGTGCCAGCCAGCAAAGGAAAAGCGCAGTCATCAGTTCGGCCAGCGGAACAGAGAGCCAAATGCCGTTCATTCCCAAAAGGCGGGACAAAAGAAGAATTCCCAGTACGGTAAATAGGAAGGTACGGGAGAAAGAAATTGCTGCCGATATTTTGCCGTTGCCAAGCGCAGTAAAGAATCCGGAGCCGAAGATGTTGACTCCGGCAAAGAGAAAACCGATGGAGAACAGTTTGTAGCCGTGGACAGCCATTTGTTCCACAGAACCTCCGTGGAAGAACAGCCCTACCATGGAATCAGCAAAGCCGAAGCTGAAGCAGAAAATGGTCAAAGAGCTGATGAGAACAAAGAAGAGGCAGCTGCGCAGTGTTTTTCGCAGGAACGGTGAATTTCCTGCTCCATAATGGTAGGAAACGACCGGAGAAACACCGATAGAGAAGCCTAAATAAAGGGCGTTCATCAAGAACTGGCAGTAAAGTACGGCAGTGATCGCGGCAACACCGTCAGATCCGGCGAGTTTCAGCATGACTAAATTGTAAAGCAAAGTAGTGACGCTGCCGGAAAGATTGCTGACCATTTCGGAAGAACCGTTGATACAGCTTTCCAAAACCAGTTTGAATCGAGTGGATGGCTTGGTAAAGTGCAGTCCTTTGCGGTTCAGCAGGAAGAAGAAAATCAAACCGCCGACAGCAGGAATGCAGTAGCTCATAGCGGTTGCCAGTGCCGCACCCTGGATCCCGAAGTTCAGAACAGCAATAAACAAATAATCCAGGATCATATTGCCGATGCCGCCAAAAACAGTCAGTGTCAACCCGAGTTTTGGCCGTCCTGCCGTCACAAAGAAGCTTTGGAACAGCATTTGGAACAGGGACATAGGAGCAAAAGCCAGTAAAATGTGGAGATAATCCGCAACCAACGGGCGGAGTACACCTTCCGCTCCAAGGAAAGTCATCAGCGGTTCCAGAAAAAGCAGACAAAGAGCAGCAATGGAGCTGCCTAATAGGACATTCGCTGCGGCGATGAGTGAGAAGCTGTGATTGGCTTCCTGTTCGTGGCCTTCACCCATTTGTCTTGCCACAATGGCAGAACCGCCGCTGGCGAACATGATGCCGATGGCGTTGATCAAACTAATCAGCGGCCAAGCGATGTTGACAGCCGAAAGAGCGTCAGAGCCTACAAAGCGGGAAACAAAAAGTCCGTCTACAACGGTGTAGAGGGACAGGAACATCATCATGATGATGGAGGGCAGAGCAAAACGGAACAGCTCCGGAAAAGAGAGTTCGCGTGAAATAGCATTGTCAGACATGGTACACCTATTAGAATTGAAATAAGAACTGCCCGCAGGTATGTCCCTACGGGCAGAATACAAACATGATCGTATCAGAAATTACAGACCCTGAGGATTTTTGGAAGTGAAGTTCCATGCGTCGCGGCACATCTGAGCCAGATCGCGAGTCGCTTCCCAACCGAGGAGATCTTTTGCTTTCTGAGCGTTTGCATAGCAGGTAGCAATATCGCCTGCACGACGGCCTACGATTTGATATGGGATCTTGCTGCCGCAAGCTTCTTCAAAGGCATGAACAACATCCAGTACACTGCTGCCGTTGCCGGTACCCAGGTTGATGGCTTCTACGCCTTTGTGGGTGTCAGCGTAATCCAGAGCTTTCAGATGACCGAGAGCCAGGTCTACAACATGGATGTAGTCCCGAACGCCGGTACCGTCGTGGGTATCGTAGTCGTCACCGTAAACACTCAGCTGAGGACGTCTGCCTACTGCAACCTGTGCAACATAAGGAAGCAGGTTGTTAGGAATACCGTTAGGATCTTCGCCGATCAGACCACTTTCATGAGCGCCGATCGGGTTGAAGTAGCGGAGAAGCACAACACTCCAGTCTTTGTCTGCGACAGTAAGGTCAGTGAGGATCTGTTCGATCATTACTTTGGTGTAGCCGTATGGGTTAGTTGCGGAAGTTGGCATACCTTCCACAAAAGGAACCTCGTTATTCATACCGTATACGGTTGCGGAAGAGGAGAATACGATTTCCTTGCAGTTATGAGCACGCATTACATCACAGAGTACCAATGTGCCGGTGATGTTGTTATGATAGTATTCCAAAGGTTTTTCTACTGATTCACCAACTGCTTTCAAACCTGCAAAATGAATAACGGAATCGATTTTATTTTCGCAGAAAACCTGTTCCAAAGCAGCTTTATCCAAAAGGTCTACGCAGTAGAATTTTGGAGTTTTGCCGCAGATCTGAGCGATACGGTTGAGGGCTTCCGGTTTGGAGTTGCTGAAGTTATCTACAATTACGACTTCTTTGCCGCAGTTCAGCAGTTCGATTACAGTGTGGCTGCCGATATATCCGGTGCCGCCGGTTACTAAAATTGCCATAGAGTATTCCTCCTGTCAATGAAATATTACTTTACGTACACTTTAAGTATAGGATGGGAATTTTGTACTGTCAACTGTTTTTGCTTCAGCTTTTTATCAGATCAGATTTATGCTATAATCAAAATAGTTTTCATAAGGGAGGATTTCATTTGGATACGAAGTCGACGAGAAGTCTGCTGCTGCACATTTTACTGGGCACGGCGATTCTCTCCTTTGGTTTATATAATGTACACAGTCAAAGCAACATCACCGAAGGCGGTATCTTGGGTGCAACTCTGCTGCTGCAGCACTGGTTCCATATTTCTCCTGCCGTAACAGAGTTGGTATTGGATGTTATTTGTTATGGTTTGGGTCTGCGTTTCTTTGGCAAACGCTTTCTGAAATATTCGTTGTTGGCGACCTGTTCGTATTCAGCATTTTATGCTTTGTATGAACAATTCCCGCCGCTGCTGCCGGATTTGACAAACCATCCGTTGGTGGCGGCAGTGGTAGGTGCGATTTTTGTTGGTGTCGGTGTGGGTATCGTTGTACGAGTGGGTGTAGCTGCCTGCGGAGATGATGCATTGGCTCTGGTCATTTCCAAAGCTACCCGCCGTCCGATCACGTTTTCCTATCTTATTACCGATTTGACGGTGCTGATCCTTTCACTTACCTATCTTCCGATCAAACAGATCGCGGTATCGCTGGTGACAGTCATGTTGTCATCCTTTATTATAGGTAAAATTGAAGTGATCGGACAGAACAAGTAGACTCCGCTTTTCTTGGCAGAGATTGAGAGGACGCCTGCGGAAAAAAGACGTATACTGAACTTGTAAGGGGTGAACAAATCATGGAGATGGAATGGATCACACAAATGAATCGAGCCATCGCTTATATCGAGTCAAAACTGACCGAGGAGATCGATTATGAGGAATTGGGCAGAGCTGCTTGCTGTTCCTCTTACCAGTTTCAGAGGATGTTTGGTTACATTGCGGGATTGCCTCTGTCGGAATATGTTCGCCGCCGAAAAATGTCCAGAGCTGCCGAAGATTTACAAAACGGCGAAAAGGTACTGGATGTGGCGCTAAGGTACGGCTACAGTTCACCGACAGCATTCAGCCGCGCGTTTCAATCGGTACACGGTTTGAACCCTTCTCAAGTGAAACAGGAAACAGCCGTTGTCAAATCCTATTTGCCTCTTACATTCAAATTGACCATAAAAGGAGCTTCGGAAATGAATTATCGTATCGAGAAAAAAGAAGAATTCCGTGTTGTTGGTTTATCTTGTCCGATGAACAATGAGTTGGAGGAAAACTTCAAAAACATTCCTTTGTTTTGGGATAAAGTCGTAGAAGATGGTTCTCTTGAACAGTTGGAGCGTTTGGCAGATGCCAGCAGCCCAAAAGGTTTGCTAGGTGTTTGCTCCTGTATTGGCGAAGAAAGTAATTGGAAATATTACATTGCTGTGGCAAGTGCACAGTCTGTTGAAGGAATGGAAGAATATGAAGTGCCCGCAGCAACATGGGCGATTTTCTCCGGAAGCTGCGGCGAGGAACAGCTATCCAAAGCGATTCAGGATTTGGGACAGCGCGTTATCACCGAGTGGCTTCCAAGCTCCGGATACAGTTATGGAACAGGCCCGGATTTAGAGGTTTATCTGAACGATACGGATTTTGAGATTTGGATCCCGGTCGTTAAAAACAAGTAGAGAAATAAAAACTCCTCCCTTATGTGAGGAGTATTTTGTTTAGTGTTGTTCCAGTTGAGCCAGCCAACGAGAGCGGCGATAGTACCAAATCAGGCAAAGACCGGTGGTCGTCCATGTAATGGAGAAAGCGAGATAAACCACGATAATGCTGTGGAAGATCGGCATCAGAATCGTCAGCCACAGAATACGAACACCGCACATATTGGCAGCCATGATAATGCTTGGTACGGAAGCCTTACCTGCACCGCGGAGAATACCGGCAAGTGTATTGTTCAAGCCGAGGATCACGTAGAACGGAGCTTGATAGGTCATGGTCAGCAGACCGTAGTCGATGATTTGCTGATCGCTGGTGAAGATACCAAGCAGAGGACGGGCAAAGAGCACGACACCGGTGGTCAATACAACGGCGGTACCGCAGCTCATCAGCAGACCGGTTTTCACACCTTTGCGGACGCGGTCGTAGTTTCGTGCGCCGATGTTCTGGCTGGTGAAGGTAGTGATGGCCATGGACAAGCTCATTACAGGCATGAGAGCAAAGGCGTCAACCTTGCCGTAGGTGCTGTATCCGGCGATAGCTGCAGAGCCGAAGCTGTTGATGTGGCTTTGCACAACGATGTTGGACATGGAGATGATGGCATTTTGCAAACCACTTGGCAGACCGATGCGGATGATTTCTTTCAGATATGGAATTTGGATACGGATGTCACGAAGAATAACACGGTAGCTGGTGTTGACACGGCAAAGGGTGATGATGGTCAAGGTTGCGGAAACAGCCTGTGCGATCAGTGTTGCCCAAGCAACGCCGGCAACGCCCATGTCAAAGACGATGACAAAGAGCATATCCAAAATGATGTTGACAATACTGGAAATGATGAGGAAATACAGTGGAGTTTTGGAGTCACCGACGGCACGGAGGATGCCGGCACCCATGTTGTATACCATCATAGCGATGATACCGCCGAAGTAAATGCGAAGATAGTCAATGGAGTCAGCCATGATATTTTTCGGAACACCAATGAGTCGAACGACCAGTGGGGAGAGGAAAACGCCGACTACCATCAGAAACAAACCGCCAATGACGGTTGCGGCGAGTGTGGTGTGGACAGCATCATGGACACCTTGCCCATCTCTCGCACCGAAGTAGCGTGCAATGATAACACCGGCACCGGTAGCAATACCCATGAAGAAACCAACCAGCAGATTGATGATCGGACCGCTGGTACCAACAGCCGCCAGTGCATCACCGCCGATGTAGTTACCGACGATAATGGAGTCTACGGTGTTATAGAGCTGCTGGAATACATTTCCCAGCAACAGAGGCAGAGAAAACAACAGGATCTTTTTCCAAATGACGCCTTCCGTCATTAAACCTTTGGTTTCTGTCATGTGCAAAACCTTCTTTCAATATAGTACGTTTACTATTATAACATAACAAGCTGCATTGTGGGTGAGGAACAGTACCGCTTTGTATGTTTCACCAATAATACGATCCGGTTATAGTGTAATTGGATGATGTGTCTAAGCTGTTGTGCAGTAGCTAAACATAATGCACAATGATATTTCACTTTTGTGGTGGAATTTATTGTAATAAACAAAATCTTTCATTTCCTTTCAAAAAGCCTCAGATTGTCATTGACGCAAGGGAAAAAAAGGAATATTCTGTACAACGGAAACACAAGATATAATAAATTTGGAGGTATTTTCACATGAAAAAAGTAATTGCTCTGGCGCTGTCCCTGACCATGATGCTCTCTTTCGCTGCTTGCGAATCCAAAACCGAAGAAGCTCCAGCTGAAACCCCAGCTGCACCAGTTGAAACTCCATCTGCTACAACCGAAACCCCAGCTGCAGAAGAAACTGTTGTAGATGAAACCGTTGATGAAGCAAAAATCGTTGAAGCTGTAAAAGCTGCAAACGGCAAAGTTGCTGACATTGCTTTCGCTGATGCTGACGCTGAAATGACCGTTACCATCACCATGGCTGCTGATGCAAGCGAAGAAGATGTAAACGCTGCAATGGATGCTTTCAAAGCAGAAATCACCGATGAATTCGTTGCAAACAACCTCTTCCATAAAACCGAAGAAAAAATGAACAAAGCAATGATCGCTAACTTCGTACTGGAAGGCAGCTCCGATGTTGCTTACACTGCAGATGCTACCTACAGCGCTGGCCCTGGCCGCAGCGGTATGCTCTACACCCGTACCGTAGCTTGGTCTGCTCCAGAAGCTCCAGCTGCTGCATAATTATCAAAACAGCAAAAAGCCTCCGAATTCTCGGAGGCTTTTTTTCATGCTTTTTTCGTGGTAAAATAAGAAAAAGGAGAGTGATTTTATGAAAAAGATTCTGACCGCACTGGCTGTATTGGCAGTAATTGCTGCAGGTACAGCAACAGCTTTGCTCCAACAGCTGAAACCGGAGGAATACGATAGCGTTGAGGCTGCTGTTGCAGAAAGTAAGCAGGATACAGCGAGCGTTTACCAGACCATCGATATCGGTGATGATGCCATTGTCATTCTGCACCATGAAGCAAACGACGCCTACTCCACCATGTATATCAAAAAATCCGGGGATGGCTATGTTTTGAAGGAGAAAAATGGACCGATCCGCAATGAGCTTGGTTTTACTCATAGTTTCCAGTACAGCAAAAAGGAAATCGCTCACGTAACCTTGGCACCGGATGCAAATGGAAAAATGGTTGCCAGCCTGAGAATTGAGGGGAAATAGAATGAAAAAGAAAAGCATCGGAATCATTTTGCTTGTATTACTGATAGCTGTGCTTTTAGTTTTTGCTTTTCCTAAAAGAACCCCGGATGTGACAGTTTACAAGGATATCAATGCAGCCTTAGCAATGAGAACAAGCCGAACCAAAGAACAGATTTATGAAAGTTTTCCGTTGGACGATGGAGATGTAATTATCTACTATGACTCCGCGATGGATGCTTACAGTATGGAGCAATTTGTTTATGTTGAAGAAGGTTGTTATACTTGTGAGCAAACGGCATGGCTGAAAGCGGCAGGTGGATTTACATTCCATGCAGAAAGCGGCGAATTTGACATCAAAGCAGAACCCATGGAAAATGGTACAATGAACTTTACACTGATAGAAAAATAAAAACAGTGGCAGGATTTCCTGCCACTGTTTTATTTTGGGTAAATATCTTATTTGGTGTAGTTGTCGAAGTAACCCTGAACGAAGATGATTGGAGTACCTTTGTCACCGGAACCGGAGGTCAGGTCAGCCAGAGAACCGATCAGGTCAGTCAGACGACGTGGGGTGGTACCCTGAGAAGCCATGTTGCCTACCAGGTTGTCACCTTTTGCTTTGATCGCATTGGAGATCGCAGCTTTCAGTTCGTCACCTTTCAGATCAGCGAAGTCGTTGTCAGCCAAATATTTCAGTTTCAGCTCGTTTGGAGTACCTTCCAGACCGCTGGTGTAAGCTGGAGAAACAACTGGGTCAGCCAGTTCCCAAATTTTGCCCACTGGATCTTTGAATGCACCGTCGCCGTAAACCATAACTTCGATGTTTTTACCGGTTTTCTCTTTCATGAGGCCAGCAACACGTTCAACAAATTTGTCGCATTCTCTTGGGAAGAGTTTAACGGTGGTTTCGGTTGCTTTGTTGGAGCCCAGCAGACCGTACTGTTCGTTGCAGCCGCTGCCGTTTACAGGAGCGTTCAGAATGTCGTCCAGGCTGCAAACTACTTCTGCACCTGCATTTTTCAGGATGCGTTTGGTACGCTGACGGGTGTGGATATCGCAGTTCAGAACATTTTTAGTGTAGTTCAGAATGGTTTTTGGGTTGTTGGAGAGAACGATCTCGCATTCTGCGCCAGCTTCTTCGATGAGGCCGCGGTAGAATTCCAGATAGTCAACGCCGGTGAATGGGTGGAGAACTTTACCAAACAGTTCGCGGTACTGAGCTTCGGTCAGCACGTCGGACCATGGGTTAACACCTTTTTCGTCCAGCAGTTCTACGTCGATCAGATGGTTACCAACTTCGTCAGATGGGTAGCTAACCATGAGAACAACTTTTTTAGCGCCTTTAGCAATACCTTTCAGGCATACAGAGAAGCGGTTACGGCTGAGGATTGGGAAGATAACGCCGATGGTTTCACCGCCAAGTTTAGCTTTTACGTCTGCAGCGATGTCGTCGATGGAAGCGTAGTTACCCTGAGCGCGAGCAACAACAGCCTCGGTAACAGCAACAACGTCTTTGTCGTTGAACTGGAAGCCGAGTTCAGACTGGCTTGCTGCGTACACAGAATCAACAACGATCTGCGCCAGGTCATCACCTTCACGAATAATAGGAGCACGAATACCTCTGGAAATAGTACCTACATATCTTTCCATGTTATAATCCTTCTTTCAGCTAAAATACCGGAATAATTCCGGAGAATTTGCGTTTCACAGGCTCTTGAATCGAACCTACTCTTACATTATAATAGATTTTGTGCTATAAGTAAAATAAATATATTCAATAGCAGATATAAGCTGATCTTATGGAGTTGATAAATATGTTAGGAAAATTGGAATTGTATCGTATATTTTGCCAAGTAGCCAAGGATAGCAGCTTTTCTCAGGCAGCGAAAAACCTCTATCTTTCCCAGCCGGCAGTAAGCCAGTCGGTAAAACAGCTGGAAGAACAGCTGGGAGTTCAGCTGTTCACACGAGGAGTCAAAGGTGTTTCGCTGACACAACAGGGAAAACTGTTGTATGAATATGCCGACTCTGCCATGGGTCTGCTGAACTCTGCCGAGCAGAAATTGGTCAGTATGAAAGAACTGACCGTGGGCGAACTGCGTATCGGTGCCGGCGATGTAATCATCAAGCACCTGCTGCTGCCTCATTTGGAGCGATTCCATAAGGCTTACCCACAGATTCATTTGAGCATCCACAACCGTACCAGCCGCGAAAGCATGGAATTGCTGCAGTCCGGCATTATCGACGTTGCTTTTGTCAATCTTCCGATGGAAGGTGAATCCATGCGCATTCACCACAGCTTCCCGATCCATGACGTTTTTGTGGCAGGACAGCGCTTCCGTCATTTGACGAAGCGTCCACAGACACTGCAGGAATTGGCACAGCAGCCGCTGATTTTGCTGGAGCGTAAGTCCAATACCCGTCGTCATATCGAAAGCTTCTTCCAAGAGCGCGGGGTTACCATTTCCCCGGAAATCGAGCTGGCTTCCTACGACTTGCTGTCACAGTTTGCCCGCATCGATTTGGGTATTTCCTGTGTAGTGAAAGAGTTCTACGAAGAACAGTTGAAAGCGGGAGATTTGTTCGAGGTTCCGATGAAAGAAAACCTTCCGGAGCGTAGTATTGCCATGGTATCCCTCAAAAATGTATCGCTGACCCCGGCTGCGGCACATTTATTGGAAATCATCGATGGAGAAAATGTTGAGTAATAGAAAAAAGCAGGACGAAAGTCCTGCTTTTTTTATAGTTGTTCCAAATAAGGCAGCCAGCGTTTTTTCTGAGGAGCAATGGCTTTGTCGCTTTCCATAAAGCGGAGCAGTTCCTCACGGGTGACCCAACAGTAAGCCATGGTTTCCCCTTCCTGTAAAGTGATGGAATCCTTTTTGCAGTCTGTTATGCAGAGGTAGTTATAGTAGAAGCTGTTATTATTTCTGCAGATATAAAGCAGCTCCAAGTTACTGCTGTCGATGCCACATTCTTCCTTCAGTTCACGAATCGCACCCTGCAAAGGACTTTCACCTTTGAGGATACTGCCGTTTGCACCCAATTCCCAGTAGGATGGCCAGCTCTCTTTGTTTCGGTCGCGCTGCATCAACAGATAGGTACCATCGATATGGCGTACTGCGACACCGCTGACAATATGGAACAGTCCTTCCGGAATCGGTTTACCACGGACATGATCGATACCGGATGGTGTTCCGTTTTTTCGATACAGATCCCAAAGTTCCATAGTGTAACCTCCTTTTCTTAACGCAGAAAATACTTCATTCGTTACAAGCATAAGATTTTCTTTGGATTATTTCCTTTCCTCCAACACATAACGAAGAAAAGCTTCGCAGCCTTCGACTACATCATCGTAAGTTACGTCGAAGTTTCCGGTGTACCATGGGTCAGCAATATCTCTCGGATGGTCTGTGAAATCCAGCAGTCGATGGATTTTCTGTTCCGGATCGTTCGGAATAATACGGCGGATGTTTCGCAGATTGCTGCTGTCTGCCAGCAGGAAGTAATCAAAACGATCGTAGTCAGATTTCTTCACCTGAACAGCATACTTGCCCTCGGTAGAGATGCCGACTTCTGCCAGTTTGCGGCGAGTTCCGGGGTGAACAGGGTTGCCGATTTCTTCTGTGCTGGTGGCAGCGGAAGCGATATAAAATTCATCGGACAAACCACGTTTTGCTACCATATCTTTCAGCACAAACTCGGCCATAGGGCTTCTGCAGATATTGCCCAGGCAAATCATCATAACACGAATCATAGAATCGTTCCTTTCTTTATGCAATAACAAGCCAGTACAATGCCGCCATCAGTGGAATGGTCAAAAGGCACAGACAGATGGAGACTACGTTGATGGAGCTGGAATACTGTGCGTCCTGTCCGTAGATCTGAGCCATCTGTGTGATATTTACTGCAGGTGGAGTGCAGGTCGCGAGGAAGGAGACAAAGAGAATGGTGGCAGCTTCCGGCAGGAAACGGTATGCGCCGCTGACACGGATCAGCAGGAGCATCAGCAGCGGACAAAGCAGCAGTCGGATGGCAGCGATTTTGTAGATCTGCAGATTGCTGAAGATTTTCTTCAAATCAGCATCGGCCATCAGCATACCGAGAACGATCATTCCCAAAGGTGCCATCATGGATCCGAGGGAGCTGAAGGTATCGGTCACAAGAGCAGGCAGTCGAATGCCTGCAGCGAACAGTGCGATACCGATGATGATACTGATGATATTTAAATTAGTAAGGATCTTCTTCCAGTCAATGTGGGTTTCGCCGCAGAGCATACTGCGTCCGTGGGTCCACATCATGACGATCTGTACAGCAATATAAGCACTTGTGTAGAGGACCCATTCCTGTCCTAATACAGCTTGAATGATCGGGATGATCATATTAGCGGCGTTGGAATACATAATGGAAGCCCGTTCTACAGCCGGAAGTTTTTTACCGATAGTAGAAATAAAGCAAAGAAATACCATCTGGATGCAAATTGCAGCGCCTAAAGCAAGCAAAAGACCTTGAACTGCCTCTGTGGTATATTCGATTTGGAAAGCATTAATGATAACGCAAGGTGTCACCAGGTAGATGGCGATGGTCGACAGGATCTTGCTGTCTTTGGATTTCAGGACACCGGTTTTGACAACGGTGTAGCCCATCATCAGCATGAAGAAGAATTTGATCATTTGCTTCAAAATAAGCATTGCGATTTGCATAAGTGGACCTCCAGGGTGTTAGTGTGTGGCTTGTTTTTCTTATCTATTATACATCACTCGCGCCGTACGGACAAGCACAAGGGCAAAACTCCCAAATTCGCCACGGTTCATGGGTGGAAAACTGAAAGGATAATGGAACTTTTCGCCGTCGACGGCTTTCCCGTTGACAGGAAAGCTTAGCGAATGGTATCATAAAATTACTTTGATGAATCGTATAACAATGTAAGTAAACATAAACGAGGAAACGGGGTCGCAGCCCCGTTTTTTTATTGTCCGAAAGACAGAAAGAGGTATTATGGATCCAATCAATTTCAAACAATTAGGCCTCCCTGCACAGACTCTCCGTGCACTGGAGGAAATGGGCTTCGAGAATGCCACCGAGATCCAGGCGCAGAGCATTCCGCTGATCCAGATGGGTTACGACGTGGTAGGCCGTTCTCAGACCGGTACCGGTAAAACTGCAGCCTTCGGTATCCCTGCTATCAGCATGATCGACACCCACGAAGAAAAACGCTCCGTGCAGGTGCTGCTGCTCTGCCCAACCCGTGAGCTGGCTGTTCAGGCAGCTGACGAAATCAAAAAAATCTCCAAATATACCGACGGTATCAAGGTTGTTGCAGTATACGGCGGTGCTCCAATGGATCGCCAGATCATGCAGCTGCGCAGTGCGAACATCGTTGTTGGTACTCCAGGCCGTGTTATGGACCATATGCGCCGTCACACCCTGAAGCTGGACAACTGCAAAATGGTGATCCTGGACGAAGCGGACGAAATGCTGAGCATGGGCTTCCGTGAAGACATTGAAACCATTCTGCAGGAAGTTCCGGAAGAACGCCAGACCATTCTCTTCTCCGCTACCATGCCAAAAGAGATCATGGAAATCATCAGCAACTACCAGAAAGAACCACAGATCATCGAGATCAACAAGCAGCAGGTGACTCTGGATGCAATCGGTCAGTTCTACTACGAAGTACCAATGGGTCGTAAAAACGATATGCTGCTGCTTCTGTTGGCAGAGCATGACCCAAAACGCTCTATCATCTTCTCCAACACCAAAGCAATGGTTGATGAGCTGACCACCTTCCTGAATGAGAACGGCTTCAAAGCAGACGGCCTCCACGGCGACATGAAACAGTCCCAGCGTGACAGCGTTATGGGTGCTTTCAAAGGCGGCAGAACCACCATTCTGGTTGCAACTGACGTTGCAGCTCGTGGTATCGACGTAGACGACATCGACTGTGTTATCAACTACGATATCCCAACCAACAACGAATACTATGTTCACCGCATCGGCCGTACCGGTCGTGCAGGTAAATCCGGTGCAGCATACACCATCTGCAGCGGTCGCCGTCAGATTTATCTGATGCAGGATATCGCAAGAGCAACCAAATCTGAAGTTATCAAGCTGGATATCCCAACTGCAGAATCCATTCTGAAGAAACAGCGCCTGCTGAAACAGGAAGAGCTCATCAGCAAAATGGAGCTGGCTGCAGAACTGCCATATATGGAAGTGGTAGAAGAGCTGAAAAACCAGGGCTACTCTGCAGAACAGATCGCAGCTGCAGCACTTGGTATGGTTTACGGTGTGGAAGAATCCACCCTGCCAGTGATTCAGATGGAGAAAAAACGCCGCAAAGGTGACTTCATCAAAATCCGCATCAACATCGGCCGTGAACATCGCATTGCTCCAAACTTCATCGTTGGTGCTATTGCAGAACGCACTTCTCTCTCCGGTCAGGATATCGGCAAAATCGAGATCTTCGACGAAGATACCTTGGTTGAGATCCCACGTTCTTCCGAAGAAGAGGTTCTCAATGCAATGGTTGGCTGCAAAATCAACGGCATCGATACCGAAACTCGCCGTTGGCTGACCAAGGAAGAAATGAGAGCACGTAAATTCCGTGACTTCTCTGAAGAAGCTCCAAAGAAAGAACGTGCTGAACGCGGCGAACGCGGTGAGCGCAAAGAACGTGCACCAAAGGAAAAAGGTGGTTTCTTCCATCGCGAAAGAAAAGAAAAAGACGGCGACAGAGAGAAACATTGGGACAAAAAAGACGGACGCAAAGAAGGCAAAAAGTTCGGCTTTGGCGACAGAAAACCATTCAAAAAGGATGGTAAAAAAGACTTCAAGAAAGATTTCAAAAAAGACGGTAAAAAAGGTTTTGGCCGTGACTTTAAAAAGGATAAAAAATCCGAGAAAAAAGGCAATTTCGGCAGAAGCAAAAAATTCCTCTTTGACGAAGAATAAAGAAAATCCCCGGACTTATGTCCGGGGGATTTTGTTATCCATTATTCTGCTTTTGCCTCATATTTTGGCAGGTAGTTGTCGCCATCTACCAGATAAACAGTGTCAAGATCGTCCTGTTCCATGTTCTGCGCATATTCCATGATATCGCCTTCATAGATGAAGCGAACACAGGTACCGCAGGAGGAACTGAGCTTTCTTGGTACCGGCATGAACTGAGGTTTCATTTCCGGATACGCTTTCAATTCGCGGGCGAAGCTGACAGCAGCAAAATGAGTATGGAAGGTTGCGATATAAGTCAAGACCGATCAATCCTTTTCTTTGAATTTCCGCATTCCATTATAAATGCAGAGCGCAGTAAATGTCAATGCGGAAGGCCCTGCTTATTATTTGCTCAGAGTCAGAACGAAATCGTCGCCTTTTTCTTCAACAGAAACTTTGTAGCCACTGTTGGTAGCGAAACGGGTTACGTTTTCTTTTGCAGTGGTGTTGTCAACCAGAACTTCGTACTGATTTTCTTTGGAAGCCAGTGCGTTTTTGGTCATCAGAACAGGCTGTGGGCAGGAGAGGCCGCGTGCGTCAACAGTTTTCATAATTTAAGTCCGACCTTTCTTAGTTTTTTGCTTTTTTGCTGTTTGCGATTGCGATCACCAGCAGTACAACGATACCGATGATTACAGCTACCTGACCTTTTGCGCCAGGACCGCCGATTGGGTTTTCAGCAGAGTATGCAGCACCAGCCAGACCGAAGTTGTGAGCGAATGCAGCGCCTACGATGTAACCAACAACGGTAACAGCGGAGTCAGCGTTGCCTTCACCAGCCATGATCAGCTGACGGAGTGGACAGCCGCCCAGCAGAACAGAACCGAAACCAACAACCAGCATACCCAGGAAGCTCCAGAGGTGTGCGGAGTGAGCGATAGGCTGACCAGCGAAGCCCAGGTTGAACTGACCGAATGCGATATTGCCGATGAGAGCAGCAATGATGATGGAGCAGAAACCGATCAGAAGTTTGGTGTCTTTGAAGAGAACCAGGTCACGGATACCGGCAACCATGCACAGACGAGTTTTCTGAGCCAGGCAACCAACGATCAGACCAGCTGCCAGAGCGATGTAGATAGGAGCAAATTTGGAGCCAGGGCCGCTTTCAGAGAATGCGAACAGAGCTGGAGAAACCAGAACCAGAACGAAGAGGCCAACCAGTACAGCTGGGAATGCAAAGCCTTCTGCTTTGTTTACAGCGTAGGTACGTTTCAGGGTGAAGCCTTTGTTCAGGAAGAAGATACCAACAAGGATACCAGCTGCGAAGCCAGCGAGAGCAACCAGAGCATTCAGGTCACCGCCGCCCAGACGCAGAACCATACGCAGTGGGCAGCCCAGGAATACCAGAGCACCGATCATTACGAAGGCAGCAATTACAAAGCGGGTGAATGGTGCAGAACCGCCTTTAGGGGAGAATTCTTTGGAAACCAAAGACATTGCCAGAGCACCGATCACGAGACCAACGATCTCAGGACGGAAGTACTGAACAACAGCAGCGGTATGCAGCTTGGTAGCACCTGCGATATCACGCAGGAAGCAAGCGATACAGAAGCCCATGTTGCCAGGGTTGCCAAGTTTTACGAGCAGTGCGGAGATAAGACCCACTACTGCGCCAGCGATGACGATGCCGCCAACGCCACTAAACAGGCTGGATTTGTTTGCGTTGTTTGTCATAAACACACATCCCTTTTCTTAATTTGTCCAATTCGAGCGAATTTTGTCGCTCTTTTTGTCAAGATTTAGTGTAGTACATCCAGAGTAAAAAATGAAATCAATTTTATCTATAAGAAAATGGAATATGATAGATATTCTCAATAGCGATGTATTTATAGTAGAAGGAAAAGTGCAGAAGGGTTATAATAAAGGTGGAACAAGGGGTAAGTATGCCCTGTAAGAATACAAAAAAGTAAAGGTGAGCGATGATGAAGAGAGTTTATCTTGATAATGGAAGTACATCCTTCCCGAAAGCACCGGGTGTCAGCGATGCAGTGAAGTTCTTTATGGACGAAGTAGGCGCAAACGTGAACCGCGGCGGCTATGAAACAGCATACTCTGCGGAAGATGTTATTATGGAAACCCGCGTGATGCTGAAGAATCTGTTCAACTGCCCATACAAAACAAGAAATGTAATTTTTACACCGAATATCACTTATTCTCTGAATTACATCATTAAAGGCTGGCTGAAGCCGGGCGACCATGTTCTGGTCAGCTCCATGGAACACAATGCTATGATGCGTCCAATCGTACAGTTGGGTGCGATCGGTGTGACTTTTGACCGTATTCCATGCACACGCGATGGTGAAATGATGGTGGAAAAAATCGAAGAGATGATCAAACCGGAAACAAAAGGTATCCTGACACTCCACGGCTCCAATGTTTGCGGTGCAGTAATGCCTTTGGAAGAAGTGGGCCAGATCTGCAAAAAACATAACATCAAGTTCGTTGTGGATGCTGCGCAGACTGCAGGCGTTTTCCCAATCGATATGCAGAAAATGAACATTGATATCCTTGCCTTCACCGGTCATAAGAGCCTGCTGGGTCCGCAGGGTATCGGCGGCTTCCTGATCTCCGATGAAATGGCAAAAGTTGTGGATCCTCTGATCACCGGCGGTACTGGTTCTGTATCCGACTCTGAGATCCAGCCGGAATTCCTGCCGGACAAATACGAATCCGGTACTCCAAACATCCCTGGTATTTACGGACTCCATGCCAGCCTGAAATATATCACTGAAACCGGAATCGATCATATCCGCGAAAAAGAACTGGAATTAGCAGGAGCATTCATGAAAGAAATGAATGAAGTTGCATCCGTTCGCATCGTTGGTCCAAACCGTGTGGAAAACCGTGCACCTGTTGTATCTTTGGACTTCAAAGACCAGGATAACGCAGAAATTGCTTTCCTGCTGGAAAGCGAATACGGAATTGCGACCCGTACTGGTTTACACTGTGCTCCAAATGCACATAAAACACTGGAAACTTATCCGCAGGGAACCGTGCGTTTCTCCTTTGGTCACTTTAACACAATGGATGAAGTATTATACGCAGCAAACGCTGTGAAGAAGATCCTGGCTGAGAAACAGCAAGTCAATGCGGCTCTGTAGCTTCAAATTATTGGCTTTGACAATAGGTAAAGGTGTATATAAGCAAATGGAATAATTCCATTTTTTCGTGGAAACAGGCCAAAAAATACCCTTTGCTTTTGTGTATTTATCGAACTTTTAGGGAAAATGTGCATTATGTATAAAAATATAGACGTAAAAGACACACAATAGTTATTTTACCCTCTTGCAAAGTATTGAAAAGTTCGATATAATAGGGTCAAAAGATTGGTTTTATCTATCGAGAGAATCTATGAGGTAGGATAAAATCGATCAATTTATTCATGTACTGGAGAAGATACCAATGGCACTGGAATTCATCGTAATTACCAACAATCCGCTGGTGCAGGAAAAATATGCAGATGAGCTGAATGTGGATTACGAAGATATCCCGTTCCGCGATGTGCTCTGCAAAGTTCGTGACCTGATCCATAAAGGTCATCGCCTGCTGACCCATCCGCTGAGTGGCAGCGTAAAACCACACGAAACTCCATACAAATCCGTTCTTGTGACCACTAAACCATCCGCAATGGATATGAGTGAAGTGTCCATCATCGAGAATGCGATCATCACCGCAGATAAATTTGCTGAGAAATTCCCAAATATGCCACAGAGCGTAAAGGAAGACTTCCAGCTGATCGACTGCACACTGATCACAAGCGGCATCGACGCTGTGCTCAGAAGATAACTTATCAGCTTAATTGAATCTTCGGATTTGATTTAGATTAGAAAGGGTAAATAATTAAGGAGGTGTCCACTTTGAAACTGGAACTCGGTAATATCATTATCAATGACATTCAGTTTACAAATGAAGGATCAAAAGTTGAAAACGGCGTGCTGACTGTAAACCCAGAACAGATTAAATCTCTGGTACTGGAAGACAGCAACATCGAATCTTGTGAAGTATTCATCGCTCGTCCAGGTGAATCTGTTCGTATTACCCCTGTTAAAGACGTAATCGAACCACGAGTAAAAGTTGAAGGCCCAGGCGGTATCTTCCCAGGCTGGATCGCAAAAGTTGACACTGTAGGCTCCGGTAGAACCAACGTTCTGAAAGGTGCAGCAGTTGTTACCACTGGTAAAATCGTAGGCTTCCAGGAAGGTATCATCGATATGACCGGTCCTGGCGCAGACTACACCCCATTCTCCAAAACCTACAACCTGGTTGTTAAAATGGAACCAGTTGAAGGCCTGAAACAGCATGACCACGAATACGCTCTGCGTATCGCTGGTTTCAAAGTTGCTTGCTTCCTCGGCGAACTCGGCCGCGCAGTAACTCCAGACGAAGTTGAAACCTTCGAATTCGATACCATCACCGAAGGCTTCAAAAAATACCCAGAACTGCCACGCGTTGCTTACGTTCAGATGCTGCAGTCCCAGGGTCTGCTGCACGATACCTACGTATACGGTGTAGACGCTAAGAGAACTCTGACCACCATGATCAACCCTCTGGAAACCATGGACGGCGCAATCGTATCCGGTAACTGCGTATCTTCCTGCGACAAAAACCCAACCTACGTTCACCTGAACAACAAAGTTATCCGCGAACTGTTCAAAGCTCACGGTAAAACCCTGAACTTCGTTGGCCACATCATCACCAACGAAAACGTTTAC
>JAZQXX010000046.1:0-9079 GCA_045633085.1 Negativibacillus sp. | reverse complement strand
CACAGACGAACAGTGAGAACGATAATGTCATCAAAGTCCAGTGCGTTGGATTCTTTCAGACGTTTCTGATAGTGATCGTAAACTTTTGCAATGATCTCCTGGCGGAAGTCACCCTGCGCATCTTTCAGCATCGCTTTTGCGTCAAGGAACTGGTCTTTTGCTGCAGAAATGCCGCTGAGAACAGAACGAGGAGTCATATTTTTCTCGTTGACCTGAAGTGCTTTCAGAGCCTCTTTAATGATACGCAGAGAGTCATCGGTATCGTAGATGGTGAAGTTGCTTTCATAGCCCAAAGCAGTGATCTCACGGCGCAGAATACGCACGCAGGCAGAGTGGAAGGTAGATGCCTGAATATCCATTGCATCTTCGCCCAAAATTGCTTCCAGACGCTCTTTCAGCTCACCGGCTGCTTTGTTGGTAAAGGTAATCGCCAGAACATTCCAAGGTTTGACCGGACGTACTGCCAGCAGCTGGCTCAGTTTTTCTTTGTCCTCTTCCTTGCCGTCAAGATAGTCCTGCAGGAAATCCAAGTCGCTTTCCTGCACCATTGGAGGGATGTAGTCGCTGTTGTACGCATTACCGAAGCGGATCATGTTTGCGATACGGTTAACAACAACGGTGGTCTTACCACTGCCTGCGCCTGCTAAAATCAGCACAGGACCTTCTGTCTGAAAGACTGCCTGGCGCTGCATTGGATTCATTCTGGAGAATTCTTTTTCCAAAATATCGGCACGCAGAGCCAAATAACGTTCTTCAAATGCTGCCATTTTTCTTCGCTCCTCTTCTCAGATTCTTTCTATAAAACAAACACTTTATACATAAGCACGGTCGATCAAGACCACGGTAAAGCAGTTTGGATCCACTGCTTTCATTTTTTTCTGGATCTCGTCTTTCACTTCCTGGTCGCTCAGCTTGGTATCGCGAGTGACAACAATATCAAAAATCAGATTGGTCAGTTCACCACCGATGACCATACGAAAATCGTGGATGCTGAATTTCGGATCGATTTCTTTTACTTTTTCTGCAACCAACTCACGCATCAGCGAAGTAGCCGCGTTGTCGGTTTCGATTGGGTCCATGTGGATGACCAGCTCAACGTTCAGAGCGGCACCCACTTCACGTTCTGCGGTATCAATGACGTCATGGGACATCAGAACATCTTTATTGGAAGGAACTTCTGCGTGTACGGAAGCAAAGCGTCTGCCCGGACCGTAGTCATGAACGATCAGATCGTGGATACCGAGAATTCCGTCATATTTCATCAAATGCTCCTCAATGGCGTCGACCAGTTCAGGGTCTGCTTTCTGACCCAGCAGCGGAGAAAGGGTATCCTGTGCAGCACCCCAACCAGCTTTCAAAATCAGCACAGCAACGATCAAACCGATGATACCGTCCACAGGCAGATCGGTAAATGCTGCCGCAATAACAGAAATCATGGTTGCTGCAGTGGAAACTGCGTCGCTGATGCTGTCCACAGCAGTTGCTTCCATGGCTGCGGAGTTGATTTTTTTGCCCAGTTTGCGGTTGAAGCCACCCATCCACAGTTTCATTCCAATGGACATCAGCAAGCCGACGATAGCTACAACGCTGAATTCAACCGGTGTTGGATGGAGGATCTTATCGATTGCACCCTTACCTACTTCCACACCAACCATCAAAATCAGGAAAGATACGAACAAACCACTGAGGTATTCGATACGTCCGTGACCGAATGGATGGTCATGGTCTGCCGGCTTAGAAGCCAGCTTAAAGCCGATGTAAGTCACCATGCTGGAGCCAACATCGGACAGATTATTGAAAGCATCTGCGGAAATCGCGATGCTGTTTGTTAGGGTACCAAGCAGGAATTTTCCTGCAAAGAGTAGGATGTTGCAAACTGCACCCACCAAACTGCTGAGCATACCGTAACGCTCACGAACCTGTGGATTATCAATGTTTTCCGCATCCTTTACAAAGGTGCGAAGCAGAAGTTCTGTCATATGATCTGCGACCTTTCTGTCGATTTTCAGTCTTTATATCATAGCACAAACGGGTCGGTTTTACAACTGTCAAAAATACCGCAGACCCTATCATTTCACAATTTAAAGCCTTAAGTTTTTGCAGTTTTCAAAGTTCATTGTTTCATAGCATTTTATGCAATCAGGAAGAATTCCGTATTTTTTCAATCATAAGGGCATTTTCGTTCATCTATTCCAGTACTTTAACGATTTGAAGCTTTATTCTCATAAACTTTTTGACGGAAAGGTATTGACTTTCCTGCAAAATCAGTCTATAATCAAACACAAGTTAAACAACTGAATACATGAAAGACATTGAAAAGAAGAGTAGGTCTTGAAGATCAGCACAGAGAGTCCCGGCAGCTGAAAAGGGACATGAATTTTCATCACTGAACATGGTCTTGGAGTTGCGCACCGACCCGGTTTTCCGATAGGCTGCGACGGGATCCACCCGTTATCGTGGCAGGGTATTACGTCATTTTGACAACGTACCTGCAAAGATCTCTTTCGTGAGGAAGAGATAAACCACGGTGGTACCACGAAGCATTTTCCGCTCTCGTCCTTGGATCAAGGACGAGAGCGTTTTTTATTTCCTCGAAAGCACAGGAGGGATTACATGATCCGAATCGAACACCTTTCTAAAACATACCAGACCAAAACACAGGTCGATGCACTGCGGGATATCAACCTTCATGTGCAGCCCGGTGACATCTACGGCATCATCGGTATGAGCGGTGCAGGTAAATCAACTCTGCTGCGCTGCATCTCCTTCCTGGAGCAACCTACTTCCGGTTCCATTTACTTGGATGGCAAAGATATGAAAAATGTCCGTGGAAAGGAATTGCAGGAAATTCGTAAGGAAATGGGTGTTATCTTCCAGGGATACAACCTGCTAATGCAGAAAACCATCCGAAAAAATATCGCCTTCCCACTGGAGCTAAATAAAACTCCAAAAGCAGACATCGACAAACGAGTTGATGAGTTGCTGCACATCGTCGGACTCAGCGACAAATCCGATTTCTATCCAGCACAGCTTTCCGGTGGACAAAGACAGCGTGTAGCTATTGCAAGAGCATTGGCTACCAATCCGAAGGTTCTTCTCTGTGATGAACCAACTTCTGCGCTGGATCCATTGACCACCCGCTCTATCCTGGAGCTTCTTCGAGAGATCAACGAAACTCTCGGTGTTACCATCATCGTTATCACCCATGAATTAGGCGTTGTCCGCAGCTTGTGTCAAAAAGTTGCGGTCATTGATCAAGGTAGTATCGTAGAACAGGGTCTCACCTCTCAGGTGATGAACGAACCGCAGCACGATATCACAAAACTTTTAATTTCAACAGCAGGAGGTCGATAGAATGGGAGTACTGCAAGAAAACCTGTCCATGTTTTTGGAAGGCACGCTGGAAACTCTGTATATGACCGGCCTGTCCACCATCTTAGCTTATGTATTCGGTCTTCCGCTGGGAATCTTGGTCATCACCACAAGAAAAGACGGACTTTCCCCTCATACGAAGCTGAATGCGATTCTTGAATGGATCGTCAATATCGGACGCTCCATTCCGTTCTTGATTTTAATGGTCGCTCTGATGCCATTCACCCGCTTTATCGCCGGAAAAGCCATCGGCCCTAATGCGGCTGTCGTTTCTTTGGTTATCGGTGCTATTCCTTTCGTCGCACGTATGGTCGAAGGTTCTCTCGAAGAAATCGACCATGGTGTCATCGAGGCAGCACAGACCATGGGAGCTTCCAACTGGGAGATCATCTGGAAGGTTTACCTGCCGGAATCCCTTCCATCACTGGTGAGAGGCTTGTCCATTACTACCATCACCCTCATCGGCTACTCCGCTATGGGTGGTGCTGTGGGAGCAGGCGGTCTTGGTGACATCGCCATCCGCTACGGATACCACCGCTATGAATACGATGTTATGATCGTCACTATCGTATTGCTGATTTTGATCGTACAAATCATTCAAAATATATTTAACACCCTTGCAAAGAAAATCGATAAACGAATCATCAATCAATAGAAAGAGGTATTGCATATGAAAAATATCGTGAAAAAAGTTCTCTCCGCTGTACTTGCATCTGCTCTGCTGCTTTCCTTTGCTGGCTGCGACAAAGCTGCCGACTCCAAAACCATCCGTGTTGGTGCTTCTCCTGCTCCACACGCTGAGATTCTCGAATCCTGTAAAGACGCTTTGGCTGCCAAAGGCTACACGTTGGAAATCATAGAATTCACCGATTATGTTCAGCCAAACCTCTCTTTGGACAGCGGCGATTTGGAAGCAAATTTCTTCCAGCACACTCCTTACCTCGAAGAATTCTGCGCAAGTAACAAGGTCGATTTGGTTTCCGCAGTAAAAATTCACTTCGAACCTTTGGGTGTATATGCCGGCAAGAGCAACGACTTCTCCAATATCGCAGACAGCGCTGAAATTGCTGTTCCAAACGACCCAACCAACGAAGCACGTGCGCTGCAGCTTCTGGCTGACAACGGTCTGATCACTCTGACCGAAGGCGTTGGCCTCAATGCAACTGTGAAAGACATTATCGACAATCCAAAAAATGTTAAAATCCTGGAAATCGAAGCAGCTCAGCTTCCACGCACCCTGCCTGACGTAGACTTTGCTGTCATCAACGGTAACTATGCACTGGATGCCGATATCATCGATTCTCTCCTGCTGACTGAAGATCCAGCCTCCGATGCGGCTCAGGAATTTGCTAATATTTTGGCTGTACGCAACGGTGACGAAAACAACGAAGCTACCAAAGCATTAGTTGAAGTTCTTACCTCTGCTGCTACCAAAGAGTTCATCGAAAAAACTTACGGTTCTACCGTAGTAGCAGTCTTCTAACATTGATATCCTCTCTCCCCCGACCGGGTACAGTGTTCCTGCTGTGCCCGGTCATTTGATATGATAAAAAGCCGAGCTATCATAGCTCGGCTTTTCTGATTTTCTATCGCTTTTTATAAAGAACCAATTCCGGATTTGCTCCGTTTTCTTCGTAGGTGCAAACAAGAAGGAAATCCATACCTGCTGCAATACCGAAGCAGCGGTCACCACCAAATTCACATTCAAGCTGGTTACCGAGGTAAGTCGCATCGTCATCCAAGAACTTTACTGTCTGTCCGTTGGGAAGTGGGTATTCTAAATTGATGTAACTGCCCGGAAGCACATTCAAATCCTCCACTTTTGGCAAACCTTCGATATGGAGCAATGTATTGAATTCGTTGACCAGCTGCTGTTTGAATTCCTCAAACTTTTCTTTGCCGCCGATTTTAACGTACTGTTTCCAAACATCCAGCGTAAAATCACCATTGGAATAACACCACTTGCAGTATTCCTCGTTAAATACTCCGTCTTTTTCCTTGCTGATGATGGAATCCTCCAGCGGCATACCACAGCACTGACACTTCAGCTGTCTTGGTGTGCCCAAAAGGGTGTTGATGGAAACATCAAACAGCTTCGAAAGCAGTTTCAGAGTTTCGATATTCGGCGTTGTTTCGCCGTTTTCCCAGCGAGATACTGCCTGTCGGGTCACATACACTTTTTCTGCCAACTCATCCTGCGATAAACCCATTCTGCTGCGAAGTTCCAAAATAACATCTTTTATTTCCATAGGACCGTCACCTCCGAATTCATGATAACATGAAAGCCCATATCAAACAAGCAACTGCTTGTTGCAGCAAAAAAGCCCGCTCATTAGAGCGGGCTTTTCTATGTCAGCAATTAGTTATTGCCTTCGTTCTTTTTGTTTTCCATTGCGATGAGAGCGTCGCGACGGGACAGGTTGATTCTGCCCTGGTTGTCGATTTCGGTAACTTTTACAAGGATTTCGTCGCCGATGCTAACAACGTCTTCAACTTTCTCTACGCGTTTGGTATCCAGTTTGGAGATGTGAACCAGACCTTCTTTGCCTGGAGCGATTTCTACGAACGCACCGAATGCCATCAGTTTGGTTACACGGCCTTTGTAGAACGCGCCAACTTCTGGATCTTCAGCGATGGTACGGATCACGCTAACTGCACGTTTCACGTTGTCAGAATCAATACCGGAAACGAATACTTTACCGTCGTCTTCGATGTCGATCTTAACTTCGCATTCTGCACAGATTTTCTGGATAACTTTACCGCCGGAACCGATTACTTCGCGGATCTTGTCCACTGGAATGGTCAGGCTGAACATCTTAGGAGCGTATTTGGAAACTTCTGCTCTTGGTTTATCGATTGCTTTGAGCATGATTTCATCCAGGATGTACAGACGAGCAACTCTGGTTTTCTCGAATGCTTCTGCGATGATATCCATGGTCAGACCATCGATCTTGATATCCATCTGGATTGCGGTGATACCAGTGTGGGTACCGCCAACTTTAAAGTCCATATCGCCGTAGAAGTCTTCCAGACCCTGAATGTCTACCATAGTCATCCAGCGTTCGCCTTCGGTGATCAGACCGCAGGAGATACCTGCAACAGGTGCTTTCAGAGGAACACCAGCATCCATCAGGGACAGAGTGGATGCACAGATGGAACCCTGAGAAGTAGAACCGTTGGAGGACAGAACTTCGGATACCAGACGGTATGCATATGGGAATTCTTCAACAGAAGGAATTACTGGTTCCAGAGCACGCTCTGCCAGTGCACCGTGACCGATCTCACGACGGCCAGGACCTCTGGAAGGTTTGGTTTCACCTACGGAGTAGGATGGGAAGTTGTAGTGGTGCATGTAACGTTTGCTTTCTTCGTTATCAATACCATCCAGGATCTGAGCGTCAGATACAGGACCGAGGGTAGTGATAGTCAGAACCTGAGTCTGGCCACGGGTGAAGATACCGGAACCATGTACTCTTGGCAGAACGCCAACTTCAGCAGCCAGTGGACGGATGTCGTTGATACCACGGCCGTCTACACGTTTGCCTTCATCCAGCAGCCAACGACGAACAACATATTTCTGCAGTTTGTAGATGCATTCGTCGATTTTGCCTTCCTGTTCTGGATACTGAGCGTCGAACTGAGCATGGATCTCGTCAACGATTGGAGCAAGACGAGCTTCGCGTTCTACTTTATCGTCGGTGTCGAGAGCGTATTTGATTTTATCGATAGCAAAGTCTTTTACAGCTTCGAACATATCATGGTCGAGTTCCTGAGATTCGAAGGAGAATTTCTCTTTGCCGATTTCTTTCTGAACATCAGCAATGAAAGCAGCCATTTTCTTGATTTCTTCGTGAGAACGGCGGATTGCTTCCAGCATAACGTCTTCTTTCACCTGATTTGCACCAGCTTCGATCATAACGATCTTTTCCATAGAACCAGCAACGGTCAGCTGCAGGTCGGAACGTTTGCGCTGTTCTTCGTCTGGGCAGATAACGATTTCGCCATCAACCAGACCGGTCTGTACGCCTGCGATTGGACCATTCCATGGAATATCGGAGATGGACAGTGCGAAGGAAGTACCCAGCATACCAGCGATTTCTGGGCTGCAGTCCTGATCAACGGACAGTACAGTCATAACAACTGCAACGTCGTTTCTCATATCTTTAGGGAACAGTGGGCGGATTGGACGGTCAACCACACGGGAAGACAGAACTGCTTTGGTGGTTGGACGGCCTTCACGTTTCAGGAAGGAACCTGGGATACGGCCTACTGCGTAGAGTTTTTCTTCGAAGTCAACAGACAGAGGGAAGAAGTCGATGCCTTCGCGTGGTTTCTGAGATGCGGTAACGTTTACCATAACGGTGGTTTCGCCGTAACGAACAACAACGCTGCCGTTAGACAGTGCGCACCATTTGCCGGTTTCGAAGGAGATCTTCTTACCAGCCAGTTCGGTTTCAAATACTCTGAAGTTTTCGAACATAATCATTGGCCTCCATTTCTTGGGAAGAATTCTGTGACTGTACTGAGTCATTAGCAATAAATCCAGCTGCTGAACTGTCAGCAGTTCGATTCACTGCTAAAACCTTGTCCAATACAACAGACCTTCCACAGATTATTTGTAAAAAGTGTTTAAAAAGAATTGATGATAGGAAGAAAGGCAGAAGTGCATAGGCACTTCTGCCTCCTGTAACAGCAGAAAAATTATTTACGGATACCGAGTTTTTCGATGGTAGCTCTGTAACGGTTGATGTCTTTTTTAGCCATGTAGTTCAGCATGGAACGACGACGACCGATCATTTTCATCAGGCCACGACGGCTGTGATGGTCGTTTTTGTGGATTTTCAGGTGCTCGGTCAGTTCGTTGATGCGTTTGGTCAGGATAGCAACCTGTACTTCTGCAGAACCGGTATCAGCGTCGTGCAGTCTGTTGTTTTCAATGATCAGAGTTTTTTCTTCTTTTCTCATCATGATAAATCACCTCATAAAAATTTTTATTTTTGCCTGTATCTGAGCCTGGGCCGGGGTGTAGACCCGAAGCTAAGGTACGGTCAACATCTTGATTAGTATAACACAGCTTTGGCGTACTGTAAAGCGATTTTCGGGAAAAATCAACAACAAATCCACACGCTTTTCACCAGCATTTTTTGAAGAATGTGACGAAGATTTAGAGCATGGATTTTTCTTCCTTCATACGCAAAATATAAACCGGTCCCATAAAGGCAGCCTGCTCGGTATCGTGAGCAATTTGATCACGCAATGCGTCCAAAGACGGGAATTTCTTCTCCGGACGAATGAAGTGGCACAGATTGACACGGACTCTTGTTCCGTACAGATTACCGTTGAAACCGATGATGAATGTTTCGGACAATGGACGATCAGAGCCGACAGTCGGTTTCATACCAACATTGGTGACCGACGGATAATACTCGCCGTCTACTTCCGAAACAGACACATAAACACCAAAACGAGGGATCGCAAAGTGATCCGGATAAACCTGATTGATGGTTGGGAAATTGAGCGTTCTACCGATTTTGTTGCCGGAAACGACCGGGAAGCGCAGACTGTACGGTCTGCCCAGCATTCTCCATGCCATGTTCATGTTTCCTTCGGTAACATAACCGCGGATTCGGGTGGAACTGATGCGGTCACCGTCCAAAACGACCGGTGGCACCAAGCGAACTTCGACACCGTGCGGTGCACAAAGCTG
>JAZQXX010000045.1:0-5868 GCA_045633085.1 Negativibacillus sp. | reverse complement strand
GCATTCGTTAACCATGCTGACGGTACCTTCGAACAGGGCGCTTCCGCATTCGAAAAACGCGGCGTAGCTGTTACTGTTCCAGAATGGAACCCAGAAAAATGTGTTGCATGTAACAGATGTGCATTCGTATGTCCACATGCTACCATTCGTCCATACGCTATGAACGAAGAAGAAGTTGCAGCTGCTCCAGCTAACCTGAAGAAAGCTCCAAAACCAGTTGTTAAAACCAACTACACCTTCTCCCTGGCTGTTTCTCCACTGGACTGCATGGGCTGTGGCGTTTGCGTAGGCGTTTGCCCAACCAACTCCCTGACCATGGTATCCCGCGAATCTCAGGAAGATCAGCAGGAAGTATTCGATTACTGCGTAGCTAACGTTTCTGAAAAACCAGAAACCGTTGCTAACCTGAACGTAATCGGCTCCCAGTACAAAAAACCTCTGCTCGAGTTCTCTGGCTCTTGCGCTGGTTGTGCTGAAACTGCATACGCTCGTCTGATCACCCAGCTCTTCGGTGACAGAATGTACATCTCCAATGCTACCGGTTGTTCCTCTATCTGGGGCGGTCCAGCAGCTACTTCTCCATACACCGTTGACGCTAACGGTCATGGTCCAGCATGGGCTAACTCCCTGTTCGAAGACAACGCTGAACACGGTATCGGTATGATGCTCGGTCAGAAAGCAGTTCGTAACTCTCTGATCGCTAAAGTAGAAGCTATCGTTGCTAAACCAGAAGCTGACGAAGAACTGAAAGCTGCTGCTGTTAAATACCTCGAAACCAAAGACAACGGTGCTGCTAACAAAGCTGCTACCGCTGAACTGGTTGCAGAACTGGAAAAACGTGCTCACTGCGAATGCGCTCAGGAAATCCTGAAAAACAAAGAATTCCTCACCAAGAAATCCGTATGGATCTTCGGTGGTGACGGTTGGGCTTACGACATCGGCTTCGGCGGTGTTGACCACGTTCTCGCTTCCGGCGAAGATGTAAACATCATGGTATTCGATACCGAAGTTTACTCCAACACCGGTGGTCAGGCTTCTAAAGCTTCCAACATCGGTCAGGTTGCACAGTTCGCAGCTGCTGGTAAATCCATCAGCAAGAAATCCCTGTCCGAAATTGCTATGTCCTACGGTTATGTATACGTAGCACAGATCGCAATGGGCGCTGACATGAACCAGACCGTTAAAGCTATCACTGAAGCAGAAGCTTACCCAGGTCCATCCCTGATCATCGGCTACGCTCCATGTGAAATGCACTCCATCAAAGGTGGTATGATCAACTGCCAGTCCGAAATGAAGAAAGCTGTTGACTGTGGTTACTGGAACATGTTCCGCTTCAACCCAGCTCTGAAAGCTGAAGGCAAAAATCCATTCACTCTGGACAGCAAAGCTCCAACCACCAGCTACAGAGACTTCATCATGAACGAAGCTCGTTACTCTTCTCTGACCAGATCCTTCCCAGAAAGAGCTGAAGAACTGTTCACCAAAGCAGAAAAAACTGCTATGGACCGTTACGCTCACCTGCAGAAACTGGTTAAACTGTACGAAGTAGAATAATTTCATACAGAAAAACTGATTTTTGATCAGTAATAAAAGAGCCTCCCGAAAGGGAGGCTCTTTTTTCATACTTTATTCAAAAATTTTAAGCGTAATTTTAAGATTCCTGTGTTATAATTTAACGTTGTAAAGGAGGAATGTCCCATGAAGCGCGGTCTTGCGTTGATTCTTGCAGCACTGATGGCTTTGTCCATGGGTGCTTGCAGCACTGATAATAAAAAGGAAACTACCCCTCCGCAGGAATCTGCCCCTGTGGAAAGCACCCCTGCTGAAACCACTCCTGCAGTAACTGTGCCAACCCCCGCAGAACCGGTCGTTGATTTTGAAGGCACTATGATCCAGCTCTCTGATGACGGAATCACCGTTGATGGAGAGGCAATTACTCACGATGAAACTGCGGCTGTTTATGCTAACAATGACATTATTTTCTATCCGGAAGGTCAGGATTTCACCTACGGTGAAGGTACTGAAAAAGACGAGCACAGCCAGGAAGACGCAGACAAACATACTGTTGTCCACATCACTCAGCCGGGTAATTATCAGCTGAGCGGTAAACTTTCTGCCGGACAAATTGCTATTGACTTAGGTGAGGAAGCTGAAGACGACCCAAATGCTGTGGTCAATCTCTATCTCAACGGCGTCGATATTTCCTGCTCTGTGGCTCCGGGCGTTATTTTCTACAACGTCTACGAATGCGGCTCTGATGATGCAGAAACTGCTACCAAAGATGTGGATACTTCCGCAGCCGGCGCCAATGTTTACATCATGGACGGCAGCGAAAACACTGTAAATGGTTCTTATGTTGCACGCATTTACAAATCCGTTGAACTGAGTGCTGACGGAAAAACTGTCGTAGACAGCAAAAAGCTCCATAAATACGACGCCGCTTTCTACTCTAAGAAAACCATGAACATCTACGGCAACAACGGCGTTCTAAATATCAATGCAGAAAACGAAGGTCTTGACTCTGAACTGCATTTGACCATCAATGGCGGTATCATCAACATCAATTCCGGCAACGATGGTATCAACACAAACGAAGATAATGTTTCTGTCACCACGATCAACGGCGGTAAGCTTACTATCGTGATCAACGGCTCTACCGGCGAAGGTGACGGTATTGACTCCAACGGTTGGCTTGTCATCAATGGAGGTAAAGTAGATGTATCTGCCTGCGGATTCAGCGCTGACTCTGGCATTGACTCCGATATGGGTATCCATGTCAACGGAGGCACTGTTATTGCAGGCGGTAATATGTACGACCGACTGGAAGAAGGCAGCCAGACTTATGCTGTATTCAGCTTTGCAAGTGCTCAGACTGGCGGTCAGACTTATACCTTGAAAAATGCAGATGGTAAAGAAGTTTTCGCTGTTACTCCGGCCAACAGCTTCACTTATCTGATTCTCTCCAGTCCTGAACTGGCAGAAGGAACTTATAGCCTGTGGCTTGGCGAAATCCAGTTGGGCTACAGCGGCCGCGATATGATGGGTGGCTTTGGCGGATTCGGCGGAGGCCCTTGGATGGGACAGCTGCCTGGCAATATCCAGCGTCCGGAAGGCTTTGGTGAGGGTCAGCAGCCACCACAGTTCCAAAACGGCATGCCAAGCGGTCAGATGAAACCGGAAGATTTTAAATTCAATGAAGATGGCACAATGACTTTACCGGACGGTACCGTCTTTGATCCTGCCGCAATGCAGGGGCAGTTGGGTCAGTTCGGTGACTTCAAAGGACCAGGTGGCCGGCGTCCGGAAGGTATGCCTAACGGCAATATTGACACTGCTGAAGTTTCCGTCGACTTTATCATTCAGAACGGTGCCAATACTTTTAACAGTGTGGCGATCAAAACAGAAACTAACTAACTCCCCCTCTTAAAACGAGAGGACTTCGGAAATTCCGAAGTCCTCTCGTTATGTTTTTCCATGGAAAATGTTATTTCCCCATATCGACGGCATCGTCCCGAAAGAAGAACGAAATTGCCCAAATCCCTGCCAAAGCTACCAGCGTGTAAACGATGCGGCTGAGGATCATGTCAGCGCCACCGAACAGTGCAGCTACTAAGTCGAACTGGAAAATGCCAATACTTCCCCAGTTCAGCGCACCGATGATCACAAGGGCTAATGCAAGCTTATCAAGCATACTATCTCTCCTTTTTATTTTATTACCCTTAGTCTGCCCATTTTTCATCGGATTATTTCGAAACAAAAAGGCACCGTCATAGACGGTGCCTTAACTTCTAACGAAATATTATTTATTCAAAGCAGCTCTGCATTCTGCACAAACATTTCTGCCTTTATAATTTACGATATCATCCGCACTTCCACAGAAAATGCAAGCTGGTTCATATTTCTGCAGAACGATTTTATCGTTATCAACAAAGATTTCCAAAGAGTCTTTTTCATTGATATTCAAAGTTCTTCTCAATTCGATTGGCAGTACAATACGGCCCAGTTCGTCAACTTTTCTAACGATACCTGTAGATTTCATGTTCCATTTCTCCTTTGGTGTGTAGTGTGTCTGATTGGTGTGTAGAGCATTTTCGGTCAAAGACCGATGGTGAGAAAAGCTTCACTGCAAGCAGGATGATTGAGTTTTCAAATTAAAATAGAATAGAATCACGTTGTAAAAACAACAGATTTCATCACTTACATAAAATGGAAACCCATTGATGGACATCTCTACTTAACAGAAAAATGATACCATGATATCTGAATAATTACAACACAGAATTCATTAAAAATGATTTTTTCATCGCAATAAAAGGCGTTTTCTCAAATTCAATGCCTCATCTTGTCGTTTTTTTGTTTCTTTTGACGAAATTTTTATATCGCCATTTTCCAGTATCAGGAACCAATCGCCTTCTTTTGCGTCTTCCGGGAACAGATATTTTGGCATTTCCTGCCTTTTTCCTTGTTCATTATGACAAATAACAAGCTCCGATTCCCAGCGGTCAATTACCCAATATTCCATAAAATCACCTATTTTTCTGTAGAATAATCAACAGTGTTTCCATTTGTGGTAAAGCTGATGGTTCCGTTGACATCGGTACGGCGATATAAAACATCCGCATTTTTCAGCTTCTGAATGGTCGCTTTGTGCGGATGACCGTAGCTGTTGTCCTCTCCGCAGGAGATTGCTGCGTATTTAGGAGAAGCTGCTTTGAAATAAGCAGAACTGGAAGAAGTTTCGCTGCCGTGATGTCCCATTGTCATCACATCGACATCCAAATCCACGCCGGAAGCTAAAATCGCTTTTTCAGCGGCTTCTTCTGTGTCTCCACTGAACAGGAAGGAAGTTTCTCCAAAATCTACACGGCACACCAAAGAACAGTTATTCAAATCGCTCGGTGTTCCCTGCGGACCGTAGACGGTCAAAATGCCGCCGCTTCCCAAATCATACTGTGTGCCCACTTTCGGCTCACGGTATGGAATACGACCGATGTCCAGCTGCTCTAAAACATCCATATATGTTGTGGTAGATGGGACCAATTCATCCGGCATGGCACCCATCCAGAATTCATCCACCTTGATTCCAGCCATAACAGTATCCATACCACCAATGTGGTCGGAATGAGCATGAGTACCGATAGCAAGATCCAGCTTTGTGATACCGCGGCTTTTCAGATGTTCCAGCACTTCGTCGCCTTTGTCGTTTTCACCGGCATCAATGAGGACTGCTTTTTCTGATGTGGTGATGAGGATACTCTCACCCTGTCCTACATCAATGATATCCACTCGCATTTCGCCGTCTGCAACTGTCGGCTGGATCGTAACAAGCTCTCCATCGCCGTAAAGCCACTGCTCCATCTCAAGGTAGGTCTGCTCCGCTTCGTTGATGGCTGCATCAATTTTATCCAGGAATTCCGGGTCACGAATGCTCTGGATACCGACAAACAGCAGCAGACAAAGCAAAAATCCACCGATGAAAGCTACCGCCCATGTTGGCAGTCGCAGGGTCAGCTCAATAAACTTTTTAAGTTGTTTTTTCTTCTTTTTGCGTTTCGCCATTCTTTCTTCTTACTCCATTGTCATCAAATTCTCGTTTCAGTGCCCTTTCCACTGGGAAAATGCTGCCGATCAGCACTGCACATTGTGTAAACGTCGACGCAAGTACAAATGCAGATATTGTATCTTCATTGTCACAGGCCAGCAGCGGCAAATGCACTACGATTGTTCCAAATAGCATGACCCATCCGAATTCCCACCACAGTTTACCACAATATGTGTTGGCAAAATGCCAAGTGTCTTTATTCTTTTTTGAGCGCGGTGTACGGTAGCCATATACCCCGTTAATATCTTTGGGAGGATGATTTTTCA
>JAZQXX010000044.1:0-4770 GCA_045633085.1 Negativibacillus sp. | reverse complement strand
ATGATATGGATCATCATGTTTTGTTTTATAGTTGCTGAAAGAAAGGATTGACATTTATGCGTAAAATCGTACTGTACGGAACTCAGACCTGAGGCGGCTGCCCACCGGTGAAAGAGGTTCTTTCCCAGAAAAACGTAAAATATGCTTACGTTGACATTTGCGAGAGCGTTGGTTCTCTGAAAAAATTCCTGACCATCCGTGATACTGCTCCAGAATATGAAGAAGTTCGCAACACCCATCGTGCAGGTATTCCAATGATCGTTATCGACGATAAAGTGATCCTCATCAACAACGCACAGCATATGGAACAGCTGATCGAAGAGTACAATCTGATCGAAGAATAGTTTGTAGTCAAAAAGCCGCCTATTTAGGCGGCTTTTTGTTATAGAATGAAAAGTAGTGATAAAATCTTCCAAGACTATTGACGGAAATTCTAATTAGTACTATAATGAAAGTACCAAATATAGTGAACTTATCCAAGAAGACAAGTTCAAAGCAAAGGGGTTGGATCTATGAATATTACCATTTCTGCTCGCAACACTTCCGTAAGAGAATCCTTCAAAGAACGCGTAGAAAAGAAACTGAGCAAATTCGATCGTTTCTTCGATGATGCAAAAGCTTTCGTTACTGTAACCAATGAAGGCGAAAGAGAAACCGTAGAGGTTACCATCAAAGCAGAAAAACTTGTATTCAGAGCTGAGAAAACAACCTCCGACCGTATCGACTCTCTGGAAAGCGTTTGCGACCTGCTCTTCCGTCAGATCGTGAAGAACAAGAGCAAACTGGAACACAAACTGAAATCCTCCGCATTCAATGCAGAGTATGACGATGCTCCATACCAGCCAGAAGATTATCAGGTTGTTCGTACCAAACGTTTCCCTGTGAAACCAATGGAAGTAGAAGAAGCAATTCTCCAGATGAATATGCTGGGTCACGATTTCTTCGTATACCGTAATGTTGCTAACGGCGAAGTAAACGTAGTTTACAAACGCAAAGGCGGTGCTTATGGCGTGATCGAAGCTGTTGAAGAGGAAGAAGAATAATCGAAGCGAGCTTGAAATGAAATAAAATAATGAATCCCCGGGGACAAGCTCCCCGGGGATTTTGTCTGTTTATAGAGATTTGACCATGATCACTTCCATAGGACCGGGAACATCAAGAACGAAACCGCCGCAATCTTGGTATCCGAGTTTTCTATAAAAATGCTGAGCGCCTTCGTCTACTTGGGTAGAAACCAAAACTCTGTCGTAGCCTTGTGCTTTCATATCTGCTTCCCAGTATTCCATCAGCTGTTTGCCGTAGCCTTTTCGGTGGTGAGCATAGTCGATAAACAGGAGGTTGCAGAATGGGATCAAATCCCAAAACAGGTTATATCTCATCACTCCGATGGGCTCATCATCAAACAACAGAACATAGCCGTTTTTACTGCGGACCTTATTTTCAAATTCGTTCTCCGGAAGATGTTTGTCGAAACGGTACCAAAATTCTCTGTCTTCTATTTGAACATATCTGATGGTCAGCATGCCAGTCACCGCCTTATGTTTCATTCTGATTTTGATTTCAGTTTACCATATTTCATCTTGACCTTCAACAAAGGGAAAACAGCTCAATGATGTTTGCCTGTCTTCAACTTTTATGCTATACTTAAAAAAGACGATATAAACCTTTTTACATAAATGGAGGAACTGTTTTGAAACTGACCTTAACTGCTCCCTGCCACTTCGGTCTGGAAAGTGTGCTGAAATTTGAAGTTGAACGCCTCGGTGCGGAAGATATTCGTGTCAGCGATGGCCGCGTGACCTTCTCCGGTGATGAAAGCCTGCTGGCTCGTGCAAACATCTGCCTGCGTACTGCTGAACGTGTACAGATCTTGCTGGGCGAATTCGACGCTTATTCCTTTGAAGACCTGTTCCAGGGCGTAAAAAAACTGCCGCTGGAAGACTATATCGGTAAACACGATGCCTTCCCTGTCAAGGGTTACAGCCTGAATTCTCAGCTGCACAGTATTCCGGACTGCCAGTCCATCGTGAAAAAAGCCATGGTTACCCGACTGTCCAATGTGTACGGTATCAGCTGGTTCGAAGAAACCGGCCCGATCCATCAGATCGAGTTCGGTATCCACAAGGATCACTGCCTCATTATGATGGATACTTCTGGTACCGGTCTGCATAAACGCGGTTACCGCCAGACTTCTGTTATTGCACCAATTAAAGAAACTCTTGCAGCTGGTATCATTGACATTGCCCGTGTTTATCCGGATTCTACCCTCTATGATCCATTCTGCGGTTCTGGCACTCTGCTGATTGAAGGCGCAATGCATGCTATGAAAATTGCTCCTGGTCTGCGCCGCCGATTTACTGCGGAAAAATGGAGCTTCATTCCGGAAAAAGTATGGCAGGACGAACGTCAGAGAGCCTTCGACCTCATTGACCGTACTGCAACATTCGAAGCCTTCGGCAGTGATATTGATCCGGAAGCTGTGGAATTGGCAAAAGCCAATGCACAGAAAGCCGGCGTTGGTGCTCGCATCCATATCGAACAGCGAGATGTCAAAGACTTTGTAATGAACGAAGGCAAAGGCGTTGTTATCTGCAACCCGCCATACGGTGAACGTCTGCTGGATGTGAAAGAAGCACAGAACATCTACCGCACCATGGGTAAGGTGTTCAAACAGCGTGAAAGAGATCGCTTCTACATCATCAGTCCAGACGATAACTTTGAGAAATTCTTCGGACGCCGTGCGGATAAACGCCGCAAACTTTACAACGGTATGATCAAATGCCAGGTTTACCAGTATTATAAATAAGGGGAGGCTTTTTCCATGTCTGTAAACTCTGTTTCTGTTGTTTATTTCAGCCCAACCAATACGACCCGAAAAGCGGTTCAGGCAATCGCACAGGGCAGCAGTCTGCCGCTGAAACAGGAAATCAATGCAACCAAACCGGCAGTGCGTGAAGAAAGCTACACCTTTGCTTCCGATGAACTGCTTATCGTTGGTATGCCTGTCTATGCAGGTCGTATCCCTGCTTGCTGCTTTGAGTTTGTGAAGAGCTTGAAAGGCAACAAGACCCCTTGTGTTTTGGTTGCAATGTATGGCAATCGCGACTATGACCATGCTCTCATGGAAATGCATTCTCTGCTGAACCCAAATGGCTTTGAAACCATGGCGTGCGGTATGTTCATCGGTACTCACAGCTACAATGAAAACATCGCAAAAGACCGTCCAAATGTGGACGATTTGGCTCAGGCTGCAGACTTCGGCAAAGCTGTCATGGAAAAAATCGCAAACAACGGTGCACCACTGACGATCTTTGACCTGCTGAAACCTCAGGCAGGCAAGAAAGGCGTTGCTCCGATCATCAGCGACAATTGCATCCAGTGTGGAACCTGTATCGCAGGTTGCCCAACCGCTGCAATTGCAGATGATTACAGCACCGACCCAAGCAAATGCATCATGTGTATGGCTTGTACCCGTTACTGCCCAGTATCCGCCATTGCGTTTGCTCCGGAAGTGGGCATGGATAAAATCGCAGCTTCCTGCATGGAACGCTTCGGTACTCCAGATAAAGAAAATAAGATCCAGCTTTAAGCGAAAAAGAAAAGGACCTCTTTTGAGGTCCTTTTTATTATGCCTGTAATTCTTTTTCGAGGTAAGCTTTCAGTTCATCGACAGTTGCAAAGACAAAACCTGGATTTTCTATTTCCAGTTTTGCTGCGTCGACCACAGGGCTCCATGCACAGGAAAGACAGTGAACACCGGCTTCTTTGCAGGCGGTGATGTCGGAGAGTGCATCGCCGATATAAACCAGTTCATCTGCGGTACAGCCGTTTTGTGCCATGATAGCGCGCAAGCCTTCCACTTTGTGCAGACGTTCCGGGTCACCCGGAATGATGATCTCAAAGACATTTTCCAAGCCAACCTGTTTTAAGGAAATATCGCAGCAGTGAGCGCCTTTGCCGGTCAGCAGATCCAGCGGAACCAGTCCCTTTAGCCAGTTGATCAGTTCACCAACGCCGTCAAACATTCCCGGACAGAGAACAGGGTGAAGCTCTTCGTACATTTTATAGAGGTCAGACAAAGCAGCGTCCCATGGTGCAGGCATTAGTTTGCGGATCATGCCTTCTTCCGGCAGTCCGTAGGTCGCTAAAATTTCTTCATCGGTCATTTTGTGTCCGACATGAGGTTCCCATGCGTCATGGAAGCAGCGCAGGCACAGTTCGGATGTATCGGCAATGGTGCCGTCAAAATCAAATACAACTCGTTTGATCATAAAGTCCCCTCCCTTTGAGAATAGTATAGCACAAAGAACTCTCCGGTGCGATACTTGACAATCTCTTTTCCATAGAGTATTCTTAAAAGCGAAGAAGTTTACTTTTAACCATGTGCTGTGACACAGGAAAGCAAACGCAAGGATACGAAATTGTAAGGCTTTTCTGCGTGCAGAAGGGCCTTTTTATTTTTTGATTGGAGGAATTCTCATGCGCCACCTGATCGAACCTATGGATCTTACCATCGAAGAAATCGATGAACTGCTGAAAACCGGTGATGATATCATCGATAACCCTGAAAAATATGCTCACAAATGTGACGGCAAAATCCTCGCAACTCTGTTCTACGAACCAAGTACCCGTACCCGTCTTAGCTTTGAAGCTGCTATGTTGAGCCTGGGCGGCAGCGTACTGGGCTTCTCTTCTGCAAGCTCCAGCTCTGCGGCAAAAGGCGAAAGTGTTGCAGATACCGCACGTACCGTAGGCTGCTACGCTGACATC
>JAZQXX010000043.1:0-6517 GCA_045633085.1 Negativibacillus sp. | reverse complement strand
GGAGTTTGTTGGCGGTAAAATTGAAGCCGGTGAAACTCCAAAGGCAGCACTGATCCGCGAGTGCAGGGAAGAGCTGGACATCGAAGTAACAGTGGATGATGTCTATATGGATGTTACTCATGAATATCCGGATATCACAGTACATCTGACTTTGTTCAATAGCCGCATTGCCCAAGGTATTCCAAAGCTTTTGGAACACGAAGATCTTCGATGGATCACAGTGGACGAAATCGACAACTTCGATTTCTGTCCGGCGGATGTAGATATTTTAGAGAAACTGAAAGCATAAAGAAAGAGCCTGAGATCATCTCAGGCTCTTTTTGTTTTATTTTTCAGCAACAATGTTGTTTGCCCATACGCCGGATTTCAGCATGAAGAAGCCGATGATAACTTTGATGATATCAGCAAATTGAATGCAGAAGTAAATGAGTACGACGCTGACATCAGTGAAGCGGCTGAGGCAGAAAGCGATCGGAAGGCTGACTACCCAAGTAAATACACAGTCGAAGAGGAAGGTAATGAAAGTTTTACCGCCGGATCGAAGGGTGAAGTACATACCGTGGGAGATTGCATGGATCGGAAGTGCGGAACCTGCTACGAGAAGCAGCTTAGTGGTCAAGTCACGAACAGCCTGTTCAGTGTTATAGATCAGCGGAACATAAGGGGAAGTCAGCACGATCAGTGCACCGACGCCGATATGCAAAGCAAAGGTGAAGAACAGCAGTTTGTTATCAGTGTCTTTTGCTTCGTCGATCTTACCTGCACCAAGCAGCTGACCGACCATGATAGAGATCGCATTGCCCATCGCAAACATGATAACGCAGAACAGATTCCATACAGTACTGGTGATATTGGTAGCTGCGACAACCACCAGACCACGGGTAGAATAACTCTGATTGATCATTGTCATGCCGATGCTCCAAAGAACCTCGTTGGCGATCAGCGGAGCAGCTGTTGCCATAATGCGTTTTACAATATGCATTGGGATCTTCAGGCTTTCAAAAGCACCAACGATAAACTGGAAGCGCTGCTGATGAGAATGAGTGATGTACATCAGGTAAAGAGCTTCAACATAACGAGCGATGACAGTAGCGATCGCAGCACCGACAACGCCCAGTCTTGGAGCACCGAAGTTACCGAAGATCAAGATATAGTTCAGAACAAGGTTGATCAGAATCGCTGCAACGCTGGCAAACATTGGAGCCTTTGTTTCACCGGTTTCGCGCAGAGTAGAGGAGTAGGTCTGAGAAGCAGCGAACGGTGGCAAACCGATGAGCATAACAGCCAAATATCGTTTTGCTTCGCTGAGAGTTAAGGTCAAATCACCGCCGGAACCGGTATCAGTAAGAAACAGTCCGATCAGCGGTTCATTGAAAACAAACAAAATGCCTACGGCCATAGCAGAAACCAAAAGGGCATAAATCACTTTGAAGCGGAATGCATAGCGGACACCGTCGTGGTCTCCTTTACCGTAGTACTGAGCACCGAAGATCGACGCACCAGCCAAACCGCCGAAAATGGTCAAGTTGAAGACGAAAATCAACTGGTTGACGATGGCAACACCGGACATGGATTCCGTGCCCAAACGTCCGACCATCACGTTATCCAGCAGGCTGACGAAGCTGGTGATACCCTGCTGAATGATCATTGGAACAATAAGGATCAATAATCCGTGATAAAAGGCCTTGCTGCCAATGAACATTTTCCTAAATTTTTGAAGCATGCAATTTCCTTCTTTCTATTTGTCATGTTAACAAACATTATAGCTGATTTTATCAAAAGATTCCAGTCCTTTTCTTGCCTATTTGTAAAATATGCGTTATAATTACATCGTATCTTGATAATTCGATGAAAGTGAGATGAGTCCTGTAATGGAACTGACCTATGGCAGACCGGAAAGCAGCGAAGGACGCCTCGACAAAGAAATTCGCGTCTATGATTTTCTGGATCAGCTTGGTATTGAGTATTGGCGGGTAGACCACGCACCTGCTTTTGATATGGAAGTTTGCAAAGCGATCGATGAGGCGCTGCAGGCAATTATTTGTAAAAACCTCTTCCTCTGCAATAGACAGAAAACAAAATTCTATCTGTTGATGATCCCGGGTGATAAGGTGTTCAAAACAAAAGAGCTTTCCCATCAGATCGGAAGCAGCCGGCTGTCTTTTGCTGACCCGGAAGATATGGAAAAATACTTGGACATCACACCGGGTTCGATGAGCTTGATGGGTCTGATCAATGACCCGGAGAACAATGTTCGACTGTTGGTGGATGAAGATGTGCTGAAAGATGAATGGCTTGGCTGCCATCCTTGCATCAACACTTCCAGTATGCGCATGAGAACAGCTGATGCGTTCGGTAAATTCCTGGAAGCAGTTCATCATGAAATGACCGTAGTAAAACTCGTTGGAGAAGAATAAAAATTGAGTGAATCAGGAGGAACAAAAATGAAATACACCACATTAGGTAAAACCGGTTTGAATGTTTCTGTTGTTGGTTTGGGCGGTATCCCAATTCAGAGAACCGACGTAGAAGGCACCCGCAAAGTGATCGATGCCTGCGTTGAATGCGGCATCAACTACATTGATACTGCTCGTGGCTACACTGTTTCCGAAGAATATCTGGGCGAAGTTCTGGAAGGCAGACGTGACAAATTCATTCTGGCAACCAAAACCATGGCTCGTGACTACGAAGGAATGAAAGCAGATATCGAAAAATCTCTGAAAAACCTTCGCACTGACTACATCGAACTGTACCAGATCCATAACATCAAAACCGATGCAGAATTCGATACCTGTTTCGGCGAAAACGGCGCATACAAAGCTCTGCTGGAAGCAAAAGCAGAAGGCAAAATCGGCCACATCGGTGCGACCGCACACGGTCTGGAAGCATTCGAACGTCTGATTACTGAGTTCGAAGATAAAATCGAAACCATCATGTTCCCATTCAACATCGTTGAATCTCAGGGTCTGGAACTGATGAAAAAATGTAGCGAAAAGAACATTGCCTTCATCGCAATGAAACCTATGGCAGGCGGTAACCTGGAAGATGGTACCCTGGCTATGAAATATATCCTCAACAATCCTGACTGCACCATCGCAATTCCAGGTATGGGCGATGTAAAAGAAGTTTATGAGAACTGTGCTGCTGTTGATGCCGGTGAACTGAATGAAGAAGATAAAGCTGCTTGCCAGAAAATCGTTTCTGAACTGGGCAAAAACTTCTGCCGTCGCTGCGGTTACTGTGCACCATGTCCACAGGGCATCAATATCCCAAGCAACTTCCTCTTTGCAAACTATCTGCGTCATTACGGCTTGGCTGAATGGGCGAAAGGCCGTTACTACTCCATGGAGAAAACTGCAAAAGACTGCGTAAAATGTGGCCTCTGCGAAACCCGCTGCCCATACGAACTGCCGATCCGCGAAATGCTGGTTAAGGTAGCAGAAGATATGAAATAATCTCAAAGGAGCTTTATTATGAAAAAGACTGTTCTGAAAGAATATGCAAAACTGATCGTTCAGGTAGGTGCTAATGTACAGAAAGGTCAGGATGTTGTTATCAATGCAGGCCTCGACCAGCCTGAATTTGTAAAAATGGTAGTGGAAGAAGCTTACAAAGCTGGCGCTGCTAACGTTATGGTACAGTGGAATTATCAGCCTCTGACCAAGCTGGATGTTCGCTACAAATCTGTGAAAAACCTGTCTACCGTTAATGATTGGGAGCTGGCAAAATGGCAGCACTTCGTTGATAAAATGCCTGCAATGATCCACCTTGCTTCCGCAGATCCAGATGGTCTGAAGGGCATGAACGTAGCTAAATTCTCTAAAGCAAATCAGGCTACCCGCAAAGCGATCAAACCTTACCGCGATCAGATGGATAACAAATACCAGTGGTGTATCGCAGCAGTTCCAGGCGAAGGTTGGGCGAAAAAAGTATTCCCAGGCTGCAGCATACGCCAGGCTGTAGAAAAAATGTGGGAAGCGATCCTCAGCTGTGCCCGTGCAAACGGCGATGCAGTTGCTGCTTGGGACGAACACAACAAAGACCTCATTGCTCGCTGCAAATATCTTACTGATATGGGCATCAAATCTCTGCATATCACCGCAGAGAATGGCACTGACTTCACCGTAGAATTGATTGAAGAATCCCACTGGTGCGGTGGCGGCGATACCACCTTGGACGGTATCTACTTCAATCCAAACATGCCAACCGAAGAATGCTTCATCTCTCCAATGAAAGGTAAAGCAGAAGGTATCGTTTACTCCACCAAACCGCTGTCTTATCAGGGTCAGCTGATCGAAAACTTCTCTGTACGCTTCGAAAACGGTAAAGCAGTGGAAGTTCATGCTGAAAAAGGCGAGGAAGCTCTGAAAGCGATGATTTCCATGGACGAAGGTGCAGCTTATCTGGGTGAGGTAGCTCTGGTTCCAGAAAGAAGCCCAATCGCAGAAAGCGGTCTGCTCTTCTACAACACTCTCTTCGATGAAAACGCAGCTTGCCATCTGGCGATCGGTGCTGGTTTCACCAACACCATCAATAACTTTGAAGAAAAAACCATGGAAGAATGTCACGCAATGGGTGTCAATGAATCCATGACTCATGTTGACTTCATGATCGGTTGTGCAACCATGAACATCGACGCAACCTGCCGTGACGGTCAGGTAAGACCAGTATTTCGCAATGGTAACTGGGCATTCTAAGTTACAGTAAATAAAAGCCGCCGTATCGCTGTGATGCGGCGGCTTTCTTGCAATGATGTCGGTTTATGATATACTTAAGGTACAATGTTGTTGGGGGTGGAAGTATGGGTGATTTATTGGAACGCATCGCGAGTACAAAGGCAGCCAACTGCAGAATGTTTGCCCATGAGCTGAATATCAATGAACGCCTGCTTCGTTGGGTGGATGAAAGAAACCCTCAGCACTATAACCGAAATCATTTCTTAGCTCAACAGCCACTTCTGGCAGAAGATATTGTTGAGATCATAGAGGAACAAAAATGGCGTGGACTTCAAGGATTTTTGCTGAAATCACCATGGAAGCTATCCGATGAAATCATGGATCAGTATGGTCTTACGGAAGAAAAACAACTGATTTGGGCACAAATCGAAGATAAGAGCTGTGGTCGGAATATCAATTCTGCAATCAGCATACACGATTGTCAAACAGAGGATATTTCAGAGCAATTGCAGCAGCTTTGTTTATCGGAAGCTAACAGCCCCAATGAGAAATTCTGGATCAATAGAGTGGTGGATGAAGTACTGCAAACTGCGAAACAGAATCCCAATTATCACTGGCTGCTTGCTTGCCATGAAGATAAAGCAGTAGGACATTGTTATGTGTTTCAAGGTTGCGGTACCGTCCAAATGGATGATTTGTGGGTGACAGAAGCTATGAGAAAACAGCGAGTTGCTACTACGCTGCTTCAATACATTCGGGAGCATTTTGAGGGAGTTCTTTTCCTCCATTCAGAAGCGCAGGACAGCGTATCGGATATGTACAGAAAATTAGGTTTTGAAATCGTAGGGGAGCAGTACGAATACAGCTTGGTTTGGAGGAACTGAAATGAGCGATTTGGTATCGAAAATTCGGCGTTGCGAAGATCACTGGAGAGAATTGTTTGCAAAGCCATTGTGCTTCCAAAATAATATGATTCGTTGGCATAATGCTGCCATGGATGATCAATACACGACCAATGCGTTTTGTTCTGAGGACGAACAGACATGGGAGGATGTTCAGGCCGCATACACAGAGCAGTTGAATCGCGGATTGTATTTTCTTCAGTTGATGTGCAGAAAGCCGCTGCGCGCTGACATTGTAGAACATTTCAACTTGCGAGAAGAACTGGTTTTAACGATGGCACTGCAGGGAACTGCGGATCATTGGAGAACATTGGACGACTTAGTGATCAAAGATGTTCAGCAGGATGACATTGCAGAAGAAATCGTTGCTTTCCATTTGAAGCAGGAAGCAGAAGCCTTGAAGAAGAGCAATTATGCCAAACGTCAGATCATCCAAGACATAAATGCAGCAGAAAAGTATCCGGAATATCACTGGCTGGCAGCTTATCTTGAGGGAGAGATGGTGGGCTTATGCCATGTTCTCTGTTATGACGGCTGCGTGGAAATTGATGATTTAGTTGTTGATGAGAAAGCCCGAAACCGATATGTAGCAACGACAATCTTGCGGTATATTGCTGAGCATTTTGACGGTGTCAAATATCTTCACGCAGATGCGGAAGGAACAAGCCGGCATCTTTATGAAAAGCTTGGTTTTACGGTAGTCGATCGCTGTTGGGAATATCGAAATACAAAACTGAAATAAAGAAAAGAGTCTGTGCTTTGGCACAGACTCTTTTTTACTTGAGATCGATCCAATAACGCTGTGTAATGCGTTTGCCATCGTTCACTTCGTTTTCCAGCACACCACCGCAAGCCATGATGGTGCGAGCAGAAGCAGTATTTTCCTTATCGCAGGTCAGCAAGGCTTTGTCGATTTTCAAATCCTTGCATTTTTCCAAA
>JAZQXX010000042.1:0-7664 GCA_045633085.1 Negativibacillus sp. | reverse complement strand
AGCAGTCACCGCCTGCAAAATCTTCTTGGACGAAGAGGTGTAGCCACCTAAATTCTCGCTGCCGTGAGCATGTTTCGGCACGGCTCTGCCGTAGTTGTCCACGGTCACTTCGCCGCTGTACTGACGGCGCAGCTCCGGATTCTTCAGGTTCTCGATGTCATAGCCCACAGTCAGCACCAGCTGGTCACAGACCAATCCCTTATCCACCAGATCCAGCGCCAGCAAGTCTGCCATTTCCCGCACCACAAGGCGAGCTTTCTCGTAACTGTACGGCGATTGCAGCACCTGTCCTGCACCGATGGAGTTGTTCTCCGGCCTGTAAGCTTTGATGTCTGCAATGGTGCATGGCTCCCAGCCCCACGCATGGTCGATGAGCAGCTCCGCATTGATGCCGAACAGCTTGTAAAGCAAATCTTCGTTGTAATAATCCGTTGGTTTTCCCAAGGAACAACGTGCAATGTCACCCATGGTATACAGACCGTGCTGCTCCAGTTTCTTGGCATAACCTTTGCCCACCCGCCAGAAATCGGTCAGCGGTCGGTGCGTCCAAAGGTTTTGACGGTAGCTTTGCTCCGTCAGCTCTGCAATGCGTACCCCGTCTGCATCAGCAGGGATTCGCTTCGCACCGATGTCCATGGCAACCTTACAGAGGTAGAGATTTGGCCCCACACCGGCTGTTGCGGTGATGCCGGTGGTTTCCAGCACATCCAAAATGATTTTTTTCGCCAGTTCTCTTGCTGTTAAACCGTAAGTCTGCAAATACGCTGTCACATCCATCATGACCTCATCGATGGAATAGACATGGATATCCTCCGGCGCAACATACTTCAGGTACACGTTGTAGATTCGGGTGCTCCACTGCATATACCGTGCCATCTGCGGCGGAGCCACGATGTAATCCAGCTCCAGCTCCGGCGACTGCTTCAGCTCCGCATCGAGGTAGGATTTTCCGCTGAAGCACTGCTTCGGAGCCTGCTGCAAACGCAGTTTATTCACCCATTTGACCCGCTGGACCACCTCAAAAAGCCGAGGTCTGCCCGGGATACCGTGGGCTTTCAGCGACGGTGAAACCGCAAGACAAATGGTCTTTTCCGTACGGCTTTGATCCGCCACCACAAGATTGGTGGTCAGAGGGTCCAAGCCTCTTTCTATGCATTCGACGGAAGCATAGAAAGATTTTAAATCGATGGCGATGTAGCTTCGTTCCATGCTTCCGCACTCCTTTCGCTAAAAATCTTCTTGCGCAGTTTTTTCTTTTTTCAGAAAGACCAGCGTATCCTCCGTGGACAGTTCCGCAGAGAAGCGGTGGTTTCGTCCTTCAAAATCCCGCAGCTGCTGCGGTTGGGTAATGTGATGTTCCGCCATCCAGCGAACCATCTCTCCTCTTGCCATTTTGCAGAGGGTTCCTTTTTCCACGATTTTGCCGCCGATCTCCTCTCCAAACACGCAGGTGATGATACGGCTTCCGACTTTCTGATAACGGGTGATGCACTGGCTATACTCTTTGGATGCAAGGTTCACGATGCAGTCACTTTCAGCAAAGAGAGCAGCAGCCAAACGCTCCGCCCAAAAGCTGTACAGGTCTTTGGCTTCCCCGACTTTCAGCTTGCTCTGCATTTCCAAACGGTATGGCGTTACCCCGTCGAAAGGCTTCAGCAGTCCATAAAATCCCGATAAAATGCGCAGATGTTCCTGTAAATAATCAAATTCCTCATCGCTGAACACCGACGGTGCCATATACTGATACTGGATGCCCTCATAGGCTAAAATGGCAGGAGTCAGATCACCTGTCAGATTCATCGTCCGCAGACGCTGCACATTCTGCGCTGCGATTTGGTCGTTGCACTTCCACAGCTTCTGCAGAGCCGCTTCATCCATGCTTTTCAGCAGTGTCAGAAGCTGTTCGGTCTGTTCCAGAAAAGCCGGCAGTTCTTTCCACAGCAAACCGTCATCATGGTTCATTTTTTTCGCCGGAGAGATGATGATGCGCATCTCTACACCTCACCGTTCAGATAAGCAAGGATCTCTGCTGCATTGGTATCCGGCTTCACCTTCGGCATCACTTTTTCGATGATACCTTCCTCGTTGATAAGATAGGTGCTGCGAACAACGCCCATGCTCACCTTACCGTAGAGTTTCTTCTCCTGCCACACACCGTAAGCCTCGATAGCCTGCAGCTCCGGGTCAGACAGCAGCACGAAAGGCAGCTCATATTTCTTAGCAAATTTCAGATGAGAAGCCACGCTGTCCTTGCTGATACCGATAACAACCACATCGTTTCGCTCAAATTCCCCATAGCTCTGCGCAAAGGCACACGCCTGACGGGTACAGCCCGGTGTGTTGTCCTTTGGATAGAAATACAGAACAACTTTCTTACCGAGAAAATCCGTCAAACTCACCGGATCTCCATATTTATCATTCAAAGTAAAAGCAGGTGCTTTCATACCAACTTCCAGCATACTCATCCCTCCACAGCTGTTTTTCTCATTGTATCACGGAAAAGCAAGTGCTGTAAACCGGCTGTTCTTTCCACAGCTTTGCACAATTTGAAAAAGGTATTTTCTTATGTTATAAAATGTGCTATTATTATTCCATAAATTTATAAATGGGAGGAGATTTTCATGTCAAGTCTTCGTTCTCGCTCCGTGGACATGGTCAATGGTCCGCTGCTGCAGAATATGCTGCTCTTTTCCGTTCCGCTGATGCTGACCAACCTGCTGCAGATGATGTTCAATGCGGCAGATACCGTTGTTGTTGGCCGCTTTGCCGGTCAGCAGGCACTGGCTGCGGTTGGTTCCACCGGTTCTCTCTGCGGTCTGATCATCTCATTGTTCAACGGTTTGAGCGTCGGCAGTAACGTTTTGATCGCACGTTATCTCGGATCCGGCGACCACGACAAAATCGAAAAATCTGTTCACACTTCCATGACCATGGCGATGATCTGCGGAGTGTTCTTGACAGTCATCGGCTTCTTCGCATCCAAACCGATGCTGCAGATGATGGCAACTCCAGCTGACATCATCGACCTCAGTGAACTGTACATGCGCATCTACTTCGTCGGCACCTTTTTCATGCTAATCTACAACTTCGGTGCGGCGATCCTTCGTTCCAAAGGCGATACCAAACGTCCGCTGTTCTTCCTCTGTGTCAGCGGTATCACCAACATGGTGCTGAACCTTGTCTTTGTTGTGGTGTTCGAAATGAGCGTTGCCGGTGTTGCTCTGGCTACTGTTATCTCTCAGGCCCTGGCTGCACTCTTAGTGTGCATCACCCTCGTTAAAGAGATCGACTCCACCCATTTGGACTTCAAGCGACTGGGTATCGACGGTCCTATGGCACTGGACATCATCCGCATCGGCGTTCCTGCCGGTCTACAGGGTGTTGTGTACTCCATCAGTAACGTAGTGGTTCAGTCCAGTATCAACTCCTTCGGTTCCTCTGCCATCGTTGCCGGCAACAGTGCCGCAAATAACGTGGAAAACTTCGTTTACATCGGCATGGGTGCCTTCACTCAGGCCTGCATCACCTTCACCAGTCAGAACGTAGGTGCAAACAATTTAGGCCGCGTCAAGGACATCTACAAACAGTCCATGTTCCTGACCGTTGCAAGCTCCGTGGTTATCGGCTTCCTGGCATGGTACTTCGGCGAATTCTTCCTGGGCTTCTACACCACCGATGCTGCTGTTATCGAAGCTGGCATGGTTCGACTGCTGTGGGTAACGATGCCGTTGGTCCTCAACGGTATTCTGGACGTTTTCGTTTGCTCCATGCGCGGCATGGGCTACTCCTCAATGCCGACCATTTTGATGCTAGTCGGCATCTGCGGCGTCCGCCTGACCTGGCTGTGGACCGTTTTCCCTGCCCACCGCTCTTTGGACGTCATCTACATGTGCTACCCTCTGAGCTGGACTGTCACCTCCGCGATTTTGGGTATCCTGTGGGTACGCTGTTACCGCGATATGATGAAAAAAGCCGGCTTGGCTTAAGAAAAAGACTCTGCTTCAGCAGAGTCTTTTTTATTGAGAGTCAGCGGTTTTTCAAAAACTCTTGACAGCATTTGTATTACATGTTACAATTTCAACAGGTTTTCCAAAACCCTATGAACGCATTCTTTACACTCATGAAGGAGTTTTTATGAAAATTATCGCTGATACCGCAACTCTGTACTCCCCAAAAGAGGGTGCAGAACTGGGCATGACAGTCATCCCGGTTTGCGTTGCCATCAATAACCAAACTTATAAAGATTATGAAGAGATCAGCAGCGCAGAATTTCTGAAACTGATAGAAGCAGGCGGCATTCCAACCTCCTCCCAGCCATCCGTCGGCGATGTGCTGGAAGTGCTGGAAACCTGCAAGGAAGATACCATCCTGCTGACTGTTGGCGACGGCTTGTCCGGCGCTTATCAGACTGCGATGGGTGCCCGCAACTGTTTGGAAGACAACGACCACATCCACGTCATCAACTCCAAAACACTGGCCGGGCCTCTGCGCTATCTGGCAAAAAAAGCCCTCGCTCTGAAAGAGCAGGCTTTGGACGTTGAAACCATCAAGGCAGAGCTAAACAAATCCATCGAAAGCTCTGTATCCTTTGTGATTCCTGCGGACTTCGAATTCCTCAAACGCAGCGGCAGACTGACTGCCATCACCGCAAAAGTTGGCGGTGTTCTGAAACTGCTGCCGATTTTGACTCAGACTGAGGACAAAACCAGAATCACCCCAATTTCCGTGAAACGCAGCTGGAAAGCTGCTGTGGAAGTGATCATTCAGCGTCTGCATGGGCTTTCCGTGGACGAAAACTTCCTCATCAGCATCAGCCATGCCGGCACTCCGGATAAGGCTGCCACTGTGTTCCAGCAGATCGAAGAACAGTTCCCAAACAGCGAACTGGAAATCCTGGAACTCTCCCCTGCTTTGATGACCCACGGCGGTCCTGGCTGCATTGTAGTGCAGGCTGTCCGCAAATAGGAGGAACCCATGAAGCTTCTTCTCATCATGCTGCTGGGCTATCTTATTGGCTCTGTTCCGTTTGCTCTGGTCATCGGTAAAGTCTTTTTCCACACTGATGTCCGTGAACACGGCAGTAAAAACCTTGGCGGCAGCAACAGCGGCCGCGTACTCGGCAAAAAAGCCGGTCTTGCTGTCATGGCTTTGGATCTGCTGAAAGTATCTCTCGTTGTGCTTCTTGCAATCTTGCTGGACGGTAGCGATCTTGCTATGGCCTGCGGCGGTCTTTCCGCAGCAATCGGCCATTGCTACCCGATCTTTGCCAACTTCAAAGGCGGCAAAGCCGTTGCCAATCTGTACGGCTTCCTCTTTGGCCTTTGGGTCTTTGCTGGATATAGTCCATTGGTCTTTTTCCTGCCTTTGCTTGTCTTTCTTCTCGTGCTGTACGTGGGAAAAATCGTTTCCCTTGCCAGCATGATCTCCTCCATGGCTGTTGCTCTCTACGTTTATCTGACCGTGGATTCTCTCCCTATTGTTTTGGCACTTGTGGCTTTCAGCGTATTTATCATCGTACGCCACAGCGAAAACCTGAAGCGTCTGCTGAAACGCCAGGAAAACAAAATCACTTGGATGTAGTTTCCTCCGACCCGCCTCTCATTTTGAGGGCGGGTTTCCTTTTTGCCCTGCAAATGTTATACTGAATGCAGAACAGAAAGGGGGAAACCTCATGACTCTAAGAGAACAGGCAAATCGCATCATCGAAGCAGCTTTGACCGCTGCTCTTCCTGATACAGCCGTCAAAACCGCATTGGAGAACGCTCCATTTTCTGATGGAAGGCTCGTCCTCGTTGCAGCAGGCAAAGCCGCATGGCAGATGGCTGCTTCTGCCTGCGAACAGCTTGGTGAGCGCATCGACGACGGTATTATCATCACCAAATATGGCCACAGCAACGGAGCTATCGCCAATTTCCAGATCCACGAAGCAGGACATCCTGTTCCGGATGAAAACTCTTTTGCTGCTACTGAAGCCGCCATTCAAATGGTACAAAACCTGCAGCCGCAGGATACGGTCCTTTTCCTGCTGTCCGGCGGCGGCAGTGCTCTCTTTGAGAAGCCGCTGATCCCCGAAGCTGATTTGAACCGACTGACACAGGAACTTTTGGCTTGTGCCGCGGACATCATCGAGATCAACACCATTCGCAAGCGTTTTTCTGCTGTAAAAGGCGGTCGTTTCGCACAGCTTTGTGCTCCTGCCAAAGTCTTTACCATCGTCTTATCCGATGTACTGGGCGACCGCTTGGATATGATCGCATCGGGTCCGGCTTATCCTGACTCCAGTACCTCTGCGGAAGCTCTTGCCATCGCCGAAAAATACCAGCTCAGCCTCAGCGGAGAAATGAAACAGCTGCTTCTGCAGGAAACTCCAAAAGAACTGTCTAACATCGAAACGCATATTACAGGCTCTGTCCGTCAGCTCTGTCATGCTGCGGAGCTTCAGTGCAGACAGATGGGCTACGAAACCGTCCTGCTCACCGACCAGCTGAATTGCGAAGCCAAAGAAGCCGGTGCTTTTCTGGGCAGCATTGCACGCTGTCACAGCGGACAAGGTAAACAGCTGGCCTTCATTCTGGGCGGAGAAACTGTGGTCCATTTGAGCGGCAGCGGTTTGGGCGGCCGCAATCAGGAGCTTGCCTTAGCTGCTGCACCTTATCTTGACGGACTTGATGCCTGCATCTTTTCCGTAGGCTCTGACGGCACCGACGGACCGACCGACGCTGCCGGTGCGTATGTAGACGGCAGCACCTTTGCACAACTGAAAAAACGGGGCATTTCCGTTCACGATGTGCTGCAGAATAACGACTCCTACCCTGCCCTGAAAGCCTGCGGCAGCCTCATCATCACCGGTCCGACCGGCACCAACGTCAACGACCTGTCCGTCCTGCTCATCCGTGGATAGCATTGCAATTTTTCTCTCATGGGGCTATAATGGAAGCATCGGTGATTCGAGAAAAATCGACAAATCAAGGGGGATTTTTTCATGTTGAACTTCACTCATAACGTACCAACGGTTCTCCACTTCGGTAAAGGTGCTATTTCTCATCTGGAGGAAGCACTGAACCAGTACGGCAAACGTGTCCTGCTGACTTACGGCGGCGGCTCCATCAAAACCATCGGCCTGTACGACACAGTTATGGACATTCTTAATAAAGGCGGTTTCACTGTAGTGGAATGCGGCGGCATTGAACCCAATCCACGCATTGAATCCGTAGAAAAAGGCGTTGCTCTCTGCAAAGAACACAACATCGACGTGATCCTTGCTGTCGGCGGCGGCAGCACCATCGACTGCTCCAAAGCCATCGCTGTAGGCGTGTACCACGACGGCGACCTGTGGGAATTGGCAGCAACTTCCCGTGAGCTGCACAAAGCTCTTCCTTTGGTGGACATCCTTACCATTGCTGCAACTGGCTCCGAATTCGACAACAGTGCGGTCATCTCCAATCTGAAGACCCACGAAAAAATCGGTTCTCTGTACTGCTTCCCAAATGTATCCATCTGTGACCCTACCTACACCTTCAGTGTGTCCAAATATCAGACTGCTTCCGGTGCGGTTGACATCATGAGCCACATCTTCGAAGGCTACTTCTCCCACACCGCTGACAGCGACCTCTTCGACGGTATCGCAGAAACTGTTCTCCGTTCCGTTATCAAAAACCTGCCAA
>JAZQXX010000041.1:0-10223 GCA_045633085.1 Negativibacillus sp. | reverse complement strand
CGATGCAGCCGGTTGGTCTTTCGCCATCCATAGCCAGTACGGCATATACGCCGTAGGATAATTTTCTCAGAATGTTACTCATGTTGTGTCCTCCCTTACAAGAAATTAAGCTGCCTCTTGTATTGATTTTAAGAACGGATTAGAGTTCTTTTACCCACAGACCGTGGAGGTTGCAGTAAGAGTAAACTGCTTTTGCTTTGTCGCCTTCTGCTACGAAGAAGACTGCTTTTGGCTCTTCACCTGGTTTCAGGTAAGCGAACTGACCGCCTTTTTCGGTTTCGAGATAGAGCCAGTCAATGTAGTGAGCTTCGATCATTGGGTGGATCACAGAACCAACCACTGCTGTCACTTTATTGCCTTCAACGCTTACTTCCGGAATATGTTTTTCAACAGCAGCCTCGGTGGAGTTTGCGTTCATTTCTACCATTGGTTTGCCGCAGCAGAACAGTTTACCTGGAGCGTCGGTTTCAACCTGTGCAATTTTACCGCAGATTTCGCATTTGTAGAACTTTTTCATCATAGTCTTATTCTCCTTTACAAATAACCTTTTACAATTTTAACCCTAATCTTATTAGGAATCATTCTCATTTCTTTGATTATAGTATAACCTAAGTGAGAACGATTGTCAATAGCTATTGAGAACAATTCTTAATTTATTTTTAGTAACCTCTGTAATTCTCCATACGGACGATATTGCAGACGATATTCTTTCCGTTGATATCGATGGTACCGTAAGATGGGTAGCTGTAATCCTTCGGACAGGAAATGCTGCCCGGATTCATAATATAAAGCCCGTCCTCATATCCTGTATAAGCAATGTGTGTATGACCGTAGAGTGCAATGCGAGATTCTTTTTCGCGGGCACCCAGCTTCAGTTCATCCAAATCATATTTTACCTGCCAATGATGGCCGTGCGTCATCATGAGCTTCACATCTTTGATCCAGGAATACACGGTGGATTCTTCGGTTGCCGAATAATCACAGTTGCCGCGGATGCACCAATATTCTTTATTTGGGTATTTGCTCATGATACGTTTAAATTCTTCCACACCGTCACCGAGGTGGATAAACAGTTTTGCTTCTTTCTGCTGTGTAATCGCAGCTTCCATTGCTGCTGTAATTCCGTGAGAATCTGAAAATACTACAATTCGCATGGTAAATTCTCCTATTTCTTAATTCTGCTTGCGAACGATGGCATATTCATCGTACAACTGGTAATAGGGACAATTATAGAAGGAACCGGACATAAAGCGGTACATTTCATCTTCGTCCAAATTGACAGCACAGCAGTAGCAGTCCCATTCATCGTCGTACACGTAATGGGTACAAGTTTCGCAGTTGGTTACTTTTTTCATGGCTGTCACTCTCCTTGCTGGTTCATGTATATTAATAAGTATAGCATAAATATCAGCATTCAGACAATGAGCTTTGCAACTTTTCCCTATTCTTTGAATAAGATAACAGTAAAATGTTTTATTGAAAGGTGATGATTCCATGACAGCACCTCAGCTTAGTGCAGCACAGACCGATAACCTGATCCAAGCACTTGCTCAGCAGCTGCACTGTGACCCCAATCAGCTTCGACAACAGCTGCAAAGCGGAAATATCCATGCAGTGACCAACTCGATGGATAAGAACTCCGCACAGCAGCTGCAAAATCTGCTGCAAAGTCCGCGGCAGCTTCAGCAAGTGATGAACTCCCCGGAAATGAAGGAACTGCTTCGTAAACTGCAGGGACGATAGACCGAAACAGAAAGGAGGGACCCTATGGACGACATCAGCAGCCGCATCAGTCAGATCCTCAGTGACCCACAAAGTATGCAGCAGCTGCAAAGCCTTGCACAAAGTCTGGGCTTAGGTGCACCCTCCGAACCTGAACAAGAACCTCCGCCATCTCCTGCCGCCAACAGCAGCATTGATATGAATCAGCTGTCCGCTTTACTGTCACAGTTTGGGCTTGGTCAAACGCAGACTTCTCCCGCACCATCCATCGATATGAACAGTATCCTACAAATTCAAAAGGCTATGCAGCTTTTTGCCAACGGCAACAAAAATGTGGAACTGCTGCGTTCATTGAGGCCGCTTTTATCAGAAAAACGTCAGAAAAAAGTCGATGATGCTGTGCGTATCATGCAACTGATCCAAATGCTGCCCATGCTGAAAGAATCCGGTTTATTCGGTGCACTGGGAGGTGGTCTGCGATGAAGTGGCAAAGTATGGGCGGTCGATACAGCAGTGAAGAACTGGCTTCCATGCAGAAAGACGCCATGGAACGGGTGCGTGAGATGCAGCGCCGAGCTGATGAAACGCTACGTCGCAGCAATGCCGGTCTTTCTTCATTTACTGCAGAAATTCCCACACTGCCAGCTCCTGCTCCATCAGTTCCGCCACCGCCGGAAGCACCCAAGCCTATTGTTCCTACAGGAAAGCTCGGCAACGTACTGTCTGCCGCAGGTATCGATCAAGACCGAATGATCATTCTCGCACTTCTGCTGATCCTCTACAACGACGGTGCTGACAATCTTCTGCTGCTGGCTTTGCTGTATTTATTCCTATAAGTCCTTTGCTGAACCATCAATGCCTCTTTTGGATATAATGGTAGCAAAACCGTTTGAAACCAAAGGAGGTTCGATCATGTCTGAAACAACAGCTCTTCGCTTCTTTTTAGGAGCCAACAGCCCCAGTGGCTTTTATTCTCTCTTCGATGAACTGGAGCAAGCACAGAAACCCTGGCACAGTTTTCTCATCAAAGGCGGTCCCGGCTGCGGAAAGTCAAGCTTTCTGAAAAAAACGGCTGCTCTGTGCGCACCGTTCTGTCCAACAATGGAGCTTTTTCCCTGTTCCTCCGACCCCGATTCCTTGGATGCTGTCATGCTGCCGGAAAAGCAGATTTCCCTCATGGATGCCACTGCTCCACACGCCAAAGAGGCTGTGATTCCTGCTGTACAGCACACTCTTCTCTCGTTTGGCGACCATTTGAATGGCAAACAGCTGCAAAAGTACCGTCAGCAAATCGAAGCCTTGATTACTTCGACTCCGATTTATTATAAGTACGCCGTTTCCTATTTGGCAGCTGCACAGACCTTTCTGCGTAACTCTTACGAAATCGCTGACTGTGCGGTGGATAGTGAAAAAATCAGTGGTTATGCCCAGCGTTTTGCAGCAAAACATTTTCCACGCAGAGATGCCAGCCCTTGTGAAAAGCGACGTTTTCTCAGCAGTATCTGCAGCGAAGGTATCGTCGTGTTGGAGAAAACCCCTGCTCAGCTCTGCCGCCGGCTATATCTCATTGAGGATGATTGCGGTGCTGTGGCACAGCATTTGTTGGAACAGCTTCGACAGCACGCTTTAGAAGCTGGCCACGATGTCATTTCCTGCCACTGCCCCATGGAACCGGACAGCAAACTTGAACATCTGCTGATTCCAACAGCCGACATTGGATTCATGACATCCAACCACTTCCACCCTATGACCGCCTGCGGTGCACTGCGCAAGATCCATGCTCGGCGTTTTCAAGATCAGGAACTGATGAAGCTGAACAAAGAGCGTTTTCTCTCCAACCGCAAAGCTGCTCAGACTTTGCTGGAACAGGCCATTGCGATCCTTCACGAGTCCCGTCAGCTGCACGATCGGCTGGAAAGACTTTATCAAAATGCCATGGATTTTGATGGGCTGAATGCACGAATCCCTCATATTCTTCGATTGATTGAAGAATATTCCTGTAACTGAAAAAGAGCTGAACGGAAATTCCGTTCAGCTCTTTGATTATGCCATTAGTCTACTTTTTTGCTTGCTTCAAATGCCTGTTTCAAGTCAGCCATGAGAGTATCAACGTCTTCCAAACCAATGTGAATACGAACAACGTTTGCAGGCATACCGATCGCAGCTGCTTCTTCGTCTGTCAGACCAACACTGCCAGGAGCAACAAGGCTTTCAAAACCACCCCAGCTTACGCCGTACTGGAACATTTTCAGAGAATACATAAACTCTTTTGCCTGTTCTGCACTGCCGTTGTAAACGAAGCTGATCAAACCGTTGAGGCCGCCTTTCAGGTATTTGTCAACCAGCTCTTTCTGTGGATGGCTATCCAAACCTGGGTAGAATACCTGTTTTACGCATGGATGCTGTTCCAGCCATTTTGCAACTTTCAAACCGCTTTCGCCATGTGCTTTCACACGAACTGGCATGGTACGCAGACCGCGAATCATCAGCCAAGCCTGATGTGGGTCCATGCAGGCACCCAGCAGCTCGCGTTCTTCATGTGCGATCTGTGCGATCATTTCTTTGGAACCAGCAACAACACCTGCTACGATGTCGCTGTGACCGCCCATATATTTGGATGCTGTGTGGCAAACGAGGTCGATACCGTAGGTGTATGGGTTCTGATGGAGTGGGGTTGCGTAAGTATTGTCGATAGCAGTACCGATACCATGTTCTTTCGCGATTTTAGCGATTTCTTCAATATCCTGCATATACAGAACCAGAGAAGATGGGCTTTCCAAATAAATCAGGGTAGTTTCCGGACGGATCGCTGCTTTCAGTTCTTCCAGATCGCTGCCATGGATGAAGGTGGGGGTAACACCGAATTTTTCAGCCAGATATTTGGTGATGAAAGTACGGGTTGGACCATAGATGGTGTGTGGAGCGATAATGTGGCAGTCTTTCTTTACAAAGTGCATAATCGCTGCAGAAATCGCACCCATACCGGAAGAGAAGCAAGCTGCTGCTTCAGCACATTCCAAAGCCGCGATTTTGCGTTCTGCAATGTCAGTGGTTGGGTTGTTGACACGAGTATAGATAAACTCATTGTCTTCCGGAATACCGTTCTTTGGAGTTGGTTTCAGGAAGAGGGAGTTCTGGAAAATCGGTGGAACGATCGCACCCATAAATTCAGCGTATTCGTCGCCAACATGAGTTACGATATCAGCTTTTGTTTTGTACTGAAGATCCTGTGATTTCAGGTTTGCCATAAGTCAGCTTCCTTTCTCTACGGATAATCTCCGTTTACTATGATAAATTATATCACTAAATTTCGGAATGGAACGATTTTTCTTTCAAAAATACTGCCAAAAATCTTTGTGAACTTTGACCATAGAAAAAGAGCCTCCGCTTGGAGGCTCTTTCTTAATTTCGATCGAGATGATGAGCACCATCTGCATTGTTCAAGTGAAGAACAAGAATATATCTCTTACCTTTTTCCATGAAAAGTTCTGCTGTTTTCTGTCCTTCCAGAGTCAGCAAAGACTGTTTTTTACTATCCAAAATCTCCATGGATACACTGCCTTTGCTCAGTTCGCTGCTGAAAACCAACTGATATACCCGGCTTTCCGCAGGCCGTACAATGCGGCGAAGAGTTCTATGACAACCCTTATATCGTGCTGAATAGATGGTTCCGACAAAGAGCAATGCACGTCCGGATTTGATCGTGATCACTCCACATTCATAGAGTACGTACAGAAGCACAAACGCTCCCAGCAAATACAGAACTACAAAATCCATTGCTTTATTTATACTCCTTTGGATCGATGGTTTCTACCCAATCGATCAGATCCCAAGGTACATGGCAGTAACCGTTTGGATTTTTGTTCAGATATTTCTGATGGTATTCTTCCGCTGGCCAGAACATTTCCAGTGGGCATACTTCCACAGCGATCGGTTTATCAAAGTCTTTCTGCAGTTCCGCAACGGAAGCGAGAATGATTTCTTTGTCTTCTTCGCACTGATAGTAAACGCCGGTGCGGTACTGACGGCCAATATCCTCACCCTGCTGGTTGATGGAAGTTGGATCGATGATTTTCCAGAACAGTTTCAGCATCGCAGAAAGAGGCAGTTCATCTGCATCATAAATAATATGAACGGTTTCTGCATGGTCGGTGTTTTCTTTGCAGACCTGCTCATAAGTTGGCTGTGCAGTTTTGCCATTCGCAAAACCAACGGCAGTTTCCAAAACGCCTTTAACGTTGGACATGTATTTTTCGGTTCCCCAGTAGCAGCCGCCTGCCAGGTAGATTTCTCGTTTATTCATCCTTTTTTCCTCCTGCAAGACTATTTTTCTTTATTATACCCTTCCTGTTCCATCTGTGCAAGTAAAAAGCTCTGCCCGTTTGCAGGGCAGAGCTTGCGTTTTATGCGTTGAGAACAGACTCGCGTTTTTCCTGAATGATGCCGCGCAGACGTTCATCCAGTGCTTTGATTTCCTCACGGGAAAGGTCAGCGGTTTCGATGGCCGGCAGAATATGCAGATGTAATTTTGCCGGAGTGATTTTGAAGCCTTTGTTGACCTCCAGCATATTGTAAGTACCTTCGATACAGCAAGGTACGATCGGAACTTTCGCACGAGTCGCCAAGCGGATGGTACCACCTTTAAATTCCTTAATGTCCCCACCTTTGCTGCGGGTACCTTCCGGGAAGATGCAGACAGAGTAGCCGTTTTCCAGCAGCTCGTTGGCTTTTTTCAGGCAATCCATCGCCTGACGGGCATTTTCTCGGTCGATGAACAGACAATTCAGTTCTTTCATCCACTCACTCATCATCGGGAAGTTTTCCAGTTCTTTTTTTGCGATGATCGGATTTGGTTTATCCAACTGAGTCAGCAGCAACGGAATATCCGCAAAACCCTGATGGTTTGCAGCAAATACCACCGGACCTTCCGGGATATTTTCTTTGCCGGTAACCACCATTTCCGCACCTGCCAAACGCAGCAGACGCAGTGCCCAGTTATTGACCATCTTTCTGACAAGTTCATCATGCTCCTGGATTTTGCCGTTTTTTTGCAGTCTTCTTGCTTTCCAAAGCATCGGATAAGCAAAGACAAGATAGAAAGTAAAATAAATCATCCAAATAATTGTACGAATCATCGTAACATCCCCCTTTAGACCATTTGAGTATAACATAAAAAATAAAAAAGGTCTATTCCTACGGCTTTTCTTGTGGTATGATATAAAAAAACAAAGTTCGACACAGGAGGATTACAGCATGATTGACAAAAACAAGAAATATTGGAGCGGTGATTCTGCTTCTGACATTGATGAATATCTCAAAGAGTACACCGAACTTCCGGAGCTTGAAGTAAAACCGGTGACCTGCAGCTGCGGCAGCGAAGATTTCACCATCTTGGTCGACCAGGATGAAGGTGCTATGCTTTTGAAATGCACCCACTGCGCAGAAGAAAAATATCTGCTGGATTCCGCAGAATACTGGCCATCCTGCACACCGAAAGCCGGCATCTGCCGCCTGTGCAAAAACGCAGAATACAATGTTCGCGTTGGATTTGTCCGCGACGAAAACGGCAAAATTGAATGGATCTATGTCGGCAACCGCTGCACTGACTGCGGTGCTCTCGGTTCCTATGTGGACTGGGGTGTCGATGTAGAAACAAGCGATGAACTGGAACAAATGCTGTAAAGCGCATTGAGATAAAAAGGAGGACTTTCAAGATGAAAGCACTGCAACTGAACGATTTCCTTAACTATCAGTACCTTTCCGCACTGGACTTTGCTCCAAACGGCAAACACGCTGTTTTTGCAGTAAGCAAAGCAGATTTGGAAGAAAACAAATACCGCAGCAACCTGTGGCTCTACACCAAAGAAAGCGGTAAAATCTCCAAGCTGACCGCTATGGATCAGGAAAAATCCGCAATTTGGCTGGATGATGAAACCCTGCTCTTCCCTTCCCTCCGCGATGAAGCACTGAAAAAATCCACCGAAAAAGGTGAACGCTGGACTGTTTATTATTCTATCAACATCCACGGCGGTGAAGCACAGGAATTCCTGCGTATCCCTGCTTCTGTCAGCACTCTGATCCCACTGGGTAACGATAAGTTCCTGCTTGCAGCAAAACAGGATAACTGCGGCATCAACCTTCACGACTTCTCCGGTGCAGAAAAAGCTGCAAAAGAAAAAGAACTGAAACACAACAAGGACTACGAAGTTCTCACTGAGATTCCATATTGGTCCAACGGCGTCGGCTTTGTCAACGGTCAGAGAAACCGCCTTTACATCTATGACAAAGCAAACGAATCCATGACCCCTATCACTGCTGAATGGGACAACGCTCGCTACTGCTCCAACAAGGACGGCAAGATCCTGTACTTCAACCATGAATTCATCGGCAGACAGGAACGCACCTACGGTCTGTACGAGTATGATGTAGCAAGCGAAACAGTTTCCACTTTGGTAGAAGACGGCATTTATAACTTCGGTATGGCAGAATACTTCGGCGACAATATCCTCTGTACTGCCTCCGATATGACCCACTTCGGCATCAATGAAAACAAAAACTTCTACCTTGTCAAAGATGGCAAGCTGGAACCTTTTGCTGTACATGATTTCGGTTTCGGCAGCAGCATCGGCTCTGACTGCAGATTGGGCGGCGGCTGCAGCTTCAAAATTCATGGTAACGCACTTTACTTCCTCTCCACCGAAGGCAGCAATTCTCATCTGAAGAAACTGTCTACTGATGGCAACATCGAAACTCTGACCAAAGTAAACGGCTCCGTAGACTGCATTGCAGTTTCCACTGAGGAGATCCTCTTTGTTGCAATGCGTCAGCAGAAACTGCAGGAACTCTACCGTCTTGAAGCAGATGGCGAAGTTCAGCTGACCTCTTTCAATGCTGATGTTCATGCAGATGTTTACGTTGGTGCTCCGGAATACCTCCCATACGAAAACGATGGCTGGCAGCTGGAAGGCTGGGTCATCAAACCAAAAGATTTCGACGAGAGCAAAAAATATCCTGCGATCCTGGACATCCACGGCGGTCCAAAAACTGCTTACGGCGACGTTTACTACCACGAAATGCAGCTTTGGGCAAACATGGGTTACTTCGTATTCTTCTGCAACCCACGCGGCGGTGACGGCAGAGGCAACGAGTTTGCTGATATTCGCGGCAAATACGGCACCATCGACTACGACGATCTGATGAAGTTCACCGACGTTGTTCTGGAACAGTATCCACAGATCGACGCAGCTAAAATCGGCGTTACCGGCGGCAGCTACGGCGGCTTCATGACCAACTGGATCATCGGTCATACTGATCGCTTTGCAGCAGCAGCTTCTCAGCGTTCCATCTCCAACTGGATCTCCATGTTCGGTACCACCGACATCGGCTACTACTTCGCTGATGACCAGTGCGCATCCACTCCATGGGTAGAGCACGACAAGCTTTGGGAACAGTCCCCACTGAAATACGCTAACAAAGCTGTAACCCCTACCCTGTTTATCCACTCCGAGCAGGACTACCGCTGCTGGCTTACCGAAGGCTTGCAGATGTTCACCGCACTGAAATATCACGGTGTGGAAGCAAGACTCTGCATGTTCCGCGGCGAAAACCACGAGCTGTCCCGCAGCGGCAAACCACGTCACCGCGTAAGACGCCTCGAAGAAATCACCAACTGGTTCGAAGAACACCTCAAATAATCGCAAAATAAAAAGAGCCACCCTTTCGGGTGGCTCTTGATTTTTATGTTACTGTGCCGCCTTCACTTTTATGCCAGTTTGGGGACATTGACCCGGTTTTGCGCAGCAAAATGGCGCATAGCGTATTGCGGCGGTCTAAGGCGGCTACTGAAGGTAGGAAGCGCAGTATTTACTGTGCCGCCTTAGCTTCGCAGTATTCGCAGCGGTAGGTGTTGGTTTCTGCGTCGAGGTGGAATACCTGTGGCAGTTCCTGTTCGATGGTGGTGATGCAGTGTGGGTTCTGGCAAGTATGCTGACCAACCACTGCAGGACCGAGGTTTGCTTTCTCTGGGATCTTGTTGAGGTCCAGTTTGTCCAGACCCAGCAGATTCAGGATCAAGCTCATGCGGATGATTTTGCCGAAGTAAACCTGATCGAAGTAGCGAGCACGTGGATCATTGTCTACGTCAACAGTGATCTCGTTTACACGTGGCAGTGGGTGCAGGATGCAGAGATCTTCTTTTGCTGGAACCAGTTTTGCAGGGTCCAAGATGTAGCAGCCTTTCAGACGTTCGTATTCTTCCTGGCTTGCGAAACGTTCGCGCTGAATACGGGTCATGTACAGGATATCCAGCTCTGGCATTGCTTCGTCGAGGCTTTCCACTTCAACGTAAGGAATGTTGTTTTTATCGAGAATTTCTTCTTTGATGTAAGCTGGCACACGCAGTTCTGGTGGAGCAATGAGAACGAATTTGATGCCTTCGTAGCGGCTCATTGCCTGGATCAGAGAATGAACGGTACGACCGAATTTCAGGTCACCGCACAGAC
>JAZQXX010000040.1:0-25068 GCA_045633085.1 Negativibacillus sp. | reverse complement strand
TCGCGGTTCCACTCTTATTTTTCGCTTAAGTCCGTTAACGCCGGATTACGCAAATGGATACTACGATTGTTCGCTTCCCCATTCGTGCTGGCAGGCGCACTTGGCGATGTCTGACTGTAAAGGCGCTTTCAGCGTATCACGCCTTCTCTCTGGAGCAGTAGTATCATCGTTACTCTTCCTGCGTTATTGCATTTGGTTTATTACGGAATCAGCATACCATAAAAGCGGTAAAATTGCAAGGTTACTTTCCAAACATCTCTTTGTTCTTCACTACATAGTTTGCACCGCTGTAAATGGTGAAGAACAGGGACAGATACATCAGAATTGGGTGGAGCCAAGCAAACAGACCGAACCAATCGATGAGGATGGTAAATTCCATGAGGAACAGGTCCACCAAAATCCAAGTCATGGTTGTAGCTGTTTTATATTTGCCCCATTTGTCTGCAGCGAGAACCACACCTTTTGCTGCTGCCAGCAAACGCAGACTGGTAACAAGGAATTCCCTCGCCAGAATCAGGATAACGACCCAGCTTGGAGTTGCTGCGCTTGGTTCAGCCACAAAGCAAACCAGTGCGGAAGTAACCAGCACTTTATCTGCCAGCGGGTCCATCAGTTTGCCAAAGTCGGAAACAAGATTGTATTTTCTCGCCAGTTTTCCGTCGAAAAGGTCGGTCAGAGATGCGATACCGAACATTGCAAAAGCAAGGAAATAGTTCAGCGGCAGGCTCTTCCACTCAAAGAAGAGCACAAACAGCGGAATCATCAGCATACGCAGAATGGTCAGCTTATTTGGCAGGTTTGGATCGATCAGTTTCTGCTTATTCATCGTCTTCTGCCTCCAGCTCCTCGTACTCACGACCGATCAGGTCATAGCCCTCGGAGTCGAGGATCTCGACCTGTACAAAGTCACCGGCATGGAGTTCTCTTGCTGCGGTGAACATGGTTTTGGTGTCGATGTCCGGTGCATCCAGTGCACTGCGGCCAACATACATCAGACGATCGTAGTCGTAGTCTTCTACCAAAACTTCGATCACTTCACCGATGAGGCTTTCACCGATTTGGAAAGCAATATCCATCTGCTGTTCCATCACGATTTCCGCACGGTGACGTTTGGTTTCTTCATCAAGCTGACAGTCCATCGCACCGGCAATGGTGTCTTCTTCTACAGAGTATGCGAAGCAACCCAGACGTTCGAAACGCATTTCCTGTACAAATTCGCACATTTCGTTGAATTCTTCTTCGGTTTCACCTGGGAAACCGGCAATGAGGGTGGTTCTCAGTGCAATACCTGGAACCATCTCGCGAATGTGTTTCATTTTCTCAGTGAGAGAAGCATGGTCACCTGGACGGTTCATGGCTTTCAGCACACGGCCGTTGGCATGCTGCAGAGGAAGGTCGATGTATTTTACGATTTTTGGTTCACTTGCCATTACTTCCAGCAGCTCGTCGGTAACACGTTCTGGGTAGCCGTAAAGGATACGGATCCAGTGCAGGCCATCGATTTTGCACAGCTCACGGAGCAGTTCAGCCAGTTTCAGCTCACCGTAGAGATCCAAACCGTAACGGGTGGTATCCTGCGCAATCAGATTCAGCTCTTTTGCACCGTTTGCAGCCAGTTCTTTTGCTTCTTCGATGACTTCTTCCATCGGACGGCTGCGGAAGCCGCCGCGAATCAGTGGGATCGCACAGAAGGTGCAACGGTTATCGCAGCCTTCTGCAATTTTCAGATATACAGAGTAGTTTGGAGTGGTGAGTACGCGGTCGCCACCCAGAGCCAGTTCCTCTTTTTCACCGTATTCAGCAACTTTTTCACCGTTCAGCGCACGGCGAACAGCGTTTGCAATGTCGAAGTTACGTCCAATACCCAGAACAACATCTGCCTCTGGGATCTCGCGAACCAGTTCATCGCGGTAACGTTCTGCTAAACAGCCGGTAACTACAATTACTTTTACCTGACCGTTGCGTTTCATTTCGCAGAATTCCAGAATGCTTTCGATGGATTCGCGTTTTGCGTCTTCAATGAAGCCGCAGGTGTTGATGATGACCACATCGCACTCCGCCGGGTCAGCGCAGATCTCGAAGCCATCGTGCACGATCAGTGCCAGCAGGCGCTCTGCATCCACCTGATTTTTGGAGCAGCCCAGCGATACCATACCTACTTTGATTGCCATAGTTTTCCCCTTTATCTCTTAGTCTTCGTTGATTTCTATTTCAAAATCCTGCAGTGCCTGTCGGATCTGAGAGTAGCTGTAACCCAGCCTCTGCAAACCATTAACGGCACGGCGGCGGCCTTTTTCTTCCGAAAGACCGCTTTTATATTTTTTCTCAATGACCTGTCGGATCTGTTCCTGAGGGTCGGTTTCCACAGTCATGAGCGCTTCCTCAATGTCTGCTTCTTCCAAACCGCGGTGGCGCAGCTCCTGTTTCACCCGACTGACGGAATACTTTTTCAGCTTCAGCAAATCGGAAGCACAGCGGCGAGCATAGTCACTGTCATTCAACAGTCCCAGCTCCACCAAACGGTCCAGTACATCGGATACCACTTCCTGCGGAAATTCCTCCTGCAGCAGCCGCTGCTTTAACAGATAGCGGGTGTAGGACTTGTAACCCAAAAGTTTGAAAGCTTTGTCCTTTGCTTTTTTGTATTGGGTTTGTTCCAGTAAATCGGAAAGTTCCTCCTCTGTGAACTCCATGTCCTTCTGCAGACCGAACTGCGCAAGGGTTTCCAGATCCACGGAAAAGGCAAATTCATCATCGAAGAAGAGGGCCAGACGGCCCTGCTTCGTCGCTGAAATTTTCGTTAAGATGGGCATTATTTGTCGTCAGCCTCAATGTCGATCATCTTGCTGCTGCGCTTTGCAGGAGTTTCGACCGGAGTTTCCACAACAACTGCTTCCTGTGGCAGTTCTGGAACTTCGCTGCCGATTTTTGCAATTGGTTTTGGACTTGGTTTATGGTTACCCAACAGAGTATCTTTCTGTTCCATAACCTTTTTCGCAATTTCTTCTGCCATTGCTGGGTTTTCTCTCAGGATCTGTTTCACTTTGTCGCGACCCTGACCGATACGCTGTCCGTTGTAGCTGTACCAGGAACCGCTCTTCTGGAGAATATCCAGACGGGTTGCCAGGTCAACGATCTCGCCGTCACGGGAGATGCCTTCACCATAGATGATTTCGAATTCTGCTTCACGGAATGGAGGTGCTACTTTGTTTTTCACAACTTTTACGCGAACCAAGTTACCAACGTTCTCAGAGCCAACTTTGATAACATCTTTTTTGCGGACATCCAGACGAACAGAAGAGTAGAATTTCAGTGCGCGACCACCTGGAGTGGTTTCTGGGTTACCGTACATAACGCCGATTTTCTCACGCAGCTGGTTGATGAAAATTACGCAGCAGTTGGATTTGGAAATCGCGCCGGTCAGTTTTCTCAGAGCCTGGGACATCAGACGAGCCTGCAGACCTACAAAAGTGTCGCCCATTTCGCCTTCGATCTCGGCTTTGGTGGTCATTGCTGCAACAGAGTCCACAACAACAACGTCAACTGCGTTGGAACGAACCAAAGCATCGCAGATCTCCAGAGCCTGTTCACCGGTATCCGGCTGGGAAACCAGCAGAGAGTCAACGTCAACGCCAAGAGCCTGTGCGTAAACAGGGTCCAGTGCGTGTTCAACGTCGATGAACACAGCTTCGCCGCCGGCTTTCTGTGCTTCTGCAGCGATATGCAGAGCAACGGTGGTTTTACCGGAGCTTTCAGGGCCATAGATCTCAATGATACGGCCGCGTGGTACACCGCCGATACCCAGTGCAATGTCCAAAGACAGAGAACCGGTTGGGATTGCTTCTACATTCAGGGCAGTGGTCTGGCCCAGTTTCATAACAGCGCCCTTACCGAATTGTTTTTCGATCTGGGCGATGGCGGTTTCAAGAGCTTTTGTTTTTTCAGACATAAGTTCCTCCGTTCTTCTGCAAATATTGCAGAGCAGCATCTATAATCACATGAAATTTGATACATCTCAAGCGCAAACATCTGTTTGCGGTGATTCCATTATAGTATATTTCATGGGAAAAATCAACTGTCCAATCGTGAAGAAAGCATTAAGAAAAGCGGTAGCAAAATATATTTACTTCACCTGTTATTTCGAGTTAGATGCCCTCAAAAAAGGCACAAGAAAGAACAACTGAAACAATAAACTGATGCATGTTAACACAAGAACAAAATGTTCCGCATAGAAGATTCCTGTTGCACCACGCCAGCTCCCACCATTGTGATCAAGAATAGAAAACTGATTCGTGATGAGCGTAAAGGCTAAGTTGCTGACAAACTGTAAAACACTGCCTTCAAACCAGATGCGCAGGTTTCCTTTTTCGCTTAGTGGGAATATCAGCGCAAAAGGAAGGAGAAACAGCGCAAAGCTGGCAATCGCCGCAACCATACCATAACTGAAAAATTGTAGCCAATTAATGAGGTAAATATGCGGAATCGTATAAAGCCAAAATAATTTTTTCATAATTATTTCACCCAAAATAGCTTTCTGTGTTCCTCTTTTACATCGCCAAAAATCATGATGAGCTGAGAAGAATCGGAGAAACGCTCCATCATTTCATCGTCGCAATCGTTCATAATCTGGAAGGTCACTTCCGGGTCGTCGATGTCTGGCAGAACATTGGTACAGAGAACTGTTGTGAAGAACGGGACCTCATCTCTGTCGTTCCAATTGGTGCTACGGATGACGCCGCTGCCTAAAATATCCATCAAGCCGCCAAAGTCTGTGGTCAACATCTGCAGATACTGACAGTGGCAGATGACCATATAAAGAAAGTCCGCTGCTGCATTTTCATCAGCAAAAAGCAGGCGTGCGCCCGGTTCAAAAGCAAGCACGATGTGCTCGTCTTCTTTGACTGCTGCACAGGCAAACTGCGGGTTTTCGCCGCCGAACAGCGCCTTGTCTACACCGAGAGCAAGAACTTTCTCTGTGATATTCGTGTCAAATTCAGTAAAGTGAAGCATAAAGACCTCCTAAATCTTGCCTGCTTCGCTGAGCAGACGGTAGAGGGTCGGATCAACAGAGAATTCCTGCATCGCACGTTTTGCCTCGTCCAAAGAGTCCTGACGTTTCTTCGCAGACACATTGGATTTTACCGCACGGATGAGGATATTCTTTGGTGAGTGGGTCAGGTCTACAAACTCCAGCAGCTGAGTTTTGTAGCCGCAGGCCTCCAACAGAGAACCGCGGATACCATCGGTCAGCAACGCAGCCACACGCTCTTTGATGATACCGTATTTTGTAAATACGGACAGCTCCTCGCTCTTGATCTGAGCGTTCAGCTCGTGCAGACAGCATGGTCCAGAGAAGATCATCTTAGTGTTCCACTGGATCGCATTGTAAAGTGCAAAGTCGGTTGCAGTATCACAGGCATGGAGTGTGATGACCATATCGATAGCTCCGTCATAACGGAAGCCGTTGATGTCTCCCATTTCAAAACGCAGACGCTCGTAGCCGTATTTCTGAGCCACTTCGTTGCAGTGTTTGATGACATCTGCTTTCAAGTCCAAACCGATCATGTTGACCGGCAAATGACGAAGCTCTACAAAGTAGTAGTAAAGAATGAAGGTCAGATAGCTTTTTCCGCAGCCAAAGTCCACGATTGTCAGCTCTTTGCCTTCTTCCCAGGAAGAAACCGCATCGTCCACGATTTCGATAAAGCGGTTGATCTGACGGTACTTGTCGTACATGGATTTCACCACGCGGCCATCCGGAGTAAAAATACCCAAGTCAACCAGCGGTGGAATGATGGTACCTTCTTTTAGGATGTAGTTTTTCTCTTTGTTGTGGGCAGCAGGAGCAGCTTTTGCAGCACCTTCCTGCTTGCGGCGATTCAGAAGAACCTTGCCTTTTTTGGAAATTTTCATTTCCATCTGTTCGCTGTCAGCATAGCTGTTCAGCTGGCGGTAACCCTGTTCCAACAGCTGGCGAAGTGCCGCTTCCAGTTCGTCCGATTTCACATTTTCGTGGAAGACCTGTTTCTGGGTGTATTTTTCGATTTGGAAGTAATCGCCTTTCAGCTGAATGACGATTTTCTGATACTCGCAGCCTTTGCCGCTGCTGAGAACCAGTTTATATGGCTGAGAAGCCAAAACCTGTCCCAGTGCTTCGTAGATTTGTTCCATAGAAACCTCCTTGTGGACTTAGAAGAATACGTTGATATTCTGCAGGGTAAGAGAAAGACCGGTGAACATCAGCATAATGGACACCACTTTTTTTGCGTGTTTTTCCGGGATTTTTTTCGATGCTGCAATACCCACTGCCAAACCGGCAATTACTGCCGGGAAGATCATCACAGAGAATTTCAAACTTTCCATAGTCAGTACGCCGCTGTACAAGTACAGGCAGAAACGTGCGATGTTTTCCATGAAGAAAACGATGCAGAAATTGGCACGGAACTGGCTGGCATTGTCTGTGGTACGGTTGAGATAAGCAGTCAGGAAAGCACCAACGCCGAACATACCACAGAGAATACCGGAACCGATACCGATCAGCCCCAGAACAAGTGGATTACTTTTTTTCTGTGTACCATGCATCATAGCTTTTTCACGGAGGATCATCTCCGCACCGAGAATCATGATAGCCACGCCGAGAATAACCTTCAGTAGGCGAACATCACCGATGGTGAGGAAGAAAGTTCCCGGGATCAAGCCAAGATAAATCAGAATAATCAGCGGCAGAGCGATTCGGAGATTGATGCTCTTGCGTTCACGCCATGCCATGTAGGCATTGGCAGGAAAACCGATGAGCAGATCCACCGGAGAGATCAGCTTGCTGTCATATTGAAAATTCATCAGTGGTGTAAACACCAGTGTGTTGCCAAAACCGGACAAGCCTTTTACAAACATCGCCGCAAAGGCAGCAAAAAGTCCGAGCCATAAATTCATTACAATTCCCCCAATATAAAAACTCTCCCCTTATTGTAGCACATTCCGGCTGTAAGGAAAGAGTTTTTCGCATATTTTCTCTATTTTTTACCGATGAAAGCCTTCAGTTTGTCGGCAGAGGTGTTGACGATCAGTTCTTCGTCAAAGTTCAGTTCTTCCAACAGAGTAAGTGCTTCTTCGAAATGACCCACTTCGCATGGATCATGGGAGTCGGTGCTGACCACGATCGGGCAGCGGTGTTCCATGCAGAGAGTCAGCATTTTTTTGTAGTTCTCCACACAGCCCGGACGTTTGGACGGTGCTCGCAGAGAGGAAGTGTTCACCTCAAGAGCAACACCCAGCTCCTTTGCTGCGGGAACCAAACGCTCATAATTATATGGAAGTTTATCACTGTCCGGATGGGATACGAAGAAAACTTTCGGATTTCTCATGCAGGAAATGGTGTTGTCGGTATTGCGTTCTGCACCTTCATCCACATAAATCGGTGTATGGATACCGACGATAGCATAGTCCAAATAGTTGAAATAATGCTCCGGGAAGTTGATGCTGCCATCGTTCATGATGTTCAGCTCTGCACCGCCAAGGATCTCCACACCGTGGACATTGCGGCACATTCTGTCATAGCAGCCAAAGAACACATGGGAGCAGGTACCGGTGATGCCGGGACCGTGGTCGGACAAACCGATAAGGGAAAGCCCCATCTCAGACGCTGCCTGTGCCATTTCTCGCGGAGAACCGTAGGCATGACCGCTGGCAAGAGTATGCATATGAATCTCACAGTCGATATGATATTTCACAGCAAACGCCTCCTATTTCAGCAGCAGCTCCAGGTCGCCGTCTACAAAGCCCATTGCTACACCCTGAGAGTTTTTCAGAACATCAGCCTGTGCACCGTCCTGCAGGTACTGGAGGATCATTACTTTCACACCAGCGAAGATGTGGTCGTAGTCTGCTGCTTCTTCCCATGCGAATGGTTCATCGCGATTGTCAAAGACTTCATCGCAAGCCCAGTCTGCATCGTTTTCATCGAAGCTGCTGCAACCTACCAATTCTACAGACCAGGTATTGTCACCGTCGTCGTAGATGTTGAAGCAGAATGCTTTTACTTCCGCAGGAATGGACTGTTCCAGAGTAGCATTGAGCCATTTTTCAAAAGTTTCGTACATAAGAATGCCTCTTTTCTATAAAAAGTAATTTGTTGTTTTGGGATTTGGTTTTATTCTATCACAAACTTCCCCGCTGTACCATATAAAATCGAAAAATCCTCTTGAAATCGCAGAACAAACAGAGTATAATACCTCTATCAGCAATGAGGAAAGCTATCATTGTTCCCTTCTTTTCAGAGAGATCGCGGTTGGTGTGAGCGATCAGGAAGCGCAGTGTATCCACTTTCGGAGCTGCCGGTGAAAGCCGGAGGTTCGTGCCCTTTATCGCACCAATGAAGTGGTCGGCCAATGGTCGGCAATTTGGGTGGCAACGCGGAGTCCCTTCGTCCCAATCGTACAGACTGGGTTCGGGGACCTTTTTTATTGCAGAAAAACGTCCGGGACCCAAGACCAGACGTTCCATTTATAAGGAGGATATGTTCATGCTGGACATCAAGTTTCTCCGTAACAATCCGGAGATCGTAAAAGAAAACATCAAGAAAAAATTCCAGGATTCCAAACTCCCTCTCGTTGACGAAGTCATCGCACTGGACAAAGAATACAGAGAATCCAAAACCCGCGCAGACTACCTGCGCAGCCAGAGAAACGCTATCTCCAAACAGATCGGCGGTTTCATGGCAAAAGGTATGAAAGCTGAAGCAGAAGAAGCAAAAACTCAAGTTACTGCTATGGCAAAAGAAATGGCTGAACTGGAAGAAAAAGAAGTTGTTCTCGAAGCTCAGATCAAAGAACGCATGATGGTGATCCCTAACATCATCGACCCAACCGTTCCAATCGGTAAAGACGACAGCGAAAACGTAGAAGTAGAAAAATTCGGCGAACCAGTTGTTCCTGACTACGATATCCCATACCACATCGATATCATGGAAAGACTCAACGGCGTTGATCTGGATGCTGCAAGAAAAACCAGCGGTTCCGGTTTCTACTACCTGAAAGGCGATATCGCTCGTCTGCACAGCGGTATTCTGGCTTACGCTCGTGACTTCATGATTGAAAAAGGCTTCACCTACTACATTCCACCATTCATGATCCACGGCGATGTTGTTACCGGCGTTATGTCCTTCGCTGAAATGGAAAACATGATGTACAAAATCGAAGGCGAAGACCTGTACCTCATCGGTACTTCCGAACACTCCATGATCGGTAAATTCATCGACACCATCATCAGCGAGGATTCCCTGCCACAGGCTATGACTTCCTACTCTCCATGCTTCCGTAAAGAAGTTGGTGCACACGGTATCGAAGAACGCGGCGTTTACCGTATCCACCAGTTTGAAAAACAGGAAATGGTTGTTGTATGCAAACCAGAAGAATCTCCAGAATGGTTCGAAAAAATGTACCGTTACACCGTAGAATTCTTCCGTTCTCTGGACATCCCTGTTCGTTCCCTGGAATGCTGCTCCGGTGACCTGGCTGACCTGAAAGTAAAATCCATCGACGTTGAAGCTTGGTCTCCACGTCAGAAAAAATACTTCGAAGTTGGTTCCTGCTCCAACCTGGGTGACGCTCAGGCTCGCAGACTGGGTATCCGTATCAAAGGCGAAGGCAAAAACTACTTCGCTCACACCCTGAACAACACCGTAGTTGCTCCTCCACGTATGCTCATCGCATTCCTGGAAAACAACCTGAACGACGACGGTTCCGTTCGCATTCCAGAACCTCTGAGAATGTACATGGGCGGCAAAGATATCATTAAACCTTAGTATATGAACAAAACCCTCGGTCCAATGACCGAGGGTTTTCTTTTGCAATATTTGATTTGCGCGAAACAGCCTACTATGCGTCGAGAGCTGCGAATTTGCTTTCGTCAACTTTGTATTTCAGAGTTTCAGGCATGGAGATCAGCAGAGGGATACGCATGATGCATTCAAAGCCGATGTAAATGAGGAATACCCACTGTGGACCCAGGTTGTCGTAGAAGATACCTGCCAGAGCAGCCATGCTTGCACTTACCATAGAACCAACAAAGCTGTTTACACCGGACCAACGGCCACGGATGCGGGCTGGAACCAGCTCGTGCTGGATGGAACCACCGAGAGCAGCACCGATTTCCTGGAAACCTGCCAGAATACCAACGAGGATCAACCATTTGTTGTTATCCAGGTTGATGAGCAGCAACAAACCTGCACAGTACAGCACAATGAGGGTGATAAGTACTTTTTTACGGCCGAGACGGTCACCCAGAATACCTGCGAAGTAACCGCAGAGTACAGAGGTCAGGGCGATCGCTGTGGTCATAATTGCCAGTTCTTCTGCAGTTGCACCTTTCACTTCGGAAGCGAAGAGCTGCAGGTAAGGGATAACCAGTGCGTTTGGCAGACGACCAACGGAGTTGACCAGAACCCATTTTGCACAGTTTTTGTCTGCTTTCAGAATTGCCAGACCGTCTTTGAGGACACTGTGTTTGGCTTTCAGGCCGGTACCCCAGTTACGAACATCCAGTTTGAAGATAACTACAAACAGAGAGATGATGGTACAAATCAAAGTAATGAAGAACAGCGGACGAACCTGATTTGGATCGGTAACGTCGCCTTCTACTTTCATGACGTTTACCATGAGCCAACCTGCCAGCATTGGTGCCAGCATACCCAGTGCACCTGCTGCCAGAGTTTCACAAACCATTACGCCTTTACCACGATCGCAGTTTGCAAGGCAGTTGCCACAGATGTTCGCACAGCTCTGTCCACCCAAGGTCTGACCCATCTGATGGAGGAACATACCCAGCGCAGCTACCTGCCAAACATTTGCAGATGCAAAAGCAATGTAACCGAAGATCAGGATGCAAATACCGAAGATATACATTTTCTTTGGACCGTGGCGGTCGATCTGCTGACCGAGCCATGGACCGATCAGACCTGCGGTGATCAAACCTAAGCTGGTTACCAGACCCAGCTGAGTTTTGGTTGCACCCATGAGGATAACATACAGAGAGAGGTATGGAAGTACCAGCTTATAGCCGAAACGTTCCAGAGAGGTACGGATGACCGTTACTTTCCACGCAGTCTTCTGTGCTTTCCAGAAGGCGAAGATATTAAGGTCAGAGCCTTTTTTAGTTGAGGTTTCCATGTGGAATGGCTCCTTTCAAGTTTAAAAAATCTATAAGCTACAGTGTAACACAATTCCATTGGTGCTTCAAGGCTTTGCCACACAGATTGGTTAAGGTGATTTATTTTGTGGAGATTTTTTGGCACATCGACAAATTCTCCCCTTGAATTCGAAAAAAGCAGGTAGTATAATGATTTTATAAATATGGGGGTGTAGCGCAGTTGGGAGCGCGTTTGAATGGCATTCAAAAGGTCGTCGGTTCGATCCCGATCATCTCCACCAGCAAAAAGCACTGAAACCATAAGGTTTTCGGTGCTTTTTTCATTTGTCCGGACATTGACTTTGCTCCAGGTTTCCTTTTATAATAATAGAGTTGTTATTCTATCTCATCTCTCGAAAAGGAGTTCTAGCATGAACGAAGTAAAACGCAATCCTCTCGGTGAGGAAAAGATCAGCACCTTGCTGCGTCAGTTTGCGATCCCAAGTGTCATCGCGATGCTTGTCAGCGCTCTGTACAACATGGTAGACCAGTTCTTCATCGGCAACAGCATCGGTATGCTGGGTAACGCTGCTACCAACGTAGCCTTCCCTCTGACCACCACCTCCACCGCTTTGGCTCTGCTCTGCGGTATCGGCGGTGCTGCAAACTTCAACATCTGCATGGGCCGTAAAGAGCCGGAAAAAGCTCGCCGTTATATGGGTGCAGCTTTCACCATGCTGCTGACTTTGGGTATTGTGCTCTGCATCGGTGCGAGAACCTTCCTGAAACCAATGCTCACTGTTTTTGGTGCAACCTCTGATGTTATGCCTTACGCAATGACCTACACCGGCATCACTTCCTTCGGTTTCCCATTCTTGATTCTGACCACCGGCGGTACCAACCTCATCCGCGGTGACGGCAGCCCGAAATATGCTATGGCCTGCAACCTGATCGGCGCGGTGCTCAACACCATTCTTGACCCTCTGTTCATCTTCGGCTTTGACTGGGGTATGGCAGGTGCAGCATGGGCAACCGTAATCGGCCAGGTAGCATCCGGTCTGATGGTTCTGTTCTATCTGCCACGCTTCAAAACTCTGAAGCTGAAGCTCAGCGATATGCGTCTGAGCAAAACCTACTGCCTGCCTATTTTTGCGCTGGGTCTGACTTCTTTCTTCAACCAGCTGTCCATGATGGTCGTTCAGGTCGTTCTGAACAACACCATGACCCACTACGGCGCACTGTCTGTATACGGCAGTGAAATTCCACTGGCATGCAGCGGTATCGTTTCCAAAGTTGGTATGATCTTCTTCTCCGTTGTTATTGGTCTGGTACAGGCAATGCAGCCTATCGTTTCCTTCAACTACGGTGCGGGAAACTTCAAACGAGTAAAAGAAACCGTTATTCTGGCCAGCAAAGCAGCTGCCGTGATCTGTATCATCGGCTTCCTCTGCTTCCAGATCTTCCCTCGTGAAATCATCGGCTTCTTCGGCAGCGGCAGCGAAGAATACTTCAACTTCGCAGAACGCTACTTCCGTATTTACATGTTCTTCATCTGCGTAAACTTCCTGCAGCCGGTATCTTCCACCTTCTTTACTGCGGTAGGTATGCCAAAACGCGGCGTGTTCCTGTCCCTGACCAGACAGATCATCTTCCTGCTGCCTCTGCTGGTTGTGCTGCCAATGTTCTTCGGCATCGAAGGCGCTATGTTCGCTGCACCGATTGCAGACTTCTTTGCAGCAGTTCTTGCTGTTATCTTCCTGCGTGCACAGTTTAAAGCAATGCCTGCCTTTGACGCAAGCGAAAACTAAAAGAAAAAGCACCTCAAAAGAGGTGCTTTTTTTGATTCCACAAAATCCCACATTTTTTTATGAAAACTGCAAAACCACTTGACTTAGACTTTACTCCAAGTTGTATAATAGTACTGACAAGTAAAGGGGGCGTCGTAATGACGATCAAACAAGTCAGTGAGCGTTATAATATTTCTGTGGACACTCTGCGTTATTATGAGCGTGTGGGTATGATCCCACCGGTGAACCGCACTGCCAGCGGAATCCGTGATTATCAGTCCGAAGATTTGAAATGGGTTGAGCTGGCTATTTGCATGAGGGGAGCCGGACTTCCGGTAGAAGCAATGATCGAATATGTTCGCTTGTGTCATCTTGGGGATGTGACCATTCCGGACAGATTGCAGCTTCTGGAAGATCAGCGCGCGGTGCTTCAGGAACAGCGCCGTCAAATCGATGAGACCATTCAGCGTTTAGATAATAAAATCTCTCGCTACAATGACCGCATCAATGCTGAGATACAGCCTGGCATTCGTTGCCGCTGCCGCTGCAAATGCGATCACAAATGTTAATGACGCAAAAAAGCACCATCTTTCGATGGTGCTTTTTGTTTTCTAATGATAACCGATTGTTAAACCAAACAACAGAAGTGCGGAAGTCAGGAACAGGTTTAACAGCTGAAATTTCCAACTGAATCTCACCCATTTTTCGTAGCTGACATCTGCCAATCCCAAAGAAATCAGCAGCACCGCATTGGTTGGGTAGAACACGTTGGAGAAACCGTCACCAAAGGCGAAAGCCATGATACACAACTGAGCTTCGATTCCGAAAATCTGTGCCATCGGTACAATCAGTGGAATCAGCAGGAAGGCTTTTGCTGAACCGGAGCTGATGAAAAAGTTCATGATCAGCACGATCAAATAGATGAACAGGATCACTTGCCACTGAGGCAATCCACTCAAACTTTCCACTGCCCAGTGGAGCAAAGTGTCGAGAACTTTTGCTTCGGTCAGAGTGTATTTGATGGAACTTGCCATCAAAATCAAGAATACTGCTGGGAAAATACCGCCAATACCTTTTCCAAAGCTGCGAAGCAAGGCTTTTCCTTTCATACCGCAAACCAAAGAAGCTGTGACACCTGCCACCAGGAACATCACGGCAACGATGATCATGGTCAAATCCTGTAAGGCCGGGATGATGCTTGAGCTTAGAACCAGCAAGATCCCCACTCCCAAAATACTGCCAAAACACAGCAAGCCGCGGTCCATTTTCACATCTGCAATAAAGCTGTGGGAGTCTGTAATTTCGCTTTGGCGATCAACTTTTTTGGCATGTCGCAGCAGGAAAGTCAGAAGCAAAGCATAAATCAATACAAAGCTGACAGCTCTCAGCCAAATGCCGGAAAACATCGGCAACCCTGCCAGACTCTGAGCAACACCGATAGTAAATGGGTTGCAGACACCGGAAGCAAAACCGCAGCCTACCGCAAGCAGGCTCATTCCAAGACCGGTCAATTCGTCCCAGCCTAAGCTGACAGACAATGCAACCACAATAGGAACAAGAGGCACACACTCTTCAAAGGAACCGATAAATGCACCCATGGCCATAAAGAAGAAACTGAGTACAGCCAGAAGTCGGTAACGTGTTCCGCCGAAACGGGCTACGATTTTATCCAGCATATACTTCATCAGACCACAGGATTCCAGTGCACTGAACACACCGCCGATAACCAGTAAAAAGACAATGATGGCCCCTACGGTTCCACCGCCTTCAGCGGTCAGAACAAGAAACGGTGACAACAGCCACTTCCAAAATGGCAAACCGCCATCAATATATGTGAAGCCGCCGACAGTATCGATGATGCTATTTCCATTGGCGTCCAATGTGCGGGCATATTCTCCCCCGGGAATCAAAAAGGTCAGGCCATAGGTCAAAACCATCAGCAAAAAAATAACGCCGATGGCGGTCAAAAACGATTTCATACTGACACTGAGGCCCTGTTTGTTTTCATTCATAAATTTCACCACACAGTAACAGTCTGCTACTGATTTTACGCTGTTTTTCCTATGTTGTCAACGAAAAAAGCCACTCTTACGAGTGGCTTTGATTTTTAATGATGATGGTGACCGCAGTCGCCGTGGTCATGTTCGCAATCACAATGGTCGTGATCATGTCCGCAGTCGCAATGATGGTCGTCATCGCTGCAAACATTGAGATTTAGACGTTCTTCTTCTCCGCCGATACCCAGTTCTCTGCGGTATTTACCAACCATACGGGTGGATACAAGATAACCTTTTGCATTGAGGATCTGTGTCAGTTTCAAATCGCTGAACGGATGCTCTTCCTGTTCTTTGGAAATGATATCCTGCAGGGCTTCCTTGATGATCTCCTCATTGATGTGAGTCTGCGTATTGTCTTCACTGGAACGAAGAACGAAGTTGCTCAATGGGAATACACCGTAGGTAGTCTGAATGTATTTATTTTTCATGGTATGTACGATGGTTTTCTCGTTCATACCCAACTCAGCTGCCAGCTCTTCCACAGTGATGACACGGAGATACTGTGGACCGAAGTGGATCATACGCTCCTGATGACGGAGAATCGCTTTTGCAACTTTCAGCAAGGTCTGACCGCGGGTTTCCACGCACTGATGGAGCCATTTTACTTTCTCTACATTGGCTTTGATGTAAGTGCTAAGAGCCTGGTCTTTCTGCTGTTTTGCCATGTCGATGTATTCCTGACAGATGTGCACCTTCGGAATGTTGTATTCGCAGAGCAACACTTCGTAGCGATCGCGGAATTTCATAACAAGCAGGTCTGGGGTCAGATAGAATGGCAGTTCTTCACGGCCACAGGCAACACCCGGACGAGGATTGCAGCTCCACAGATGCTCTGCAGCGGCTTCTACCGCTTCTGCTGGAACGTCCAATTCTTTTGCAATTTCCTGCCACTTATGAGCAGCTAAATCCGGCAGATAGTCTTCTGCCAAACGGCAAGCAAGGTCGCAGCCTTCCGGCAGCTGAAGCTTCAAACACTCGGAAAGTGTGAAGACGCCAACACCTTTTGGCTCCAAAGAACGAATAAGATCGATGGCTTTTTTCGCGTTTCTTTCGGTGCATTCATAAGTTTCGATCAACTGCTCCAAATCTAAAGTAAAATAGCCGTTGTCGTCAATATGGTCACAGAATTTCACGGAGAGGTCATCATCGTCCTGTCCCATCTTATGCAGCTGTTCCAACAGAACTTCTTTGACGTTCTGCAGCGGCCAAGCCGGACGTTCTTCCGGACGGGTCACATCCGGAGAGTAGTAGACGGAGTTTTCGTCCTGTTTGAGCATCTGTTCTTCCAGCCAATCCAGCTTACGCTGGTAGATGCGGGATTCGCTGTCGTCATTGGACACAGTTTCCATCTCGATCAATGGGTTTTCCAGCATTTTACCGCTGATGTATTCGCTAAGCTGCGCATTATCCATCTGAAGCACACGCAGAGTCTGTTCAATTTTCGGGTCGATTTGACGTTTGTCTGCCACAAGGAACACTCCTTCTTATATATTTTATCTATGAATAAAAATGAATTCATGCATTCTATTGTACATATTATAGCATAAACACAGCTTTATGACACCGCTTTTAGTCAACGAAAGTTTTTCCAAATTATTGTGCGAATCATGTATTGACGACCAAGTTTCGTTACTTACCCATCAGTTTTTCTTTCTGACAATTTGATAGCATATCCAACCATTTATAGGAAACCTTGTGCACATTGTTGCAATTTCACCAAAAAAGACTGGCGTTCCATGCTCTTGCAATCCCTTGTCATGCGTACTATACTGTTGTTGTAAACTAAACTCTCTTAATTTAAGGAGGAAAATAACAATGAACCAACTGAAAATGATCGAAGAACTCTGCAACGCTTACGGTGCTCCTGGCTTTGAAGATGACGTGCTCCTGCTGGGCCGCAAATATGGTGCAGACCTTGCTGATATTAAAGAAGACTCCCTGCGTGACCTGTACTTCTACCGCAAAGAAAACACCGGTAACAAACCAGTGATCCTGCTGGACGGCCACAGCGACGAATGTGCTTTCATGGTTTCCGCTATCAAACCAAACGGTACCATTAAATTCATCCCACTGGGCGGCTGGACTCCTCGTGACGTTTCCGCACATAAAGTTCTGATCCGCAACGAGGAAGGCAAATGGATCTCCGGTATCGTTGCTGCAAAACCAGTTCACTTCATGACCGCTGCTGAACGCGGCGTTCTCCCAGCTATCGCTGACATGGTAATCGACGTTGGTGCTACCTCTGAAAAAGAAGTTCGCGAAGACTTCAAAATCAGCATGGCTAACCCAATCGTTCCAGACGTTACTTTCGAATACAACGAGAAAAACAAAGTAATGCTGGCAAAAGCATTCGACAACCGCATCGGTTGTGCAGCTGTTCTGGCTACTATGGAAAACGTAAAAGGTCAGGAACTGGCTGTTGACGTTGTAGGTTCCTGGTCTGTACAGGAAGAAGTTGGCGCTCGCGGTGCTGAAGTTGTTGCTAACACTGTAAAACCTGACATCGCTATCGTATTCGAAGGCTGCCCAGCTGATGACACCTTCTACTCCGGCTGCGATTCTCAGACTGCTATGCAGAAAGGCCCAATGCTCCGTCACATCGACATGAGAATGATCACCAACCCACGTTTCCAGAGATTTGCTCTGAACCTGGCTAAAAAACATAACATCGACGTTCAGGAATCTGTACGTGCAGGCGGCTCCACCAACGGTGGTCCAATCCACATCGCTAATGGTTCCTGCCCAGTTATCGTAATCGGTATCCCTGTTCGTTACGCTCATTCTCACCATTGCTTCTGCTCTTACAGCGACTACGAAAAAGGTGTACAGCTTGCTACCGAAATCGTAAAAGAACTGAACGCAGACATCATCGCTGGTTTCTAAACGACATATTGACTCGATCCAAAGACCACTCCGCTCGGAGTGGTCTTTTCTTATGCTGAAAATCACTATTATATCTTTTTAGGTATTGTGTTTTGCACAGTAGTATGTTATAATCAGTACACAGGGTGGCAGTGGCTGTCATCAAGAGTAAGAGATCAAATGAGAGGAGGAATGAGATGAACACACAGTTCCGAAAGGGTATTATCGAGATGTGTATTCTGGCGCTGATCGCACGTAAGGATATGTACGGCTACGAAATCGTCCAGAACATCGCCTATTACACCGAGATCAATGAGGGAACTGTCTACCCTATTCTGCGTCGACTGACTCAGGAAGAGTATTTTGTGACCTATCTCAAGGAGAGTACCGTTGGTCCCGCAAGGAAGTATTACCACATTACCGAAAAAGGTGCTGCCTATCTTGGCGCACTGAAACTGGACTGGAAGGAATTCTCCAACATGGTGGAAGAGATTTTGCGAGGTGAAACACATGAATAAGCTGGAGTATCTCAATCAACTGGAGAGTATTCTGAAAAAACAATTGGACAAACGAGAAGTCGATGACATCATCCGCGACTACGCCGAATTTTTTGAGGAAGGTCGCCGACAGGGAGAAAGCGATCAGGAGATTGCCGCAAAACTCGGTTCTCCCGAATTGATTGCTCAGCAGATCATGGAGGAAAACGGCAGTAAAGTTGCCATTACCCCCGTACTGCCAAAGAAAAATTTTGATTTTAAACTGCCAAAGTTCAAATGGCCAAAATTTAATTTCAGAGCAAAGGATGAAAACTGCGAAAATTCCGCAGAAGAAGTTTGTGAGAAGAAGATTCATAATAAAAATAAAGACAGCAGTGCTCTGGGCTGTCTTGGCAACGGTCTGCGAATGATGGTGAAGTTCTGCGTACTGTTTACTGTTTGCTGTGTACTGGCGTTTGTTTTCGGCATGGCTGCCATCGGCGTTGGCTGTGCACTGATCGCTTTACTTTGTGCCTTCGCTGCAGTTATCGCCTGTTTCTTTGCTGCTTCTTTTGCAGCACATTTCCTGACTCTGCCGGTAACACTGCTGGCTATCTGCCTTTGCATCGCACTGCTGGCATTGATCGTCTGTGTTGGAACTTTGCTGATCATGCTGGTTCTTTGGTGCGGAAAGGTCTTCCTGCAGCTGCTGCGCAAGTTGTTCCATGTTCCTGCAACACAGGTACAGACTGTATGTGAATTTGAAGAGGAGGGTGAACTGTATGAATAGCATGAAAAAAATTGCTGCAATTTCCGCTATCATCTCTGCTGTTTTTCTGCTGCTCTCCGTCATCCTAACACCATTTGCTGTTTCCGGTGCAGTAAATATTTACAACAGTTTTATCGACGCCGCACAGGAACAGAAAGATGATTTTGTGTTCACTACAACACTGGATTCCACAGTCAAGGAACTGACCATCACAGGAAGCGGCTATTACAGCGAAATCGTCATTGAGGAATCTCCTGACAACCAGATCCACATTAAAAATCAGGATTTAGGTTTCAGCTATATCACGCCGGAGCTGAAGCTACGCGGCACGAAGGCAGATTTGAGCTTCCAGTGGATCAATGATCCAAAACTGTCTGAGGAAAATATCATTCAGTGGCTGGCTGCTGAACTGAGCAATTATCGTGGAGAAACCGTCATCCAACTGCCTGCATCTGCTTCCCTGCACTTTGCTGAAGAAGAGATGTTCGACTTATTCCGTAATGTACGCTTGGAATACACAGGCTTCGCAAATTACACTGATCTGCAGTCCAGTCTGGATGCTTGGAGCTTGCAGCAGAAAGCTCGCGACGTTTATTCAGACTATCTCTACACTGTTAACAACACTCTGAACAGCATTCGCCAGCAGCGGTATGATTTGGCAGAGTTTTCTATTAATACTCATTCCGTCGAATCATTCCAGCTCCATTCTGCTGAGCAATATGCAACCATCAAAGAACAGCGCAGTAACCTTCTAAAGCAGTCCTATAACCTTCGCAAAGAGTACAGCACTCAGTCTGCAGAAGAATTGGAAGCCGCTTATCTCGAAATGAACAACGTCATTGTTGAACTCTGCGACTTGGAGAAACAGTATGATCTGCTCAGCGTAAAGGTTTCTGAAGCCAGACAACAGCTGAACAATGGTAACCTCAATCTCAACGCACAGAAATTCGAGCAGATTTCCAACGACAGCTACGACAAGCAGGTAGAGTTGGATCTTGAAATCAGCCGCCTGAGAGAGCAGTTTGAGGCATACCTCATGGAGGAAATAGCCTAAAAAAGCTAGAAAAATGCCGTGAATTTTTTCTTGACTTTATGCGCCTTTTTCCCTTATAATTGTAGAGTAAAAGGGAGTAGTTTGCAGGCATTTTGCCTGTGTGTACAGTCGTCATCACGTGAAAAACCGGCTGTACGCTTTCGATAAGAAAAAACAAGACTTTTGCCGCAGATGCGCATCTGTGGCAAGGGTCTTTTTCTTTTTGGAAAACTGCTCTGAAAACAAAGGAGGAAAATTTTATGATGTCTTATGTATTACTTCTGGTCGGCTTCGTACTGCTGATCAAAGGCGCGGACTACTTCGTAGAAGGCAGCTCTTCTGTTGCTAAACTGCTGAAAGTTCCATCTATTATCATCGGTCTGACCATCGTTGCTATGGGTACCAGTGCTCCGGAAGCAGCTGTTTCCATCACCGCTGGTCTGAACGGCAGCAATGCCATTGCTCTGGGTAATGTTGTTGGTTCCAACATCTTCAACCTGCTGATGGTTCTCGGTCTGTGTGCTGTTGTAAACCCTGTTCCTGTTGAAAAAAGCTTCATCAAACGCGACTTTCCAATGACCATCGGCGCTTCTATCCTGCTGCTGATCTTTGCGATCACCGGTTCTGTGGTTGGTCGTATCGAAGGTGCAATCATGCTGGTTCTCTTCGCGGGCTTCATCCTGCTGATGGTTCGTTCTGCACTGCAGGGTCGAGCAGAAGCTGGTGAAGAGGAAGAAATCAAAGTTCTCTCCCCTCTCATGTCCTTCATCTACATCGTTGGCGGTCTGGTTGCAGTCGTTATCGGTGGTGACATGGTCGTTGACTCCGCTACCACTATCGCACAGACTCTGGGTCTGAGCGAAAACTTCATTGCACTGACCATCGTTGCTATGGGTACATCCCTGCCTGAGCTGGTAACTTCCCTCGTAGCTTCCAAGAAAGGCGAATGCGGTCTGGCTGTTGGTAACGTAGTTGGTTCCAACCTGTTCAACATTCTGCTGGTACTGGGTATGTCCACTGCTCTCAGCCCAATCTCTGTTGGCATGGAAAACATCATCGACATCTCCGCTTCCATCGTGGCACACTTCATCATGCTGGCATTCTGCATGAGCGGCAAAAACATCAAACGCAGCGAAGGTATCATCGCTGTTCTGGTTTACGCTGCATACACTGTTTTCCTGTTTATTCGATAGAAGAATCTATAAGAAAAGCCCCGTTCTTCGGAACGGGGCTTTGTTTTTTTATCGCAGGCCTTCTTTTGCCATGATGTAGTCCGGAACACAGTTTGGTGCTGCAGGAAGAACAAGGTCCACTTGCTCCTTCATATCTTGTGGAGCTTCCGCCATAGTGACACCGATATCAGCAGCCATCAGCATCGGCAGATCGTTGTAATGATCGCCGAAACCAACCGATTCATCGGCACCCATGTACTCTTTCATCCAGCAGATAGCGTTGCCCTTGCCGGAGTTTTCTGCCACGATATCCAGCACCCACAGACCTTTGTTGTGTGGACTTTCGTGGAGAAAGACCTTGACGCCAGGCAGATCTTTCACAAGGTCATAACCCTTTTTCATTTTTTCTTCGTCGCCGGCCATATCAAGGAAGATGCACTGACCTTCCGCCATCAATGTACGAATGTCCTCAGCGGTGACGATCTCATCGTGAAGATAGCCCAGCTCGTTGCGTTTATCCATTGGGAATGGCTGTGCATTTTTCACCCAGTTAAAGCAAAGTTTGCAGCGATTTTCCTGTGGATGATATACTGCCGCCAACACGTTATGATTCAGGGTCTGCAGGCGTTCTGCTACGGTATTGGCGATTTCCGTATCGATTGGCCAAACCTTCAGAATGCGGCTGTTGGCACAGTCATAAGCCAAAGCACCGCTGAGGCAGAAGGCAGGGATTTTCAGTTTCAGCTGCTCCATGACCGGCAGAGAACGGGACAGGAAGCGTCCAGTGACGATGGTGAACCAAACATCAGCATCTACCATTTCGTGCACAAGAGCCAAGGTATCGTCAGTCAGATAGTAACCCTGACGCGCTAAAGTTCCGTCTACGTCGGAGCAATAAACAGTTTTCCTCATGTCTGCTCCCCTATCTTGCTGCATCGATCGGAGCTTTTTTCAGCTCTTCCATCAGGTCAACGATGTAGTCTGCGGTAGTCTGCAGCATTTCAGTGCCCCATTCGATGGTCGCGTCTTTTGGATGGTCAGCGCCAACCCAACCATTGTTGGTGAAACGGGTCACTTTGCGGCAAATTACGATTGGGACGCCTTTGTATTCCACGGTTTTGAAGTTGGTGCGTTTGATGTTTTCGGTAACATCGTTGCGGATATTCATTTCCTGCAGAGCATCCCAGTCAACCAGAGATGGATCAACAGCCAGTACCCCTGCGGTTTCTTCGCCGCCGCCGTGACCGCCTTTCCATGCAGGGTTCAGATCCCAAGCCATGAGCCACCAGTTGAGGATAACGCCCAGACCACCTTTTTCGTCCAGTTCCAGAGCCACTTTTTCCAGTGCGGAAACGTTGCCGCCGTGACCGTTGAGCATGATGATTTTTCTTGCACCATGGCTCCACAGGCCTTCTACAACTTTGGAAACAACGGTATACAAACCGTCAGGGCCGAGGTTGATGGTGCCAGGGAATGGAGAGAGGTACTGAGTTGCACCGTATGGAATGGTTGGTGCGATGAGCACGTTGGATTTTTCTTCAATCAGTTCCAGAATGCGGTCTGGAATCAGAGTATCAGTACCCAAAGGCATGTGGGTACCATGGCATTCGATGCTGCCGATGGCCAAAATGACCATATCGTTTTCGTTGAAGTACTGTTCAGCCTGTGGCCAAGTCAGTCGAGCTAATCTCATAATTAAACCTCCTAATAGGATAGGCTAAAAGCCGTCCCACCGTTTGACAGGACGGCTTTGTTGTGCCGATGGATTATTCTTCGTTTACAACAGCGATCGCCAGTTCTGCCAGAGATTTGTCTTCAACATAGTCTGGGCAGTTGGTCATCAGTTCGCTTGCGTTCTGTACTTTAGGGAATGCAATAACGTCACGGATATTATCGGTACCGGTCATGATCATGATCAGACGGTCCAGACCGTATGCCATACCGCCGTGTGGTGGTACACCGAATTTGAATGCGTTCAGCAGGAAGCCGAAACGTTCCATTGCCTGTTCTTCAGTGAAGCCCAGTGCTTTGAACATTTTGTTCTGTACTTCTGGGTCATTGATACGGATGGAACCGCCGCCTACTTCGTAACCGTTGATGATCACGTCGTATGCACGTGCATAGCAGTGGTCTTTGTCGTTTTCCAGTTTATCCAGCTGATCCAGTTTTGGAGAAGTGAATGGATGGTGTTTTGCGGCGTAACGGTTTTCTTCCTCGTCATACTCGAACAGTGGGAAGTCAGTTACCCACAGGAAGTCGTAGGTGTTAGACTGGATAAGGTTCAGTTTGCGAGCCAGGTGGTTACGCAGCTGACCCAGAGAGTCGAATACAACCTGGTTTTTGTCTGCAACAACCAGCAGAACGTCGCCAACTTCTGCGCCCAGACGTTCGCGGATCGCAGCAACTTCTTCTGGTTTCAGGAATTTCTCGAAGGAAGAAGATTCGCCTTCTGCGGTGATTCTGGTGAATGCCAGACCTTTTGCACGGTAGGTTTTTACGAAGTCGGTCAGTTTGTCGATTTCTTTTCTGGTGAGGGTGGAAGCTGCGCCTTTTACGTTGATCGCACGAACGCTGCCGCCGTTAGCCAGAGCACCTGCAAATACTTTGAATTCGCAGTCAGCCAGCAGGTCGGACAGGTCGCAAAGTTCCAGACCGAAGCGGGTATCTGGTTTATCGATACCGTAGCGGTTCATTGCTTCATCATAAGGCAGACGACGGAATGGAGTTGGTACGTCGTAGTCCAGGAATTCTTTGAATACGCGTTTGATGAAGCCTTCGTTGATGGTCATTACATCTTCTTCGTCTACAAAGGACATTTCCACGTCGATCTGAGTGAACTCAGGCTGACGGTCTGCACGGAGGTCTTCGTCACGGAAGCAACGAGCGATCTGCATGTAGCGGTCGTAACCGGAAAGCATCAGCAGCTGTTTGTACAGCTGTGGAGACTGCGGCAGAGCGTAGAATTTACCGTGATGTACACGGGATGGTACCAGGTAGTCGCGTGCACCTTCTGGAGTGGATTTGATGAGAATTGGAGTTTCAACTTCGATGAAGCCGTTTTCGTCGAAGTAGTCACGAGCGATCTTAACGATCTTATGACGGGAGATGATGCGGTTCTGCAGTTCGCTTCTGCGGAGATCCAGGTAGCGATATTTCAGACGCAGATCTTCTTTTACGTTGGTAGTATCGGTGATTTCGAATGGTGGGGTTTCAGATTTTGCCAGGATACGCAGATCGTTGACCTGGATTTCAATTTTACCGGTAGGGATGTCTTTGTTTACGGATTCACGTGCGCGAACAACACCCTGAGCCATCAGTACGAATTCTGCACGAGCGGTGCTTGCTTTTTCGAAGAGAGCTTTTTCGGTGGTGTCGTCGAAGGACAGCTGAACGATACCGCTTCTGTCGCGGAGATCGATGAACATCAGGTTGCCCAGGTCACGGTTTCTCTGCACCCAACCGGATACAACAACGGTCTGACCGATGTGTTCTTCACGAAGAGTGCCGCAATAATGGGTTCTTTTCAGACCCTGCATAGTGTCTGCCATAATAAAATTCCTCCTTGAATGGGGTAAGTAATACATACATAATGAGGTAAAGGACTTTGTAAAAAAGAAGCCCCTGACTGCTCTTGCGAACAGTCAGGGGCGTAAATTTACGCGGTGCCACCCTGATTCCCGTGGGATTCCCACGGACTCATTGTCCTTTAACGCAGGATAACGGAATGGCTTCATCACCATTCAGCTGAAAGTCGGGGGCCAAGCGGGCTTAGGAAGGCAATACTCAGG
>JAZQXX010000039.1:0-3045 GCA_045633085.1 Negativibacillus sp. | reverse complement strand
CCGAATTCGATGAAGCGTTCCATCTGACGTTTGAAGCAATCTGCATTGTGGTCGATATCTTCTTTGGTCAGCATTTTTCTCATATCAGTACGGCCGGATGGGTCACCGATCATGGTGGTGCCGCCGCCGATCAGAGCGATTGGGCGGTTGCCGCCCAGCTGCAGACGTTTCATCAGGGTCAGAGCCATGAAGTGACCTGCGGTCAGGGAGTCAGCGGTGCAGTCGAAACCTACATAGAAGGTTGCTTTACCGTTGTTGATCATTTCTTTAATGTGTTCTTCGTCAGTGGTCTGTTTGATCAAACCACGACGCTGAAGTTCTTCGTACAGAGTCATTGTTTTTCTCCTTTGCAAAGTAAAATGACGAAAAAATAAGCCCTCTGGCTATTTTTTCAATAGTCAGAGGGCGAAAAATCGCGTTACCACCTCTATTTGTCCTGTCCTCACGAACAGAACCTCGGCAGGTATCTTCCGGCCTATTGGACGGAGTTGATACCTTGACACTGTAACGGGTGTAAACCGGCCGTGCCTACTCATTGCTTTTCGGGCGGCAGCTCGGAGATGTATTCACTGGGCTTTTCTGCTTCCTCACAGCAACCGGAAGCTCTCTGGAAGAAAAGGGATCAGTTACTTCTTCTCGTCATGGCTGATGGTGATATTATATTGGAATTACTGGGATTTGTCAAGATTGATGCGCTAAATTGAGCATTTCTCTTGCGTTGTTCAGAGCAGTTTCTGTGATGTCTTCACCGGAAACGATACGTGCGATTTCATGGATACGCTCTTCATCACTAAGCAGGTCAACACGAGTAAAGGTCCTTCCCTCTTCCACATCTTTGTGGATAAAGAGATGGCTGTCGCCACAGGCTGCCACCGGTGCCAAATGAGTTACGCAGATGACCTGACGGTTACGGGATACTTCCTGAAGCTTTTTGCCGATTTTCTGTGCGGCAGAACCGCTGACACCGGTGTCGATCTCATCGAAGATAGCTGTTCCGACCTGGTCTTTCTCTGCCAGAACATTCTTAATGGACAGCATCACGCGGCTCAGCTCGCCGCCGGACGCGATTTTGGCCAGTGGCTTTGGTGCTTCACCTGCATTGGAGCTGATAAGCAGTTCCAGCTCATCCTGTCCGTTTGCCTGATAATCGCAGCGTCCTGCGCTGACAGTGAGTTTCACGTTTGGCATGTTGAGGAATTCCAATTCCTTCTTGATACGGGACAGGAAATCTCTTGCTGCCTGATGTCGTGCAGAGGTCAACTCATCGGCTGCCTGCGACAGTTTTGGAAGCAGAGCTTTCTCCTGTTCCAGCAGTTCATCGATGATTTCCTGGGAAAACTGGATCTCGCGCAGCTGCTCTGCAGCACGCTGACCGTAAGCCTGGATCTCTTCGATGGTTGCGCCGTATTTGCGCTTGAAGTTTTGGATCAGCTCTAAGCGATCCTCGATTTCGTCGAGGGAATGTGGATCGAAGTCAAGATGATCCAAGTATCGGCTGATCTCACCGCTGACATCATGGATGGTATAGGATACTTCCATCACCTGGGAAGCCGCATCGGAAAGTTCAGGCACAAAATGGCTCAGCTTTCCTAAAACTTCTGCCAGCTGAGTCAGCATATTGGCTGTGCCGTCACTGTCGTCGCTGCCGTCAAACAAACCTTTTGCTTCTGCTGTCAGCTTCATGATACGCTCCGAGTTGCGGATGGTATCTCGCCGCTGTGTCAGCTCTTCATCTTCACCGACTTGAAGATTGGCGGCTTCGATTTCATTGACTTGATACTGAAGCAGCGCAATTCTCTGCTCTTTCTCTCGGTCGCTTTGCTGCATGGAACGGAGCTTTTTGCGCAGTTCCTGCATCTGTCCGTAGACGTTTCGATAAGCTTCTCTCAAAGGAGAAAGCTCGCCAAAATCGTCGATGTATTCAATATGGTACTGCGGGTCCAGCAAGCGGTGATTATCCTTCTGACCATGAACATCGATCAGTTCAGAAGCAATTTCCCTAAGGATCTGCATAGTCGCAGGTCTGCCGTTGATCTTGCAGCTGTTGCGTGCACCAATTTCCCTGGAAATAAGCACTTCTCTGTCAGAAGCGTCGTAACCCAACTCTTCCATACGAGCCGCAGCTGCTTCTGAAATGCCGGTAAACAGTGCGGAAACCGCTGCGCTGTCTTCGCCGGAACGAATAATATCACGGCTGAGTCTTGCACCCAGTACACCATTGATGGCAGAGATCAACATGGTTTTACCTGCACCGGTCTCACCGGTAAAAACGTTGAATCCCGGGCCGAATTCAATGTCGGCTTCCTGGATCACCGCTATGTTTTTGATATAAAGCTGAGAGAGCACGTTTTTTCCTCCTTCAGCAGGATATGATGTAAAAGCGGGCCGATGGATTCACCGGCCCCCTGCTTTTTCTAATGGATCAGTTTGTTCAAATCTTCGATCATTTTTTCTGCATAAGCTTCGCTGCGCATTACGACCAAAATGGTATCGTCGCCGGCGATGGTTCCAACAACACCTTCCCAGTGGATGGAGTCCAAAGCCGCACAAGCTGCATTAGCCATACCGGTGTAGCATTTTACAACTACAAGATTCTGTGCGTAATCAACGCCGCGTACAGATTCGGAGAAGATAGCATGGAATTTGAAGGACAGGTCGCTGCCCTTTTCTTTCTGGTGAGTGGTGTAATGATAGCTACCGTCATTGGAAAGAGATTTGATCAAACGCAACTCTTTGATATCACGGGAAACAGTTGCCTGAGTGACGAGGAAGCCATTCTTACCCAGTTCAGCCTGCAGTTCTTCCTGAGTATTGATGTGTTTGTTACCGATCAATTCAAGGATCTTAGCATGGCGCTTCGCTTTCATAGTTACCTCCTGTTGCTGAAGTTTTCCGTCAGCTTCTTATAGTAATTGTTCTTGGAGAGAACAACGTATTTCATTGTCTGTGGGGAACGTTTGATCTGCACCCAGTCACCCGGTGCGATCTTCACCACATCCTTGCCGTCAATGGACATCACAAGGGTGTCGGAATTGTTGATGTACT
>JAZQXX010000038.1:0-40877 GCA_045633085.1 Negativibacillus sp. | reverse complement strand
CGCAAAAATCGACTTCACCAAATCTGCAGAGGAACTGCATCACCTGATTTGCGGTCTGTCCCCATGGCCTGTTGCTTATACCTACCTGGATGGTACTCTGCTGAAGATCCACCGTGCGGTAAAAGCAAACGGCAAAGGTCAGCCTGGTGAGCTGATCGACAAAAAGAAAATGATCGTTGCCTGTGGTGAAGGTGCTTTGGAATTCACCGAAGTACAGTTGGCAGGTTCTAAACGCATGAGCGCCGGAGATTTCCTTCGTGGCAAACAGCTGCAGGTAGGTAAAATCCTCGGTGTGGAAGCGGCAGAATAGCAAATATACAGGCAAAATTTGCGTACTATTCATAGTACATTCAAAAAGTTCTCATATAATATAAGTACCTACTTGTAGAAAGGAACTTTTATTATGCCTTATTTCTATGTGGATCGGTATTACTGGATCCTGATTATTCCAACCATGCTCTTCGCCCTGTGGGCACAGAGCAAAGTGTCTTCGACATTTACGAAGTACAGCCGTGTGATGAGCCGTGGCGGCTCATCAGCGGCAGAAATTTGCCGCCGGATTTTGGACAGCAACGGTTTGTACCATGTACGAATTGAGCATATCGCGGGAAATCTGACAGACCATTTCGACCCGACGAGCAATGTAGTTCGTTTGTCGGACAGCGTGTATGGCAGTCACTCGGTGGCAGCCATCGGTGTTGCTGCTCACGAAGTGGGACATGCCATCCAATATGCGGTAGATTATGTGCCGATCCGTGTGCGTGCGGCAATCATTCCTATCACCAATTTTGGTTCCAAGCTGGCAGTTCCATTGATTTTATTGGGCTTTGTTTTCCAGTGGCAGCCGATTGTGAATTTGGGTATCATCCTTTTTTCTTTGGTGACTTTGTTCCAGCTGGTGACTCTGCCGGTGGAACTGAATGCCAGTCGCCGTGCTTTGCGGACGCTGGCAGGAGATAATATCCTCAGCGGCGAGGAAGTTTCTCAAGCAAGACAGGTGCTGACTGCAGCGGCTTTGACCTATGTAGCAGCTCTGTTGACCTCAGCAGCTCAGCTTCTGAGGCTGGTTTTATTATACGGAAGACGAAACAATCGAGATTGATATACTATTTGTAATTATCTGAGGAGAGTTTTATGGCAAAACTGGCACGTCAAACCGCAGTGGAAGCCCTGCTTCAAATCAATGAAGACGGCGGCTACTCCAACGTGGTCTTTCACAATTTGGTGACTCGCAATGAGCTGTCACCGCAGGATACTGCTCTGTGCAGTGTTTTGGTTTACGGCGCTTTGGAGCGTCGTCTGACGCTGGATCATATTATCGGCGCATATTCCAAGACCCCAGTGCGCAAGCTGACCCCTGCAGTGAGGGAGATTTTGCGTATCAGCCTGTATCAGTTGCTGTATCTGGAACATATTCCGGATTCTGCGGCGGTCAACGAAGCTGTGAAGCTGACTCGTCTGATGAAGGCTGCCAGTGCGTCCGGTTTTGTCAACGGTGTGCTCCGTTCTTTCCTGCGTGATGGCAAGAAGATCCCTCAGGTAAAAAAAGCAGGAATCGCACAGCAGTGGCAGGTAGATTATTCCTGCCCTGCTGAGCTGATCGAACGCCTGCTGAAAAGCTGCAGCAAAGAGCAGGTACAGGCTCTGCTGGAGCATTCTTTGGGCAGACCAACTCTTTTTGCAAGAGTCAATACAACGAAAATTACCGTGGACGACCTGCTGAAACGCCTTGCTGATGAGGGCGTGGATGCAGAAGCAGAAGATCTGGAAGGCTGCATTCGTTTGGCGAATACAGCTTCTCTGGAAAAACTTCCGAGCTTCAAAGAAGGTCTGTTCCACATTCAGGATAAATCATCTCAGCTGTGTGCAAAACTGGTTTCCGCACAGCCGGGCATGCGCATGCTGGACGTTTGCTCTGCTCCGGGCAGCAAGTCCTTCACTGCAGCAGAATACATGAACAACGATGGCGAGATCATTTCCTGCGACATCTATGCGGAAAAGATCAAGAAAATCAGCGAAGGCGCACAACGTCTTAGTCTGACCATCATCAAAGCCATGGAAAACGATGCCATGGAATATAAAGCAGAGTTGGGTCAGTTTGACCGTGTGCTCTGCGATGTACCTTGTTCCGGTTTGGGCATTATCGGCCGTAAGCCGGAGATCAAGTACAAAGACCCGAAAGAATTTGACGGCTTGCCGCCAATTCAGATGGATATTCTGGAAGCGTCTGCCAATTATGTGAAAGCAGGCGGTATCCTTACTTATTCCACCTGCACGGTTCTTCCGGAAGAAAACATCAACATCGTGACGGACTTCCTGAGCCGCCACAAAGACTTTGAAGCTTATGAACAGGCAGAACACAGCAGCGGCTGGTATTCTGCACTGTTCCCAAACATGAAGCACAGTGACGGCTTCTTTATTGCAACCATGAGAAAGATCGGGTGATTTTTTTGGAGAGGAAAGATATTAAATCTCTGTTCCCACAGGAACTGGAGGCAGAGCTGGCCGCTTTGGGTCAGCCAAAATTCCGTGCAAAACAGATCATTTCCTGGCTGCACGAAAAACGTGTCACTTCCTTTGACGAGATGACCAATATCCCGCAGTCTTTGCGTGCAGTGCTGCAGGAGAATTATTACATAACAACTCTGAAAATCGTTCGCCGCTTGGAATCCAAGCTGGACGGTACAGTGAAGTATCTTTTGGAGCTGAAGGATAAAAACTGCATTGAAGCGGTATTGATGAAATACAAACACGGCAACTCCCTCTGTATTTCCACACAGGTAGGCTGCCGTATGGGCTGTAAGTTCTGCGCTTCCACACTGGCAGGTTTGGTGCGTTCTCTGGAACCATCCGAAATGCTGGATGAGATCTACACCGCAGTTCGTGACAGCGGTGAGCGTGTCAGCAACGTCGTGCTGATGGGTATCGGTGAACCACTGGATAACTACGACAATGTTCTGCGTTTCCTGCGTTTGCTTTCTATGCCGGAAGGTTATAATCTGAGCTTGCGTCATCTTTCTCTGTCCACCTGCGGTGTGGTAGAGAAAATCGATCAGCTGGCAGAAGAAGATCTGGGTCTGACCCTGTCTATCTCTCTCCATGCACCAAACGATGAGATCCGCAATCAGACTATGCCGATCAACAAACGCTGGAATGTGGACGAACTGATGCGTTCCTGTCATGCATACTTTGCAAAAACAGGCAGACGCATTTCCTTTGAATATGCGCTGATCGACGGCGTCAATGACGAACCTCAGCACGCAAAAGAGCTGGCAAACCGCCTGAAAGGTATGCCTGCCCATGTAAATCTAATCCCGGTCAATCCGGTAGAGGAACGCGGATACAAACGCGGTACCCGTCAGAAAATCGAAAACTTCCAGCACCAGCTGCAGAAATTGGGCGTCAATGCGACCATTCGCCGCGAGCTGGGTGCTGATATCAACGCAGCCTGCGGACAGTTGCGCCGTGAATATATGTCAGAAGAGGAGGAAGAACAGTGTTAAGGATCATTGGGGAAACAAATCCCGGAAGAGTACGTTCCATGAATCAAGACGTTTTTGCGTACCAGACCATCGGTGATAACTGCGGCTTTGCCATCGTATGTGATGGTATGGGCGGCGCAAGAGCCGGTGATGTTGCCAGCAAAACCACTTGTGAAATGGTTTCTTCCTACTTCAGCCGTGACCTGCGTCCGGATATGAGTGACGGTTCCATTAAAGCGATCATGTTCTCCGCCATCAGTGCGGCAAATGCAAAAGTGTACTCCATGGCGAAAGAAAATTGGGAGTACAGTGGAATGGGCACTACTATGGTAGCTGCTGTTTTGATGAACAACGATTTGCATATTATCAGCATTGGTGATAGCCGCCTGTATGTGGTGGACAAACACAATGCGATGCAGGTAACAAGGGATCATACTGTGACTCAGCACATGATTGAGATCGGTGAACTGACACCGGAACAGGCGCTGACCCATGAGCGCCGTCATCAGCTGACCCGTGCGGTCGGTGTTGGTGATACACTGGACATCGATTATCAGATGATCGAGTTGAAACCGGAGCATCGTATTTTGCTTTGCAGCGATGGTCTGACCAACTATGCCGATGCAGAAGTTTTGGCAAAACTGGTGAAAAAATCTGTTCGTGACCAGAATACAAAGCATCTCATCGACTATGCGAACAATCATGGCGGCTCGGATAACATCACTGCTGTGGTTCTCTACCGCGCATAAAACCCACCCACTGGAGGTAAGAAAATGGACAAATACATCGGCAAAAAGCTGGAAGGACGCTATGAGATCAGGGAACTGGTTGGCGTCGGCGGTATGGCCAATGTTTATAAAGGCTATGATGTGGTGGAAGACCGCACTGTAGCTATTAAAATCCTGCGGGATGAGTTTTTGGATAACGAGGAGTTTCTCCACCGTTTCCGCAATGAGTTTCGTGCGATTTCTCTGCTGAACCATCAGAATATCGTTCAGGTTTATGATGTCAGCTTTACCAACCGTATTCAGTGTATCGTTATGGAATACATTGACGGTATTTCATTGAAAGAATACATCGAGCAGGAAAAAGTGATCCGCTGGAAAGAAGCGGTACACTTTGTTGTTCAGATCCTGCGCGGTCTGCAGCATGCTCACGACAGAGGCATTGTGCACCGCGACATCAAACCGCAGAATATCATGCTGCTGGAAGACGGCACCATCAAGATCACTGACTTTGGTATCGCACGTTTCTCCCGCAGCAGCACCAATACCATCACGACCAAAGCGATCGGTTCTGTGCATTACATCAGCCCGGAACAGGCAAGCGGCGGTAATACCGATGCCCGTGCAGACCTATACTCCATCGGCGTTCTGCTCTTCGAAATGCTGACCGGTAAGCTGCCATTTGAAGCAGATTCTCCGGTTTCTGTTGCAATTCTGCAGATCCAGTCTGCACCAATGCTGCCAACTTCCATCAATCCTTCCATTCCAAAAGGCTTGGAAGAGATCATTATGAAAGCGATGCAGAAGGATGTCAGCAAACGTTATCAGTCTGCGGCAGAAATGCTGCGTGATATCGACAGCTTCAAAAAAGATCCGTCCATCGTCTTTGAGTACCGCTATCTGGAAACTGAATCTGTGGAGGAACGGATCCAGAAGGAATTTAACAAGGGAGCGGCAGAAGACATGAAACGCAAGAAAAATACACAGAATGACGAAGAGGAATACGAAAGAAAGCCACTTCCGCTGGTACCGGTCATGTTCGGTATTTCCATGGCATTCCTGATTGCCTGCAGTGTCTTTGTGGTAATGCTCTTTGTCAAAAATAATCCATTCGAAGTAAAAGAGGACGTTGTTGTTCCTGATTTGCTCGGTATGGTTTATGAAAACATCGAAAATAAAGACCTGTACGCTGAAGATTTCAATATTGTTCTGGAATCCAGCGACTATAACTCGGACTACGAGGAAGGTGAGATCTATCACCAATCTCCGGGTGCCAACACTGTCCTGAAAAAAGGCGGTACCATTCGAATCAAAGTCAGCATGGGCCAGAATGTTATTGTGGTGAAAGACTACACCAACCGTGATTCTTCTGACGTATTCCGTGAGCTGAACAAGGAAGGTATTCAGTACGAGGAAATGACTGCGTTCTCCAATGATATCCCAGCAGGCAATGTTATCCGTACCGAACCTGCGGCTATGGAAGAATTCACTACTGATGAAATCATGATGGTATATGTCAGCCAGGGTCCTCAGGAAAATAAAATTTCCGTTCCACCGCTGGAAGGCTTGGATCTGAATACTGCGAAATCTCTGCTGATGAGCTACCGTCTGCGTATCGCTGACATCAAAGAGGTAGATGCTGAAGATTATCCAGATAAAGCACCGGGCACCATTGTAAAACAGAGCCCAAGTGAAGGTTCTATGGTCGTTGCAGGTACTTCTGTTGATGTTATGGTAATTGCTGGCGGAAATGAACCGAACAGCATGCGTATCCGCATTCCAATCGAAAGCGATATTGATGAAAAAGTTTACATCGAAGCATACGTTGGTGAAAACGAGATTGCAAGCAAACGCATCATTCCGGAAGATACCAGCAGCTGGTCCTTCCGTGTAGAAGGCAATGGTCGAGTGATTCTGGAAGTTTACATTGACCGTGAGCTGTACCGTGTTTACGGTGTTGACTTTATCGAAGAAAAACTGTACGACATTACCGACGACCCAAGTGACTTCAAAACCACAGCAGGTGTTCAGTCCGGTGTTCATGTATCCGGTACTGAATTGTCTGAAGGCGTCGAAAAAGATGACTCCGAAGAGTCTACAGAAGAATAGAAGGTAGAAACAACTTGGAACAGATCAAAGGACGTATTATCAAATCCTTGGGTGGATTCTATTATCTGAAATGTGAAGACGGAAGAGAACTGGAGTGCCGAGCACGCGGTGCCTTCCGCAATAAAAATATCAAACCTTGCGTCGGTGACTGGGCTTTGGCTGAGCTCACCGGCGAAGGTACCGGTTACGTGCAGGAGATCCTGCCGCGCAGCAATTCCCTGGTTCGTCCACCACTGGCGAACCTGGATCAGCTGGTGTTGGTGGTTTCCATTGCAGATCCGGCGCCGAATGCACTGGTTCTTGACAAACTGATCGCTATTGCGGAGTACCAGAAAATTCAGCCGGTGGTCGTTATTACAAAAGCTGACTTGAAAGAGCCGGATGACTTTGCGAAAATTTACCGCAAAGCAGGTTTCCCTGTGGCTGTTGTTTGCAGTCTCAACGGCGAAGGCGTGGAGGAAGTAAAAGAACTGCTGAAAGGTAAGTTCTCTGCCTTCTGCGGCAACTCCGGTGCGGGAAAATCCAGCTTGCTCAATGCATTGGATCAGCGTTTTGCAATTGATACCGGTGATATCAGCCAAAAACTGGGCCGCGGTCGTCATACCACTCGTCACGTAGAGATTTACGAGCTGGACAACGGGGCACTGGTTGCCGATACACCGGGCTTCTCTGCGGTTGATCTGGAGAAATTCCAGGTTATCCTGAAAGAGGAACTGCAGCACTGTTTCCGCGAGTTTGAACCGTATATCAACGACTGTCAGTTTACAGGCTGCTCCCACACCAAAGAAAAAGGCTGTGCTGTGTTGGAAGCAATGCAAAACGGTGAAATCGATAAGAGCCGCCACGACAGCTATCTGGCACTTTACGAACAGGCAAAACAAATTAAAGTATGGGAACTGAAATGATGCGCTGTGTGATTTTTGGCGGCGGAGAAATCAAGGATTATAGCTATATCCGTAAATTGCTCCGTGACGATGACTTTATCCTTGCGGCAGACCGAGGTTACGCTCACTGTCAAACGATGAATGTAAAACCGCAGTTACTGCTTGGAGATTTTGATTCTTATGAGGGTCAAATCGATGAAAGCTGCCCGGTGCTCACCTATCCCGTGGAGAAAGATGACACAGATACCATGCTTGCTATCAAGGTGGCACTGGAGAAAGGCTTTACTGAACTGCTGTTGGTTGGTATGTGCGGAGGTCGTCTGGATCATACCATAGCCAATGTTCAGTCTGTGGTGTATGCGGCGTTTCATGGAGCACAGGCTACCATCGTGGACGAAGATGTATATATCACAGCACTCTGCGGAGGTCAGAGCTTGAGCGTTCCGTACAGAGAAGATTTTGTTTTCTCTGTCTTTGCTCATACCGATGCATGCAAAGGGGTGACTCTGCAGAATCTCTACTATCCACTGGAGAATGGAGAGTTGCACAACACCTTCCCGCTGGGTGTGAGCAATCATTTCCTGCCGGATAAAGACGCGACGATTTCTTTGAAAGAGGGCATCGCAGTGGTGATTTGCACCCGAGAGCAGTAATTTTGGAACCAAAATAGCGATTCTCCGTATAATGTAGTATTGAACTACGAGGGAGGAATCGCGATGAAAATTGTTGTTCTGAAAAGCCCGAAACTGCTGTCCGGTGTACTGCGAATGATTTTTAAAATTAAAAAAGAGGAAGCACTTTCATAGTGTCGAATTAAAATCAAGGCGCCGCCAGCTGAAAAACGAACCGGCGGCGCCTTTTTCTATTGTTTGTAAAGAGAGAGTATGTTATGATTAGGAGGTAAGCATATGTTGCTGGAATTTAAGAAGATGACGGAGGAAGAGCTCCACCGACTGACTCACGATGTCTATCCGGAAGGCTGCCTGATCAATGCGAAGTGGCGTTATCCGGACAAGATAGACCTTAGCGCAGCAATCGAAGAGGAAGCAAACTATTTTGCAGCCTTTCTACGAGAGAAGTTCTTTGCGAAGGAAAACAATACTTACTATGTGTTGGAAGTGGATGGTCAGTGGGTCAGTGCCTTGCGGTTGACGAAGTTGGATGATTTCTATTACCTGGAAGCATTGGAAACCCCACCGCTTCAGCGAAAGAAGGGTTACGCTTCCCGCATACTTAACGAAGTCATCGACCATCTGAAACAAGATGGAGTTGTCATCATCCGTGACAATGTGGCAAAAGAGAATGAAGCTTCTCTGGCAACTCACTACAAATGCGGTTTTCGTGTGGAGTTGGAAGAAGCGGTCAATTTCTTGAGTGGAAAGAAGAATCCCAATGCTTACGGCCTGATTTACAAAGGAAAGTAACTACAATATTCAATAAATCTGATACATATTACAAGGAGTAAAACTATGAACTGGACTGAAGTGAAAATTTACACCACTACCGAAGGTATCGAACCACTAACCGCTGGCCTGATGAACGTTGGCATCAAAGGCTTCATCGTGGAAGATGCAGCTGATTTCGAACAGTTCCTCAAAGATACCACCCCACACTGGGACTACATCGATGAAGAACTGATGGCACAGATGAACGACTGCGAAACCAACGTAAAACTCTACGTTGCAGATAATGCGCAGGGTCTGGAAGAACTGGCAGCAGTACGCTCTCTCCTGGCTCAGCTGAAAGCTCAGGACACTGCTGGTGAATATGGTCGCCTGACTCTGGAAACCGACAGCGTGGACGAAGAAGACTGGTCTACTGCTTGGCAGAAATACTACCACACCGTAAAAATCGGTGAGAAACTGGTTGTTCGTCCAGCATGGGAAGAATACGAAGCAAAAGAAGGCGAAGTTGTTCTGACTCTGAACCCAGGTATGGCGTTCGGTACCGGTACCCACCACACTACCAGCCTCTGTATGGAGCTGCTGGAAAAATATCTGACTCCGGACGATACTGTTCTGGACGTTGGCTGCGGCAGTGGTATTCTGGCAATTACCGCAGCTCTGCTGGGTGCGAAAGATATCATCGGCTGTGATATCGATGAAGTTGCAGTTAAAGTTGCAGGCGAAAATGCAGAACTGAACCATGTGGATGACCGTATTGCCTTCCACAAAGGCGACCTGACTTCTCAGGTAGAAGGCAGCTTCCGCGTAATCGTTGCAAATATCGTTGCAGACATTATCATTCGTCTGTGCGATGACGTTGCAAAATACATGACCGAAGACGGTATCTTTATCGCTTCCGGTATCATTGATACCCGCCGTGAGGACGTTGTTTCTGCAATGGAAGCACAGGGTATCGAAGTAATCGAAGAACGTACTCAGGGCGGCTGGGTTGCTCTGGCTTGCAAAGTGAAAGGATAAGCCATGCCTCGCTTCTTTACTGAAACCATTGACGAAAACAAAGGCATCATCACTGGTGATGATGCCAAACACATTGCAAAAGTTCTGCGTATGCATCCGGGAGAAAAACTGGTTGCCTGCGACTGCCAGGGTAAAGACTATGACTGTGTCATTGAAAGCCTGACCGATAAGGAAGTGGAACTGTCTGTTGAGAAAGCATATCCTTCCGAAACCGAGCCAAGCGTTCGTGTGACCCTTTATCAGGCAATGCCAAAATCCGATAAAATGGAACTGATCATTCAGAAGGCTGTTGAACTGGGTGTGTCTGCCATTGTTCCGGTGCAGACCAAACGCTGCGTATCCCGTCCGGATGCAAAATCCATGGCGAAGAAGCTGGAACGTTACAACCGCATTGCGCTGGAAGCAGCGAAACAGTGCGGCCGTGGACGTATTCCGGCAGTTCTTCCTATGCTGGACTTTGGAGAAGCGATCAAAGCCATGAAAGAAGATCAGAGAGCCTTTCTGTTCTACGAAAATAGCACCAGTTCCTTCCGTAAAGAGCTGGAACAGGGTGTAAACTCTGTTTCTATCATGGTAGGTGCTGAGGGTGGCTTTGAAGAAGAAGAGGTCCAGAAAGCACTGGAGCTGGGTATTGCGAGCCTTTCTTTGGGTAAACGTATCCTGCGCTGTGAAACAGCACCTTTGGCAGCTCTGTCCATTATTATGTACGAAACAGGAAATATGTAAGGAGGGACAAGCATGAGTGGGAATTTGATTGCAACTCTGTTGGTGCTGATCCTCTGTGGTTGTGTGGCTTTCGGCGGTATTTTGATGAGCGACGAACCTTCCGATTCTACTGTTATCACTCAGGAACCTCCAAAGGTGGAAGAACAAGTTCAGGACGAACCAAGTGCGGAAGAAGAAAGCACTGAAACAGAGGAAGAAACCGAAGATCTGACTGATACTTGGGAACTGCTGCTTGCGAACCCGGATCATGTGCTTCCAAGCGATTTCGAAGTACAGACTGCACAGGTTCAGGGTAACTTCATGATGGATGCGAGAGTTGCGGACGTTATGAAGGAAATGATCGCCGATGCCAAAGAAGAAGGCGTGGATCTGATGATCTGCTCTGCATATCGCAGCATCAGCCGTCAGCAGGAACTGTTTGACGCAGAAGTAGCAGTTCAGATGAATAGCGGTAAAAGCAAAGAAGAAGCAGAACGTATTACTGCAACAATGATTGCGGTACCGGGAACCAGCGAACATCATACCGGTTTGGCAGCAGATATCGTGACTCCGACTCACCAGACATTGGATCCGGAATTTGCTGATACAGCAGCTGGTAAATGGCTGAAGGAAAATGCAGCAGAATATGGCTTTATCCTCCGTTATCCGGAAGATAAGCAGGACATTACAAAAATTATCTATGAATCCTGGCATTACCGTTATGTTGGCGTGGATCATGCCATCGCTATCACAGAAAACGGACTGTGCCTGGAGGAATACTTGGAAATCTTGAAAGAAGGAGGTCTGGAGAAAGATGGAGAATAATAAACTGGATCGTATCAACGAATTGGCTCGTAAATCCCGTACTCCAGAAGGTTTGACCGAAGCTGAAAAAGAGGAACAGACCCGTCTGCGTAAAGAGTACATCGCTCTGTTCCGCGGAAACCTGGAATCTCAGCTGCAGAATCTGGTCATCGTTAGCCCAGATGGCACAGAACGTCAGGTAACAAAGAAAAACTAAAAAAATACCACCTCTCGCAAGAGGTGGTATTTTTGTTATGCGAGAAAAAGAAAAAGCCACGGAAAACCGTGGCTTTTTGATTGTAGATTATTCTTCTACAGGAGCGCCTACTGGGCAAGCACCAACGCAAGCACCGCAAGAGATGCATTTGTCAGCGTCGATAACGTATTTGTCAGCACCAGCAGAGATAGCGCCTACAGGGCATTCAGCTTCGCAAGCACCGCAAGAGATGCAGTCAGGTTTAATTTTGTATGCCATAATGTTTACCTCCATATTTTAAAAAGTGTGTTTGGATTACCTATATTGTAGCATAATCACGAAAAAAGTCAAGTGTTAATTCAAGGTAGCTGTGAAGTTGCACAAGTCTAACTTTCCAGAGCTTTCAGCGCTTCTTCCTCTTTGGAATGTTTATCTTCTTTGATGCGATGACCGTCCTTCAGAAGTTTTACTGCTTTACGGTCGAAAATCATAGGAGCACCGTCAGCAGCCTTATCCAAACGAACTTTCACCAAGCCGGTCAGCAGGCTAACTTCTACAACAGTACCTTTGCCTTCGCTGGTGGATACATAAGCACCAACACGTGGAGTCACACGGAGCAGGTCCTCATATGCGTTCTGTTCATATTTCAGACAGCACATCAGTCTGCCGCAGGTACCGGAAATTTTGGTTGGATTCAGGGAGAGACCCTGTTCTTTTGCCATTTTGATGGACACCGGCTGGAATTCACCTAAGAAGGAAGCGCAGCAGAATGGTCTGCCGCAAATGCCCAAACCGCCCAGCATTTTTGCTTCGTCACGAACACCAATCTGACGAAGTTCGATACGGGTCTTGAACACGGAAGCCAAATCTTTTACCAGTTCGCGGAAGTCAACACGACCTTCAGCGGTGAAGTAGAAGAGGATCTTGTTGTTATCGAAAGTATATTCAACATCAACCAGTTTCATGTCCAGTTTGTGTTTTGCGATTTTTTCGCTGCAGAGTTTGAAGGCTTTTTTCTCTTTCTCTGCATTTTCAGTGATACGGCGTTTGTCTTCCGCAGTTGCAATGCGGATCACCGGTTTCAGTGGTTTCACCACATCGTCATCGTCAACCATGCGATTTGCGATAGCGATCTCGCCGCATTCGATACCGCGAGCAGTTTCTACGATGACATGTTCGCCCAGGAACATTTTTTCGCCGTTAGGATCAAAATAATATATTTTTCCGACTTTTTTAAAGCGTACGCCAATTACTTCGGTCATTCTTGTTTTACCGCCATTTCTCCGATGACTGTGGGAAATAACTGATTCTCTGCCGTCATCGGGAGCAGGAATGATCAGCTGTGCAGCAGCTGATTGACAGCTGAACACAAATGTGCCGCAGCAAGGGAAACCGCAACATTTTGGGTGGTTTCTCCGGACACTGTATCTATTATATCAAGAATCCGCATTGTCTGCAACGCAGAGATGCGATGCAGAAGCTTATTCGGCAGGAATTTTTTATCGCTGGCGCCGTGTTTTTGTCGCACGACCTGCACAAAGATTTGGCGAAGTTCTTCTAAAAGCAGAAGGAAGTCGTCTTTTTTGCGGTTGTAGCGATTAAGCAGAGAAAGTAAATCAAATTCACTGCCGCCGCAAATCAGCTGTGCAGCTTCCTGAGCATCGTTGTGAATGCCGGAAAGACGCTCATCCTGCAGGATGGTCAAAGCACGACCGATGTTGCCGCCGCACTGTTTCGCCATACGCAGACAGTCTTCTTCGGAGCTGTCAGGGCTGCGTTCCTGCAGCGCTTTCGCACACAGTTCCTCAGAACAAGGAGAAATGCTGAGGGTGACAACACGGGACAGGATCGTCGGAAGAATACGGGCACGGCTTTGGCAAGTTAGAATAAACAGCACATGAGCCGGCGGTTCTTCAATAATTTTCAGCAAAGTATTTTGAGCCTGTTCGCTCATTTCATGAATGTTCCGCAGAATGTAGATTTTTTTCTCTCCATCGTTAGGAAGTACATAGCAGGACAGGATCAGTTCGCGCAGAGCGGCGACTGCATAGGGTTTCTCCGGTGAATCCGGGGAAACAACAAGGACATCCGGATGTGTGTTCTGCAAAATCAAACGGCAGTTGCGGCAGGAACCGCAAGGTTTTTGTTCACTGCTGCAGAGCATAGAACAAGCGGCAAGACGAGCGAAATGTGTCTTGCCGCAGCCAGCCTCACCTTCCAAAAGTAGGGCATGAGGCAAACGCCCGTCAGTTATAAAATTGACGAGCGTTTGTTTAGCTTTTTCATTTGAGTAAAATTGCTTCAGGATCTCCATGAGTCCGCGGCAGAATTACAGTTTTTCGAAGCGGGTTACGTCGGTTACGAAGATAGTAGCGCCACCGATGGTAACTTCAACTGGATAAGTAGTGTACATACCTACGCCGTAAGAAGCAGAGGATGGAACCATCTGTTTTCTCTTTTTGGAGTGTTCGCCGATGATTTTGATACATTCGTCTACTTTTTCATCTTCGGTACCGATAATGAAAGTGGTGTTACCGGAGAGCAGGAAGCCACCGGTGGTAGCCAGTTTGGTGATAGAGAAACGAGCTTTAGTCAGCGCGGTAGATACTTTCTGGCTGTCATCATTGGATACGATTGCAAAAATAAGTTTCATAAAATTTCCTCCCTTTAGCGGAACTCACACTCCGCTTTGAACCGTTCCGCTCTCAAACACGGAGCGGCCGAAGAAAAAGATTTTTCTTCTTTATGCTATTGTACCACAGCCATCAAAAGAATGCCATAGTTTTTTTGAAAATTTATGTAATTTTACTATATTTATAGGCTGAAGCACGAAAAACAGCTTAAAAATTTTGGTCGTTCAGCAAAGAAAGGTTGCGCAGGATCGTCTTTTTCCCCCGATAATTGAAGGGACGTCCGTCCAAAAGTTCAAGGATCAGGCCTTCATCCATCATCGGAGTCACAGTAGTGAGAAATTCCGGAATCGGAGTAATTTGCGGATTTTTGTTCATAGGACAGACATCGTTGCAGATGTCGCAGCCCCAAATAAGTCCGCCTTGACGAATCTGTTCTTGCTCAAAAACGGAAAGCTCTCCTTTTTTCTGCGTGATATGAGAACGGCACAGGGAAAGCTCCACAGAACCGTTTTCCTGCAAGGCGCCTTGTGGGCAGGCTTTGCGGCAGGCACCGCAGTGCAGACAGTGCTCACCGACGCTTGTATCAGGCTCGAGTAAAAGGTCTGTGACGATCTCACCGAGAAACAAATAGGATCCGTAAGTAGGATGGATCAGCAGTCCGTTGTCACCGATGACGCCTAAGCCTGCAGCTTGACCGCAGGCAACTTCGCGGAGCGGAGAGTTGTCTACGAAGGGCTCAAACTGATGAGCAGGAAACTGTTTTTTGAAAAGAGCACAGAGCTTTTTTAAATATTCGCCGGCAACCAAATGATAATCGGGAATCATGGCGTAGCGGGAGATATTTCGCTGAGGATGTTCTCCGGTATAGTACGGGAACAGCAGTACGATGACAGAGCGTGCATCCTGCGGGATGCGGCTCAAAGCACGGCAATTTAAATATGGTTGTCCACGTTCGATGGAACAAAAGCCAAAAGGTGCAGGGAAGTTTTCGCGAATCAGTGTGCTGATTTTAGATTTGTCCACAGGATTCACCTCATTTCGTGGAAAATTACAGGTCTTTGATGAAGCATACGATGCGGTTAGCTTCGCAGAAACCTGTTTTCAGATGGAAAATCAAGCTGGCGTTGTTGGAGATTTCGCAGTCACTGGCAAATTGGAAGCAGTTGTGTTCCCTTGCCCATTGTTCACAGGCAGTCAGCAGCTGAGTTGCAAAACCGCGGCTGCGGTAAGCTTCCATGACATAGATCCCTTCCAGATAGCCGGTAGGAGAACGATCAGCTCCCTCTACATAATCGTGGCGCAAAGAAGCCTGTGCAAAGCCGACCACAGCGCCGTCTTCAATGGTGAGGAAAATAGCGGAGTTGGAATCAGTGAGGAATTGCTCCATTTCTTCTTCCATTTCCAGCAGTGTATGATGCGGCCACAGCAAGCAGGCAAGCCAGGCTACAGCACGAACGTCGTTGACATCAGCACGGCGTAATTCCATAAAATCGTCCTTTCTTACTTCTGTTCGATCCATTCTTTCAAGGCTGCAAGAGTTCCGCTGTACAGCAGTGAGGAACCGCTGGCATTGGCTGCAAGTGCTTTTGTACCCATTTTTTCAAGAATCGCAGCAGAACGCAGGTTGTTTTTATGGATATAAGCCTGATAACGGTCGATGGAGTCCGGCAGCTTAGGAAGAAAATAGTTCATCAGCGGACGGTAGATCAAACCTTTGCCCTGGTAGTCTTCCAAACTTTCGATCTCATCCAGCCAGAGGCAGTTATCTTTGATGCGATACTGGAAGTATCCGGCGATGCAGTCGATGGTTTCATCGATGAACAGGATGGTTTTGCGTTCACCGGAAGAAATGACAATTTTATTATAATTCAGCCATTCAGCAAAATCTTCCTCATAGGAGTTTCCGCTTGGCGCGATTTTATCCATGTTTCTCCACAGGATAGAAAACAAATCGCCGGCGTAGAGTTCAAAATCCGCCGGGTCAAGAGGGACAAAACGTAACATAAAGTTCACCTCGGTTGTAGTAGTCTGTTTTCATTGTACCACAAAGCGAAAGAATGAAAAAGAAATTTTTGCTAAGCTCTACACATTGTCTTCTTTTATGCTATAATAATTTTATACGGGCTTCTAATTTCAGAAGTTCTTAAATTGAATTGAAATTTTCACATATATGCAGGAGGTTTCTATGAATATTAGTATGTTTGATATTCTTGGCCCGGTTATGATCGGTCCATCCAGCTCCCATACTGCCGGTGCACAGCGTATCGGTAAAGCAATGTACATGATCTGCGGCAAAGAAGACGTGAAAAAGGTGACTTTCCACCTGCACGGCTCTTTCAGCCATACTCTCAGCGGTCACGGCACTGACCGCGCATTGGTAGCAGGTCTGATGGGTATGGACGCAAGCGATGCTCGTATCCGTAACTCTCTGGAGATCGCAAAAGAAAAAGGTATGGAAATCACCTTCATTCCGGATGATTTGGGCGATGTTCATCCAAACACTGTTAAGGTTCTGGTTGTGACCAAATCCGGCAAAGAATTCTCCATGATCGGTTCTTCTGTTGGCGGCGGTGAAGTTGAAATCGTTGAGATCAACGGCACCAAAGCAAAATCCTCCGGTAAATATCCATCCATTATCGTTACTCACATTGACCGTCTGGGTGTTATCAGCAAAGTTTCTTCCATTCTGGCTCACAACGAAGTAAACATCGTTACCATGAGCAACTCCCGTGAGAAAAAAGCTGGTCTGGCTACCACCATGGTGGAAACTGACCACGCAATTCCACTGAGCGTAAAAGAAGAACTGGAAGAACTGGACTACATCAAACAGGTCGTTCTCGTAGAGAAATTCGCTTAATCAGCAGGAAGGGGAATCCGTATGTATCATAACGCAAAAGAACTTTTGGCACTTATCGGCGATTCCGGCAAATCCATTGCTGATATCGTCATTGAAAATGAAATGGAAATTTCCGAAATGAGCCGCGAAGCGATCATGGACGAGCTGCAGCGTCGTTACGACATCATGTATAAAGCTTGCCATGACGGTCTGGAAACTGCTGTAATTTCCATCAGCGGTCTGACCGGCGGTACCGGCAAACAGATGTGGGACTTTATCAAATCCGGTAAAGGTATCCAGGATCTGACCACTCAGAAAGGTATTGCTTACGCTCTGTCCTGCTCTGAAGTAAACGCTTCCATGGGTCTGATCGTAGCAGCTCCTACCGCAGGTGCTTGCGGTATTCTGCCAGGTACCCTGATCTGTGTTGCTGAAAAACTGAATTCTGCAAAAGAAGATATTCTGAAAGCATTGGCTACCGCAGCTGGTGTTGGTCAGATCATCACTAAAAATGCAACTGTTTCTGGTGCAGAAGGCGGCTGTCAGGCAGAATGTGGTGCAGCAGCTTCCATGGCTGCAGCAGCGATCACTCAGCTGTGCGGCGGTACTCCAGAACAGTGCTTCGAAGCAGCTGCTATCGCAATGAAAAACGTAATGGGTCTGGTTTGTGACCCAGTAGCAGGTCTGGTAGAAATGCCATGCACCAAACGTAACGCTTCCGGTGTTACCAATGCGATCCTCTGCTGCGACCTGGCAATGGCAGGTATCACCAGCCACATTCCATTTGACGAAGTAGTTGACGCAATGTTCCGTGTTGGTAAAGCTCTGCCAAGCACCCTCCGTGAAACCGCACTGGGCGGTATTGCAGTAACCCCAACCGGTATCGCGCTGAAAGAAAAAATCTTCGGCGGCGGTGGCTGCAGCGGTAACTGTGGTTCCTGCGGCGCTTGCAAATAGTTGATAGAAAAGGTCAATCGAAAGGTTGACCTTTTTTCACGAAAAGAAAGGAATCTGAACTTGAGAGAGATTCATTATCAGATTACGGCAGAAGAAGCAGGTCTTGCTATTGAGCCGTTTTTGAAGAAAAAGCATGGGTATTCGACCCGTACCATCACAAAGCTGAAACATTATACCGAAGGCATCCGACTGAACGGTGTTCATGCCCGCACCATCGATTTGATGAAAGAAGGCGATGACCTGTGCATCACATTTTTGGATGGTGATAGCAATCTGGACAACTATATCCGCTGCGACATTGATGTGGAAATCTGCTACGAAGATGCCGACGTGATGGTCTATAACAAACCACCGTTTATGCCTTGCCATCAGTCCATCGGTCATGCGGCAGATACGCTGGCCAATGTGTTTGCAGCTCATTGTGACAAACTGGGTCAAATGCTGATGTACCGTCCGCTGAACCGCTTGGACCGTGATACAACAGGTGCAGTTCTGATCGGCAAAAACCGTTTTTCCGCTGCTTCTATCGGCGGTGGCTTCCATAAAGTGTACCGCGCAATCGTCTGCGGTGTACCGGAGCCAAGAGAAGGACGGATTGATCTTCCGATTCGCCGAGAGCAGGAAGAAGAAATGCGCCGCATTGTAGCAGAAGACGGTCAGCGTGCCGTGACCAACTATAAGGTCGTTTCCGATAACGGCGAGTATAGTTTGGTGGACTTTACACTGGAAACAGGCCGTACTCATCAGATTCGAGTACATATGTCCCACATCGGCTATCCGCTGATCGGGGATATCATGTACGGGGAAGCATCGGAGAAAATCAACCGCCAGGCGCTGCATTGCGCAAAGGTCGGTTTTGAACATCCGGTGACCCATCAGCAGGTAGAGATCGTTTGCCCTTTGCCGGATGACATGGCGAAACTCTGTGAGGAATTTGGACTGCACGAATAATTTCTCTGTATATGAATATGGAAAGCCCTATCCTGCTATGGCGGGAGAGGGCTTTTTATGTTATACTGGAGAAAACTTGCTCACTTGCTGGAAAGACAGGTAATAATATGAAAATTCTATTTTTAGGCGATGTTATCGGTGAGGCAGGCTGCCGTCTGCTGCAGAAAACGCTGCCGGAGATGAAACGTAAATATAAAGCGGATGTTTGCATTGTCAACGGCGAAAATTCCGCAGAAGGCAACGGAATCACACCGGACAGCGCAGATATGCTGTTCTCTGCCGGTGCAGATGTTATCACGACCGGTAACCATGTACTGCGCCGCAGAGAGGTATACGATTTGCTGGACCGCCAGACTGGTGTAATTCGCCCTGCAAACTACCACCACAGTGTTCCGGGTGTAGGCGTTTATACTGTGGATCTGCTGCGCTGGCAGCTTTGCGTTGTTAATATTCAGGGTCAGACCTATATGGAACCTTGCGACAATCCGTTCGATAAGATGGATGAACTGCTGAAAGGAATCTCTACCAAAAATATTTTCGTGGATTTCCATGCAGAAGCGACTTCCGAAAAAATCGCTATGGGTCACTATCTGGATGGCAGAGTATCTGCTGTTGTGGGAACCCATACTCACGTGCAGACTGCCGATGAACGAATCCTGCCAAAGGGTACAGCTTATATTACCGATGCAGGTATGTGTGGCGGCAAGAACTCTGTTTTGGGCATAAAAAAAGAGCTGATCATCGGACGCTTTATCAATCATATGCCTGTACGCCATGAATACGACGCCAACGACATTGAGATTTGCGGCTGCCTCATCGAAATCGATGAAAAAACAGGCAAGGCTCTGTCCATTCAAAGGGTACGCCAGTAACAGTAAAATAATTACAAATGATATTGCAATGACCTACATGATATGTTATACTAATTCTAACAGTTTGACCAAAATTTTCAAATTAATGTGAGGAGTAGGAGGTATTTATGGCTGCAGATCTGTTAAAAGTTTCTTCGAAGTCTGTGCCTGCCTCGGTTGCCGGAGCCATTGCCGGCTACATTCATGAAGAGGGTTTTGTAGAGGTGCAGGCAATCGGAGCCGGTGCAACCAATCAGGCAGTAAAGTCCATTGCCATTGCAAGAGGTTATTTGGAAGAAAGCGGTATCGATTTGATTTGCAAACCGGAATTTGCCAATGTAACCATCGAAAACGAAGAACGCACGGCAATTAAATTTGTATTAGAACCAAGATAATAAAGCGAAAGGACAGCGTATGCTGTCCTTTTTTAATGCTAAAATTCACTGGAAATCGTTCGTGCTGCGTGTTCCGGAGAATAGATCCATCGGTCCATATGGCCGCCAAACTGAAAATACCGCAGGGTTTCCGGCTCATGGGGGGCGTCAAAAGCATCAATGATGATGAGTTTGACCTTCATTTTTTCCGGCAGCAAGCTTTTGATGTAAACGCTGGCCAACTGACCGGGATGGACACCTTCCCGCGGTTCAGCAAGCCCGGCAAGATTGGGCGTCAGCTCCACAAAAATTCCGTAAGGTTCCACAGAGCGGACGATGCCGGAAACTGTTTCGCCAACGGAAAAGAGGGCAGCGTTTTCTTCCCAGGTACCTAACAGTTCCCGATGGGTCAATGTGATACGACCGTTGTCATCGATAGTTCGAACTACAGCTTTGATGTCCTGCCCACAGCGGAAACGGTCAGCAGGATGGAAAATTCGGCTGACAGAAATGCTGTCGATGGGGATCAGCGATGGGATCCCGCAGCCGATATCCACAAAGCAGCCGAAGGGTTCCATATGGGTCACCCGTGCATCTACCACATCACCGGGAAGCAGCTGAGAAAGGTATTCTTCTCTGCACTTCAGCTGTGCTTTTCGGCGGGATAAAATGGGTAGAGGTTCGCCTGCTGAATCGTGGGAGATTCGTTCTACCTGAAAGCAGACGGCTTTGTTTACGCGGGAAATGAGCGCAATGTCACGGGTGCTGCCGTCTTCCATGCCGATGGCGCCTTCTGCGCGGGGAATTACGCCTTTACAGAAACCGAGATCGACGATCATATCGTGTTCGGTGGTGCAGAGCATAGCCCGTGCTTCCAAAATCGTACCGCGTTCGGCGGCTTCTTGCAGAGCAGGCAAAGAACGGCAGGCACGGCGGTTTTCATCACTGTGGATACGCCAGCCTTCCGGCTTAAAGTCTGTCATTTTAACTCCTCCTCATTGTTTTTTCAGAATCTGCTGTCCCAATATATTGCCTGAAGGCGGCAGATAGAAGCCAAAGGCTCATTTTTGCAGTAAAAACTATGAAAAAACTGCGCTGGAATCATTGCAGAACCATATGGAAATTTGGTATAATAATTTAGTATGAAGAATAATGGGTCAGTGTCTGCTGTTCCCATTATGAACTCAGCAAAAAGGAGGGGAAGACCATGAATGTCAATGTAGGCGACGTATTGGTGATGAAGAAAAATCATCCCTGCGGCTGCAACCGATTTCTTGTCCTGCGTACGGGCATGGACTTTAAGATCCGCTGTGAAAACTGCGGGCATGAAGTGATGGTAGCCCGTTCCAAGGCAGAGAAAAACATCCGCCAGATCATTCCGGCAGATGAGAATAAGTAAAGTAAGAATCAATAAAAAGAAGGAGAATTACTGATGTTTGACAAACTTGGCGCAACCGAAAGCCGTTTTGAAGAAATCAATCAGCGTCTGATGGATCCTACCGTTGTCAGCGATCCAAAAAAATATGCTGAACTGATGAAAGAATACAAAAACCTGACTCCACTCGTAGAGAAATACCGCCAGTACAAACAGGCAAAAAATGACCTGGAAGAAGCAGAAATGTTGCTGGACGAAGGCGGTCTGGACAAAGACTTCAAAGAGCTGATCACCGAACAGCTGGTTGAAAACAAAAAACTGGTGGAAGAATACTCTGCAGAACTGAAGATCCTGCTGTTGCCAAAAGATCCTAACGATGACAAAAACGTTATCGTTGAAATCCGCGGCGGTGCAGGTGGTGAAGAATCTGCTCTGTTCGCAAACTCTCTCTATCGTATGTACTCCATGTATGCTGACTCTCAGGGCTGGAAAACCGAAGTTCTCAGCTCCAACCCAACTGAGCTTGGCGGCTACAAGGAAATCAGCTTCAACATCAACGGTGACAGCGCATACTCCAAAATGAAATTCGAATCCGGTGTACATCGTGTACAGCGCGTTCCTGAAACCGAAACTCAGGGCCGTATCCATACTTCCACTGTAACTGTTGCAGTTCTTCCAGAAGTTGACGAAATCGAATTCGACATCAACCCAACTGACCTGAAAATCGACGTGTTCCGTTCCTCCGGTGCAGGCGGTCAGCACGTAAACAAAACCGAATCTGCGATCCGAATCACTCACCTGCCAACAGGTACTGTTGTTGAGTGTCAGGACGAACGTTCCCAGCACAAAAACAAAGATAAAGCAATGAAAATTCTGCGTTCCCGTATCTACGAGAATATGCTGGCAGAACAGAACGCAGCTGTTGCAGCAGACCGTAAACTGCAGGTTGGTACCGGTGACCGTTCCGAACGTATCCGTACCTACAACTACCCACAGGGCCGTATGACTGACCACCGTATCGGTCTGACCCTCTACAAACTGGACAGCATCCTCAACGGCGATCTGAACGAACTCTTCGACGCTCTGATCACCTTCGATCAGGCTGAAAAACTGCAGGCTGCAAGCCAGCAGGACTAAACAGAAACGGGTGATACCGTGAATACGAAACTTCTGAACATCACAAATCCGGAAGTTCAAATCAAAGAAGTGCAGGAAGCAGCAGAGATCCTGAAACAGGGTGGTTTGGTGGCGATTCCGACCGAAACCGTTTACGGTTTGGCCGGTAATGGCTTGAATCCGCAGGCAGTGAAAAATATTTTCGTTGCCAAAGGACGCCCACAGGATAATCCGCTGATCATGCACATTCAGGATGCAACTCAGGCAGAACGTTATGCACAGGATATCCCGGAAGAATATTACGAGCTTTGCCGTCGTTTTTCTCCGGGTCCTCTGACTGTTATTCTGAAAAAGAAAGACTGTGTACCGATGGAAACTTCCGGCGGTATGGATACTGTTGCACTGCGTATCCCATCTCATCCGGTGGCAAGAGCCATCATTGCAGCGGCAGATCTGCCGATCGCAGCACCGTCTGCCAACCTCTCCGGCAAACCAAGCCCAACCTCCGCGCAGCATTGTGTGGATGATTTGTGGGGTAAGGTCGATGCCATTGTGGATGGCGGTGACTGTATGGTCGGCGTGGAATCTACCGTCATTTCTCTGGCAGAGGAAAAACCGATCTTGCTGCGTCCGGGGTCTGTGACCGCAGAACAGCTGAGAGAAGTGCTTCCGGAGCTGGAGGTACATCAGGCAGTTACCGGTGAACTGGAACAGGGTGCAAAAGCGATCTCTCCGGGTATGCGCTATAAGCACTACTCTCCAAATGCGAAGGTGACCATTCTCAACGGTTCCACAGAAGCATATATTCATTTTATGGCGAATCAGGATGCAGGATCTGTTTACGCACTCTGCTTTGAAGAGGATGTACCGGGACTGAAAGTTCCGTACATTGTTTGGGGTTCTCAAAAAGATGAAGAATCTCAGGCGCAGAATCTGTTTTCCGCTTTGCGTGAGCTGGATAAGCTGGGTGCGGCAAAAGTATATGCCCATGGTCCGTCCAAAGAAGGCGTAGGTTTGGCGGTTTACAACCGTTTGATCCGTGCAGCCGGCTTTGATGAGCTGGAACTGTGTGAAGTCGAACACGAATCTTAAGATAAATGAGGAAAAGGCATGAAAAATATTGTTCTTGGCCTGACCGGTCAGACCGGTGCAGGAAAATCTACTTTGTGCCAGTATCTGCAGCAGAAAGGCTGCACCGTCATTGATGCCGATCAGGTAGCAAGAAATGTAGTGGAAAAAGGTTCCGACTGTATTGCAGACATCGTTTTGGAATTCGGCGTGGAATATCTGACTATGGACGGCAACCTCAACCGCAGAAAACTGGGCGAGAGTGTATTTACTGATAAAGCGAAGCTGAAAAAGCTGAACGATATCATGTTCCCTTATATCATTAACAACATCAAAGACAGAATTGCAGAAGCAAAAGAAGCTTCCGAAGGTATCATCATTTTGGATGCTCCGACTCTCTTTGAAAGCGGCTGCGATAAATTCTGCGATAAAGTAATTTCTGTGACTGCAGCACAGGATGTGCGCTGTCAGCGTATCATCGCTCGTGACGGCTTGACCGAAGAACAGGCGATGCATCGCATTACTGCACAGCACAGTGAATCCTTTTATGCAGAACGTTCCTGGGTGGTGCTGCAGAACAACAGTGACACCGCTGATTTGCAGCAGCAGGCAGATCAGATGCTGTCCGAGCTGGAACAGCTGATGGATCTTGAAGAAGTTGCAGAAACTGCGGAGGAAGTATTGTAATGGTACGGAAACGCAGACGACGCATTATTTGGCCGCGTTTTCTCTGCTTTTTGGCTGTTTGTGTACTGCTGATCGGTGGCCTGATCAATGGCGGCGTGAAGCTGCTGACTCCTGCAGCGAATTTAGCCATGGAGAAAATGTATCCGCGTACCTATCAGGATCTGATCGAAGAGTACAGCAAAGAGTACGGCGTGGATAAAAATCTGATTTATGCGGTCTGCAAGATTGAGAGCAATTTCCAGCCGGATGCAGTATCGAATGTCGGTGCCCGCGGTGTTATGCAGATGATGCAACCTGCATTTGAGTGGGTGCAGTACCGCATGGCAGATGACAGCGGAACGACCTATGATCAGATTTTTGATCTGGAAGTGGCGATCAAGTACGGCACCTGTATGCTGTCCTTGCTGCAGCAGGAGATGGGCGATGATGAACGCATTATTCTCGCAGCGTATCATGCAGGCATGGGTGCAGTGCAGAACTGGCTGAAAGATCCGCAATATTCTTCGGATGGAGAAACGCTGGAAAACATCCCTTATCCCGATACTGACTGGTATGTAAATAAGGTATTGGAAACGAAAGAAATCTACGAAGAACTCTACTAAATCCGTAAATATTTCCGGAAAGTCGAAAATACCTGTTGCCGAAATCGGAAAAATAGGGTAAAATAAGCTTGGACACAAAAAATGTCCGAGATAAATTATTAATCTTTGTAATTATTGCACAGAACTCATGGGGGCAAACGTGAGAACTGTACAAAGCAATTAGGAGGTATACGACCATGGAAAAGACCAAAGGCGAACTGCTGAAAGAGCAGCTCTTCCTCAATCGTAAAGACGCTACCAATCTGCTTTCTGATGAAGAAATGCAGAAAGTCTTCGATTTCTGCGAACCATACAAAAAATTTATGGATGACGCTAAAATCGAAAACGAAGCTGTTGCTGTTACTGTAGAAATGCTGGAAGCTAAAGGCTACAAAGCATTCGAACCTGGCAAAAAATATATGCCAGGCGAAAAATTCTACTACAACAACCGCGGCAGAGCACTGATCTTCGGTACCATGGGTACTCGCCCAATCGAAAAAGGCGTGAAGATCCTGGCTTCCCATATCGACTCCCCAAGACTGGACCTGAAACCAAACCCAGTATTTGAAAAAGACAACATCGCTCAGCTGAAAACTCATTACTACGGCGGCGTTCGTAAATATCAGTGGGTTGCTCGTGAACTGGCTCTCCACGGCGATATCTACAAAAAAGACGGTTCCGTTGTACATGTAACCATCGGTGAAGATGACAACGATCCAATCTTCTACATCTCTGACCTGCTGCCACATCTGGCAAAAGATCAGAACACCAGAACCCTGAAAGACGGTATCAAAGGTGAAGAACTGAACGTTTGGGTTGGTACTCTGAAATTCCGTGACGACAAAGTTTCTGAAAAAGTTAAACTGAACGTCCTGAATATCCTCTTCGAAAAATACGGCATCATCGAGCCAGACTTCTTCTCTGCTGAACTGACCCTGGTTCCAGCTGCTAAAGCAAGAGATATCGGTCTGGACCGCAGCCTCATCGGCGCTTACGGCCATGACGACCGTGTATGCGCTTACACCTCTCTGATGGCAGAGCTGGATTACACCAACGAAGCTCCAGAATGGACTTCTTGCGTTGTATTCGCAGACAAAGAAGAAGTTGGTTCCGACTCCAACACTGGTCTGCACTCTTCCTTCATGGAATACTTCCTGGCTGACCTGGCTGCTCCATACGGCGTGCCAGTACGCACCGTTCTTTCCAACTCTAAATGTCTGTCTGCTGACGTTTCCGCAGCAATGGACCCAACCTTCCCAGAAGTACTGGAAAGAAACAACGCTTCCTTCCTGAACCACGGCGTATCCATCATGAAATACACCGGTTCCGGTGGTAAAGGCGGCACCAACGACTGCTACGCTAAATTCACCAGCGACGTTCGCAGACTGCTGGACAACGCAGGCGTAATTTGGCAGACCGGCGAACTTGGTAAAGTAGACCAGGGCGGCGGCGGCACCGTAGCTAAATTCGTTGCAGCTCTCGACGTAGATACCATTGACATCGGTGTTCCTGTTCTGTCCATGCACGCTCCAATCGAAGTTGTTGCTAAGACCGACGTTTACATGACCTACCGTGCATTCTACGAATTCCTGAAAGCTGAACTGTAATTCGTACATACAAAAAGCCTCCGAGTGATCGGAGGCTTTTTTCTATGCATTTTTATTTGTTGAGGTAGTATAGGTCGGCTAAACCTTGCAGCATCATGTTGTCGTTAAGGATGATGTCACGTTTGCAGTGAGGTACAATAAGTTTCGCGATGCCGCCGGTGGCGATAACCGTACATTTTTCGCCAAGCTCCTGCTCCAGTCGGTCGATCATGCCATCGACCATAGCAGCATTGCCGTAAATTACGCCGCCACTCATGCAATCAACGGTGTTGCGGCCGCAGATTTTTGGTGGTTGAGATAAATCGATAGCAGGCAGCTGTGCAGTGCCGTTGGTCAGAGCATTGAGAGCAAGACCTGCGCCTGCCATAATGGAACCGCCGCAGAAGTTACCCTCTTTGTTGATGACGGAGAAGGTGGTGGCAGTACCCATGTCTACAATGATTTGTGGGAGAGGGTAACGTTTTACACCGGCTACAGCAGCAACCAAAAGGTCGGCACCGATCTGATTTGGGTCATCGATGTCGATACCCACACCACATTCCATAGTTGGGGTAACGATGAGCGGAGCTTTTCCTGTGACAAATTCTACAGCACGCTTCATGACACCGGTCAGCGGTGGTACAACAGATGAAATGATGGAGCCATCGATGTTTTTCGGATCACGGTCGTAGAGCTGGATAATGCTTTTGATTTCCGCAGCGTATTGTTCGGCGGTGCGGTTGCGCTCAGTAGCGATGCGTGCGATAAAGTGAATGGTATCATCATGGAAGCAGCCAAGAACGATGTTTGTGTTGCCGATATCAACAGCCAATGCCATAAAAACTCCCCCTTTACACTCGAAGCAAGTACTGTTGTTAGAATTTGGTTTATGATGCTTATTATACGTCAATCGATAAGAAAAAGCAACGATTCAATAAAATGAATAATAAATTGCAATATTGATATCAAAGTTAGAGGAAATCTTTGGTTAAGAATATAATTTGCAGGAATTTATGCAAAATATGTTGACAAAAAACAGTGGGTAGGGTAGTATGAGCCTAAGAGCAAGTCCCTTGATGTACGAACGATAAACCACGAGACCAACAAGGAGATCAAGATGTTTGAACTGTATTCCTCTGTCATTGATATTCGTAGAAAAGTATTTGCAGAGCTGGCTCGCCTTGCTTTTGATGGCGGTGACATGCATCAGCTTGAAGCTCTCCCCTTCAAGATTATTCCCGGCGACCACTGTATTTATCGAGATTCCATTTTCCTGGAACGTGCCATTGTCAGCGAACGCCTGCGTTTAGCGATGGGTATGCCGCTGCGTCCTGTGGATCAGTATATTCCGATGACGGCGAACCTGTATGACGCTGTTGTTGCAGAAAAATATTATGAACCACCGCTGGTGAACATCATCAAATTTGCCTGCCATGCCTGCCCGGAACGCGAAGTGATTGTTAGCTCCGGTTGTCAGGGTTGTCTGGCAAAACCATGTAAAGAGATTTGCCCAAAAGATGCGATTACCATCAAATACGGCAAATCTGTTATCGATCCGGATAAATGCGTAAAATGCGGTCGTTGTGTGGATGTGTGTCCATATCACGCTATCATTAAGATGGAACGTCCTTGTGCCAAAGCTTGCGGCATGGGTGCAATTGGTTCCGATGCGGACGGTAAAGCGGACATCAACTACGATAAATGTGTTTCCTGTGGTCAGTGTATTGTAAACTGTCCATTTGGCGCAATTGCCGATAAGAGTCAGATTTATCAGGTCATCCACTCCATCAAGCAAGGAAAACGTGTGGTTGCTATGCTGGCACCTGCTTTCATCGGTCAGTTTGGCGATGCAGTAACACCAGGAAAACTGGTTGCAGCCATGAAGAAATTGGGCTTCAATCGTGTTGTAGACGTTGCGGTAGGCGCAGATATGTGTGCGATCGACGAAGCAAAACGTTTCCGTGAAGAAGTGCCGGAGAAACAGCCGTTTATGATCACATCCTGCTGTCCATCCTGGATCTCCATGGCGAAGAAAATGTATCCGGAGCTGTCCGATTACGTTTCCATGTCTCTGACTCCGATGGTACTGACGGCTCGTCTGGTCAAACAGAACGATCCGGACTGCAAAATTGTCTTTGTGGGTCCATGTTCTGCGAAAAAACTGGAAGCAATGCGTACCACCGTGCGCAGTTATGTAGACTATGTTTTGACCTTCGAAGAGTTGGCAGGTATGTTTGAAGGCAAAGAGATTGATTTCGATGCCCTGGAGGAAGACGATGCAATGAGTGCTGCTACCGGTGCAGGCCGTAACTTTGCGGTATCCGGTGGTGTAGCGAAAGCAGTTGTCGATGCGGTACATTTCGTTGATCCTGATGTTGAAGTGAAAACAGTACATGCAGAAGGTTTGGCTGAGTGCCGTAAGTTGTTGGCTATGGCGAAAGCAGGAAAATACAACGGTTATCTGCTGGAAGGTATGGGTTGTCCTGGCGGTTGTGTAGCAGGCATGGGTACTTTGCAGCCAGTAGCAAAATCCAAAAAAGCAGTAGCGAATTATAAAGAACAAGCTGCTCATCAGAATTCCATGGAATCTGAATATGACATTTCCCGTGTGGAAGCATTGGAAAAACTGGATATTGACTGGGTATAATTGATTGGAGAAGCCGTCGGTTTTTACCGACGGCTTCTTGTGAAAAAATAGATTTTTGGGATTATGCCGTAAAAAGCCCGAAGGCCCTTTTAAATTTAGAAGCTTTCATGTTATAGTAATAAGTAAGAAGAATCATCTGATCCATTGGAGGGATTTTTTTGAATAAACAGAAAGAAATTATCGTTATTGGCCACAAAAATCCAGATAGTGACTCTATTTGTTCCGCGATTGCCTATGCTCAGCTGAAACATCAGATGGACGGCGGCCTTTATGTGCCAAAACGTGCCGGTGATATTAACAAGGAAACTGCCTTTGTACTGAATTATTTCGGCGTGGATGAACCGGAATATCAGGCAGACGTTCGCACCAGAGTGTGTGACATTGAGTATCAGCGTGTTCCGGGTGTAGATAAAGATATGTCCATCCGTGAAGCATATCTGGCAATGAAAGAGTACGGCACAACTTCTCTTTGCATCACTAACGAAGAGAACATGATCAGCGGTATTATCAGCATGACCGATATCGCAGGTTCCAGCCTGGATGTTCTTGAAAATCATTTGGTTTCCAATGCAAAAACTCCATTCCAGAATATCGTAAGAACACTGAAAGCGCGTATTCTCTGCGGTGATGTGGACAAGATTTTTGATGAAGGCCGTGTGACCATCGGTGCAAATACCCCAGAGCGTATGGTGGACTACATCAGCAAAGGTGACTTGGTCGTACTGGGTGACCGCTTCGAATCCCAGTTCTTTGCGATTGAAATCGGTGCGTCCTGTATCGTTCTGTGTACTGACATTGAGCCAAGTCCAACTATTTTGGAATTGGCAAAAGCAAGAGATTGCATCATCCTCAGCAGCCCATATGATACTTATACCGTATCCCGTCTGCTGAATCAGAGTATGCCGATCGGACACTTCATGTTGAGCAAAAACATTCTCAGCTTTGAACTGGATGACTTCACCAGCGAAGCAAAAGATGTTATGTCCAAAGTGCGTCACCGTTACTTCCCTGTAACAGACCATCAGGGACATTACTTGGGTATGGTTTCCAAGGGCAATCTGCTGGCTTTGGATAAAAAACGCGTTATCCTTGTAGACCACAACGAAAAGAATCAGGCTGTTGACGGTATCAAGAGCGCTGACATTCTGGAGATCATCGACCATCACCGTTTGGGTGGTATGGAAAGCATCAATCCACTGCTCTTCCGCAACCATCCACTGGGCTGTACAGCGACTATCGTATACCAGATCGCAAAAGAAAATGATCTGGAACTGTCCCGTGCAACTGCTGGTTTGCTGTGTTCTGCGATCCTGTCCGATACTTTGATGTTCCGTTCTCCAACCTGTACTGCTGTTGACCGTAAAGCAGCAGAGGAGCTGGCTGTTATCGCAGGCATTGAAATCGAAGAATACGCTCAGCAGATGTTTGAAGCAGGCAGTGATCTGTCTTCCCGTTCTACAGAAGAAATCTTCTACCAGGACTACAAGACCTTCAACACTGCAGGCAACGACTTTGGTGTTGGCCAGATCACTTCTGTCAGCAAAATCGGTCTGGAACAGATGCAGGGCAAACTGCTGGAATTCATGAAAGAAAAACATCGCCTGAATCCGGGAATGATGTACTTCTTCATGCTGACCAATATTCTGGAAGAAAGCAGTATCGTTCTTTACTGCGGCGGCAACTCCAAAGAACTGCTTGCTTCTGCTTACAATAAGGAAATCCCTGAAGATGGTGTTGTCATCGAAGGTATGGTTTCCCGTAAAAAACAGCTGCTTCCTGACTTGATCGCAGCAATGCAGCTGTAATTCAAAAGTAAAAAAGCTGAGTTCCGAATAGGAACTCAGCTTTTTTTATTCATCGGTTGAATAGACCATATCGCTGTGGTGGTAGATGTGAATCATAATTTCTTTTAAATCGCAGCCTTTGGAAAAATATCCGCCGAAATGACTTTGATTATAGCCAAAGGTTTCATCAATGACTTCAAAAGCTGCATCGTGGAAGTCGCTTTTCAGGAAATCCTTCAAGAATTTCTTTTCTGCTTGGAAGGTTCCGCTGTTGCCGCAGAAATCAAAAATGTAAGCATAGGAGAAATCCCAGTCGACTTGATGAAAGACAAGGGAACCGTCGGGCTGCTTGAATGGCGGCATGGTTCGTACCATGCCGGTTTGGCTGTGCAGTGTGAGAGTGTTGCCTTGGATCTCGTAGGCTGTAAAGGACATGTCATGAAGGCTATATGGGGTTTGTATATTGTTTCGAATGGTATCCATAATGTGCTCCTCTATTTAAATTCGACTCTGCCGTAGATGAGAGGCTGTAAAGAAGGTTTTTCATCTGTTAGGAAGATGGAATCTCTCAAAAGTTTTTCTGCCTCAGAGAGCTTTTGAGGGCTGTTGGTGTAGAGTGTTGCAAGAAGTGTTCCGCGTTCAACATGGTCACCTGGTTTTACGGAAAGGATGATTCCGGCAGAGTGGTCAATGGAATCTTCTTTGGTGCTGCGACCTGCGCCTAATACCATGGCAGCGACTCCGCACTGCTGCGTATTCATGTGGCTGATATAGCCGGATGTTTCGGCGTAGACATGATGGATAGCGGAAGCCTGTGGGAAGAGACTGTAATCATCCACAACAGAAGGATCTCCACCCTGGGATTTGATCATCTCGCGGAATTTCTGCAGAGCAGAACCGTCGGTGATGGTAGCCGCTGCCATCTTGCGGCAATCTTCAAGGCTTCCTTTGTCTGCAAGAACAAGCATGTTGGCCGCCAGTTCGATACAAAGGTCGGTAAAATCTTTAGGGCCTTTTCCAAGCATGGTTTCAATGGCTTCAATTACTTCCAAACTGTTGCCGATGGAGCATCCCAAAGGACGGTCCATGTTGCTAATGATAGCGATGGTGTTGCGTCCAGCATAATGACCGATATCCACCATTGCTTTTGCCAAATCGTAGGCATCTTCTTTCGTTTTCATAAAGGCGCCGCTGCCGCATTTGACATCCAGTACGATGGCATCAGCACCGGAGGCCAACTTCTTACTCATGATACTGGAAGCGATCAAAGGAAGGCTGTCAACAGTAGCAGTAACATCACGGAGAGCGTACAGCTTTTTATCTGCAGGGGCTAAGTTGCCGCTTTGACCGATCAGAGCAATGCCGACATCATTGACGATGGAGAAGAATTTTTCTGTTGGCATGGTGATCTGGAAGCCTGGAATGGACTCCAGTTTATCCAAGGTGCCGCCGGTGTGTCCTAAGCCGCGGCCGGACATTTTTGCAACAGGAACACCGCAAGCAGCCACCATAGGACCAACAACAAGGGTTGTTTTATCGCCGACGCCGCCGGTGCTATGTTTATCGACTTTGATGCCGGGAATTCCACTGAGATCGGACTGATCGCCAGAATTTGCCATAGCCATAGTCAGGGAAGAGGTTTCCAAAGGATCCATACCCATCAAACGAATCGCCATGCACAATGCGGCTGCCTGATAGTCGGGAATATTCCCTGCGGTGTAGCCTTCAACAAAGAAGCGCAGTTCTTCTTCACTGAGAGATTTGCCTAATTTCTTCTTTTCGATGATATCGACCATACGCATGGAAATACCCTCCTTGTTTCTGTTTCTCAATTTAATAGTAGCCCATGGAAGGCAAAAAGTCCAGTGAAATTTCAAAACCTCAAGGAATATCCCTTGGGGTTTATTACAATATGTATTCAATTTTTACTCGGAAAGCAGTAAACGGTCGCTTTCGATGTTGAATTTCTCCAGCAGATCGCGAACGGTAAGATGTTTCTTTTCTTCTCCTTTGATGTCGACAACAACACGGCCGCTGTCCATCATGATCAAACGGTTGCCATACTGAATGGCATTTTTCATATTGTGGGTGATCATGATGGTGGTCAGCTTATCTCGAGCTACGATCTCATCGGTCAACTGCAGAACTTTGTCCGCAGTTTTTGGATCGAGAGCAGCGGTATGTTCGTCAAGGAGCAGAAGGTTTGGTTTCTTCAGAGTAGCCATCAGCAGAGTCAATGCCTGGCGTTGACCGCCGGACAAGAGCCCCACCTTGCTGGTCATACGGTTTTCCAAACCTAAACCGAGGGTTGCAAGTTTCTCGCGGTAAATTTCCCGTTCCTTGTTGGTGATGCCGTTGCCTAAGCCACGGAAGATACCGCGGCGGTAAGCCAAAGCAAGATTTTCTTCAATGCCCATAGTGGCTGCGGTACCCATCATTGGATCTTGGAACACACGACCCAAATATTTGGCGCGTTTGTGCTCCGGAAGATGAGTCAAATCAATGTTATTAAGGTGAATGGAGCCTTCATCTACCGGATAAACGCCGGCAATCAGGTTCAGCATTGTGGATTTACCGGCGCCATTACCGCCGATGACAGTGACAAAATCACCGTCTTCCAGTTTTAAGTCGATGCCATTGATGGCACGTTTTTCATTGACAGTACCTGCGTTGAAGGTTTTGTATACAGATTTAATTTCCAGCATGGTTGTTCCCCCTCTTCACAGGTTTGCTGAAGTATTTTGCCTTCCAATAAGGAAGTGCAAGGAAAATAGCAACGATAACAGCGGTCAGCAGCTTGAGGTAGTCGGAGTTCAGACCGAACCAAAATACAACCTGCAGAACAGAGTAGTAAATGATCGCGCCGAGGACAACGGCCAGTAACTTGAGAGCAAAGTTTCGGAAAATCTTACCGAATACTACATCACCGATAATGACAGCCGCCAAACCGATAACGATGGCACCGATGCCCATCTTAACGTCAGCAAAGCCGTTGTATTGGCTCAGCAGAGCGCCGGAAAGAGCCACTAAACCATTGGCACACATGAGGCCGATGATTTTATTCATGTTGACGTTGATGCCCTGTGCGCGGGACATGTTTGGGTTTGCGCCTGTTGCGCGGATGGAGCAGCCTAAAGAAGTGCCGAAGAACCAGTAGAGCACAGCGATAATAGCAAGAACCAGTACAGTACAGATTAGGATCGCTTCGGTGATGTAGCGCAGAGAAATCAGCAGATCATATTTATCTACGCTGATGGACTGATTGGATTTCTGCATGATGCGCAGATTGATGGAATAAAGGGAAAGCTGTGTCAAAATACCGGAGAGCAGAGCTGGGATTCCCATAGCTGTATGTAGCAAACCAGTGACCAAGCCTGCCAGCATGCCAGCCAGTACGGCACCAAGCATTGCCAACCAGGCAGGGCAGCCTGCCAGCATCATCATGATGCAGACAGTAGCGCCAGTAGTGATAGAGCCGTCTACCGTCAAGTCAGAAACGTCGAGAACACGGTAAGTGATATAGACACCGATAGCCATGATACCCCAAATAAGACCCTGAGCAACTGCACCAGGCATGGCATTCAGCAGATTCATGATATTCAAAACAATTCCTCCTTAATGGGATAAATCCTGCGGCAGGGCATGCCACAGGATTTATACTTTATTCAGCGGTTTCGATAGCAGCGTAACCTTCTGGTGGAGTCAGACCAAGCTGCTCGCAAATAGTTGGATTATATTTCTTAGTAACAGACGGTGCGAACTGAATTGGCATAGAGGAAACATCTGCACCTTTTACGAGAACTTCATAAGCCATTTTACCGGTGGTCTGTCCCAATTCTTCGTAACTGATAGAGAGGGTTGCAACACCGCAACCGCTGCAGGTGGATTCTTCACCGGCTACAACAGGAACTTTGGCAGGGATGGCAATATTTGCGATGATACCGGTGTTGTCGGCAACGGTGTTATCAGTAGGAACGTAGATAACATCACTATTCTGGCAAGCAGTAGTGGTTACAGTTGCCAGATCATTGGAATCAGCGAAGGTGTATTCAGTGCAAGTGTAGCCGAGAGCTTCCAGATGAGGTTTGATCATGTCGATCTGATATCTGGAGTTTGCTTCGCCGGAGCAGAAGAGCAAGCCTACATTTTTTGCATCAGGGAACCATTCTTTCACAACAGCTGCCTGCTCGTCCAATGGAGCAAGGTCAGAGGTGCCGGAAACGTTTCGGCCGGTGGTATCGCCCATATCAGGTTCTTCCAAAGCGGTGCCGTAGCTGGAAATGGAAGTGCCCAAAATAGGAATGGTATCGGTGGAAGATGCAGCAGTTTGCAGAGGAGCAGTTGCATTGGCAAGGATCAGATCCACTTTAGAGGAAACAAAGCCATTGATAATGGTGCTGCAGGTAGTTGGTTCACCGTTAGCGTTCTGTTCCTGGAATTCGATAGTTTTGCCGTCAGCAGTAACCAGTTCGGTCAAAGTATCTTTAAAGCCTTTGGTAGCAGCATCCAGTGCAGAATGAGGAGCCAGCTGACAGATGCCTACAGTATAGTCAGCGTTGCTGGAGGAGCAAGCACTCATAGTCAAAGTCATAGCAGCTGCCAACAGTGCAGCCAGGAAACGTTTTTTCATAACAAAGCCTTCTTTCTCAATATCCAGATTTCGTTTTGAAGATCTTGTTTAACAGTTTATCACTTTAAATCGATTGAGTCAATAGCTTTGTTGAAGATTAAACAAATTGAAAGATTTGTCAATTTAATTTTGTGCAAAATAAAAAATCCTCCCATCAATTAAGATGGGAGGATAAATTACTTATTCGTCTTCGTCGTCACCGAAGAAGGAGGACCAATCAAATGGATCATCTTCATCTTCGCTGTTGCGATCTTCATCGTCGAATGCAGAGGAGTGGCTGCCACCATGAACGGTACAGTTGGAAGGAATTACAGTATCCTTATACCAACCGGTTGCGGTATTGGTACAGCCTGCAACAGCGATTTCGCCAGAATCTTTGCAGTAGGTCATCTGGATAACGTGTTCATTTTCTTCAAACTGTTTTGGCTCCAAACCTTCGTGGAGAGGAAGCATAAGGTTCTTCCACAGTTTTGGTGTTGGGTAGGTGGAGTAGAAGATCTCGCTGTGGTCATCATAACCCATCCAAACACCGGTGATGTAGTATGGAGTGAAACCGATGAACCACAGATTATCGTTATCAACAGGAGTCAGAACGCCATCTACCAATTTTGTGCCGGTAGAAGAACCAGTTTTACCGCCGGCAGGCATGCCGATGGAAGAAAGGTTTGCAGCAGCACCGGTACCCTGGGTAACAACGGTCTGGAGCAGTTTATTCATAATGGTAGCGGTCTGTTCGGAGATAACACGAACCTGTTTGGTATTGCGTTCCAAGATAACATTACCTTCGGAGTCGGTTACTTTGGTGTAAGTGTAAGGTTTTACATATTTACCCTGAGTAACAAACATCTGATAAGCGCCGGTGATCTCTTCCAAAGTAACACCGTAGGTCATACCACCCAGTGCCATTGGAGAAAGTGCGATGTCGCGTTCGCTGAGGTTTTCGAACTCCAGCTTGTTCAGCAGGAAGTTGTAGCAGCGTTCTGCACCGATGGTAGTAACCAGTTTAACCGGAATGGTGTTGATGGACTGCTGCAGAGCATACTGAATGGTCAGCGGACCGGAGTAAACGCCGGTGTAGTTCTTAGGACCAGGTTCATCCGGGCCGAAGTAGTCTGGCAGTGGGTTATCGTCCCACAGAGAGGACCAGGTGATCAGGTCAGATTCAAATGCCTGCAGATAAGAGGAAATCGGTTTGATAGAAGAACCAGGATGACGTACAGACATGGTTGCGTTGTTCCAACCGCGGGCAGTGGTTTTTTCATTACCACCGATGATACCGAGAACCTGTCCGGTTGGTGCAATGGTGATAGCAGCAGTTTCCGGATATTCAGTGTTCAGAACACCAGGGAAACCGGCGTTGTCAGCGTAAACAGCTTCCATTTTTGCCTGAACTTCTTCATCAACGCAAGCGTAGATGTTCAGACCGCCGTTTTTCAGCATGGTTTCTGCATAAGCAGCGGTGTAGCCTTTTTCTTTTACCAAATCTTCGGTAACATCTTCAAGAACCTGGTCGATGTACCAACCTTCGGAGAGGGTGGTATCAGTTTCGGCTTTCTTTGGAGCAAGAGTTGGATTGTAATTGTTCCAGTATTCTTCCTCTTCTTCGTCGATGTAGCCGTTGGATCTCATCATATAGAAGATGTACTCGCGGCGTTCCTTATTATGTTCCATGCCTTTTTCAGTACGTGGATTAAAATAAGTTGGGTTGTTGGTGATCGCAATGATGGTTGCGATTTCACCAAGGTTCAGCTCATCGACAGTTTTGTTGAAGTAGCCGTCTGCAGCAGCAGCGATGCCGTAGCAGTTGTTGCCGAAGAATACGTAGTTCAGATAGACTTTCAGAACTTCTTCTTTGGAGTAGGCTTTGTTCAATTTAATCGCGTGGAAGATCTCCTTGATTTTACGTTCCGGGGAGAACTCGTTGTTACCGGTCAGGTTTTTGATAACCTGCTGAGTGATGGTGGAACCACCCTGAGAGCTGCTCTGAGTGAAGAAAGTCAGAGTAGAAGCAGCAGTACGTTTCCAGTCAACGCCGTTGTGTTCCCAGTAGCGATGGTCTTCCGCAGCAACCAGACAGTCGATAACATCCTGAGGAATGTCGCGGTAGTTGGTGATCTCCATTCGGTTTTCGTCACCGTGAAGTTCACGGATCTTTTCATATTCGCCGGTGGAGCTGTTGATGGCATACACAGACGAAGAGTTCGCCATGGTGATGTCCTCCAACTTCAGGTCAGGTTCACCTTCCAAAGATTTAAAGATGTAGACAGACATAACAGCGGCACAGGTAGAACCGCAGATGATACCCATGCAGATCAGCAGGGCGATACAGCGCATCATAGCGCCGAAGAAGCGGCGAATCGGGCCGCGTTTTTTTCTTGGACGTTTGCTCATCCGTTCAATCCTCCTTTATGAAGAATCATTACAAGTACATTTCATTATACCATCAAATGGCGGTAGAGAAAAGCATTTTTCGAGAAAAATGTTCGGAAAATGCGATCTTATTCCAGAGTATAACACAATCTTGTGAAGAAATCTTAAATTTATTGCAAAGGATTCGTTTTTTCGTAAAAAACCAAAACATTTGCTGCGGCATAGAATAAAAGGAAAGTTCCGTGTATAAGCGCCGGATTTTGGTGAAAGATAGGAAGGGAAGGAAGTGACAAGGAGGCTAACGATGGTGCGAGATTTATTTCTGACACTGCTGGCCATGGCAGCGGTAGTCATTGCAGTGACGTTTTTCCTGACAGTACCGCAGGAGTGGAGAAGGGAAGAAGCTGCTTCCCGATCTGCAGAAGATGTGATCCGGGCAGAGGATTATACTTATGAGCTGAAAGCTTTGGAAGGGAAGCTGGCCGTCTACTTCTTTGGAGAGAAGGATCCGCGGGCTGTTTTTGATGTTTATATTCAAACGCTGCCGAAGTTGGATCAGGAACAGTTAAATGCCGGTATTCCCATAAAAGATTACGAAGAATTACTGAAACGAATCGAAGATTACAGCAGTTGAAACCATTTTCTCGGCGAAAGTAACAGTTTTGTAATTAGCCTGCAATCAAAAAAGGGTGATTTAACGGAAAAACTGCGCTATAATGTAGTCAAAGAAAGGAACACAAAAGAATCTGGATGAAACGAACTCCACACGGTTCATTGGAAACAATCAAAGCGATTGTAAAAACAGATCAGACAGTGTTCCACAGATCAAGACCCCGTTGGTGCTTGATCAACCCCTCCTGATAGTAAAATAAAATCAAATTGAAAAGCTCTGCCAAGGCAGAGCTTTTTGTTTGCCTTGATTTTAGGCAAATCATAGAAAGTTATGTCGATATATTGACATTTCTGATAGAAATCAGTAAAATTACACTTGCACAAATCGAATACCAACTTATCAAGAGTGACGGAGGGACAGGCCCTGTGAAGTCCAGCAACCTGCAATAGTGCAAGGTGCTAAATCCTGCGGTGTAACCGAGAGATGAGGATCCTATATGACTCGATCTCTGGGAGATCGGGTCTTTTTTCATGTTCATTCTCGAAGGAATTCGTTGTGCAGAAGAACATCAATCATATATTATTTTGAAGAAAGGAAACGAAGTCATGTCTAAATTCCTCTTTACCTCTGAATCCGTAACTGAAGGCCATCCTGATAAGATCTGCGACCAGATCTCTGATGCTGTACTGGATGCCATCCTTGAAAAAGACCCAATGGGTCGTGTTGCTTGTGAAACCTGCGTAACCACCGGTATGGTTATGATCATGGGCGAAATCAGCACCAGCTGCTATGTAGACTTCCCAAAACTGGCTCGTGAAGTAATCCGTGAAATCGGTTACGACCGTGCTAAATACGGCTTCGACTGCGATACCTGCGCAGTTCTCTCCACCATCGACGAACAGTCTGAAGACATCGCTATGGGTGTTGACAGCGCACTGGAAACCCGCAATGATGAAGCTGCAGAAGAAAATAACGGTGCAGGCGACCAGGGTATGATGTTCGGTTTCGCTTCCGACGATACTCCAGAGCTGATGCCACTGCCAATTTCTCTGGCACACAGACTGTCCAAACGTCTGGCTCATGTTCGCAAAGACGGCACCCTGGCTTACCTCCGTCCAGACGGCAAAACCCAGGTTACCATCGAATACGAAGACGATGTTCCTGTTCGTGTAGATACCATCGTTATCTCCAACCAGCATCACCCAGAAGCTACTCTGGAACAGATCCGCAAAGATATCATGAACCATGTTATCAAAGCAGTTGTTCCTGCAGAGCTGATGGATGAAAACACCAAAATCTTCATCAACCCAACCGGTCGTTTCGTAATCGGTGGTCCTCAGGGTGACTCTGGTCTGACTGGCCGTAAAATCATCGTTGACACCTACGGTGGTTGGGGTCGTCACGGCGGCGGTGCTTTCTCCGGTAAAGTCCCAACAAAAGTAGGCCGTTCCGCTGCATACGCTGCACGTTACGTTGCAAAAAACCTGGTTGCTGCTAAACTGGCTAAACGCTGCGAAGTTCAGCTGGCATATGCAATCGGCGTAGCACAGCCTGTTTCCATCAACGTAAACACCTTCGGTACCGGCGTTGTGGCTGACGAAGTTCTGGAAAAAGCAGTATACGAAGTATTCGATCTGCGTCCAACCGCTATCATCAAAACTTTGGATCTGAGAAAACCAATCTACCGCAAACTGGCTGCTTACGGTCATATGGGCCGTGAAGACCTGGGCGTTAACTGGGAGAAAACCGACCGCGTTGACGACCTGAAAGCTGCAGTAGAAAAACTGGCTTAATATTCATAATAAAACAGTCCCGGCAGATTTCACTGTCGGGATTGTTATTGTTTATACGGCGCAGGTGTGTAAAATGGACATAACAGTTCGAAAACTTGAGTATGGAAAAGGAGTGCGATTGTATGAAAAAGTTCGAATACAAAGTTATCACCATTCCAACAAGAATCCCTCTTGGAACAAAGGGATATGAGGAGATAGCGGCTGAATTTGAAACTGCCCTCAATAAACTCGGTGCAGAGGGATGGGAATTTGTTCAGCGTACAGACGGTTGCCTTTTCTTCAAAAGAGAAGTTTCCGCTGAGTAGATTCCTGCATATCGAATCTTGTATCTCGATAGAAGTGCTAATACAAATAAAAGCCAAGCTGCATTGCGCAGCTTGGCTTTCTTTGTTTCCATGAGGATTAAATTTTCGCTCTTGGACGGATAGTTTCTGGTTTTACAACACCCAGACGGTATGCTTTCAGCAGCATCTTCAGGTCTTCGATCTTCTCTTTGTTTACTTCACCGCCGTCGGTATCACCTTCGAGGATACGCTGGTTCAAAGATTCGAACAGATTGCTGGTGGAGTGGATATCCACGTTGTTTTCTACAGCATCTTCGGTGGTGGTGAATGGCTCATGAGCAACGATACGCATGCCATGAGAGTTGTAAATCAGAGTGTAGCCTGCGATACCGGTGGTATTGTGGTATGCACGG